>CALLZM010000011.1 GCA_937858705.1 uncultured Candidatus Saccharibacteria bacterium | reverse complement strand
AAGAACTGGGCGGCTTGGTCGTTATCGGTTCTGAACGACACGAATCACGGCGAATTGACAACCAGCTCAGAGGTCGTGGTGGCCGTCAGGGCGACCCTGGCGATAGTCAATTCTTTGTTTCGACCGAAGATGATCTGATGCGAATTTTCCAAGGCGAGCGTATTAAGTCGTTAATGGATCGGCTAGGTGTCGATGAGGATACGCCAATTCAGAATGGGGCTGTTTCAAAAACGCTTGAAGCAGCACAGAAGCGCATTGAAGGTTACAACTTTGACACGCGCAAAAATGTTGTTCAGTATGACAATGTCATCAATCGTCATCGAAAAGTTGTCTATACTATGCGTCGCAAGATTTTGGATGGTGGTATCATCAAGCCAGAAATTCAGCGGTTGATTGAAAACAAAGTGAAACAACTCACTGAGTTGCCAAGCAAAAATAACTCAAAGTTTGTCGAAGAATTTTTGGCCGTATTCCACGCAGATGAAAAAGCTGTCACCGAACTAGGTGCCATCAAAAAAGATCGTGAGCGACAGCAAAAAGCACTAGAATTGGTGCAAAAACTCTATGCCGATAAAGAAAAAGAGCTTGGTGAAGAGCTGATTCGCGGCGTAGAACGAGAAGTGTATCTGCAGGTTTTGGACACACTGTGGATGCAACACCTTGAGAACATGCAACATCTTCGCGAGGGTATTCACTGGCGTAGCGTTGGCCAACGCGACCCGTTGGTCGAATATCGCTCGGAAAGCCAGAAGCTATTCGATAGCCTGCAAGCTACTTTGACCGATGAAGTATTGAGCGTTGTGTTCCATGTACACAAAACCGATGCGCTGGTAAAACAATCTTCGGACAATGAATACGACACTGAACTGACGAAGCTTGCTGAAAATTCCGTTGAAAGCGGTGTGAACGAAGTGACAAGTGGCGAGAAGAATCGCGACGATGATTTTGGTGTGAAAAAAGCGAAAACGACGACCGAAGTCAATCGAGTTCGCAACGAAGCTCGCAAGAAGAAAAAATCACAACGCCAAAATAGGAAAAAAGGTCGCAAGTAATGAAGCACTCGGTCGAAGATGTGCGCCTGAAAAATGGCGCAAGGGGGCTTTTTATAGATATACCTGGCGCGACTGTCATGAGCTTTCAGTTTCATTTTCGGGCGGGCAATCGCTTTGTTGCCGATAAGGAAATATATGAGACGGCGCATATTATGGAGCATTTGGCATTTGGCGCGAATGCAAAATATAAAACAGAACATGCATATGAGGCGGACTTTACGAAAAATGGCGCGTATCACAATGCATATACAAGTGATCTTGCCATGTGCTACGTTGCCGATTGTGCCGATTTCGAGTGGGACCGCATATTAGAGTTACAGCAAGTGGCGATTTGTGAACCGAGATTCAATAATAGCGAGCTGGAGGCCGAAAAGGGCAATGTAAAGAGTGAGTTGACTGGCTATCTCAACAACCACAATCGTGTATTGTGGCCAAAAATCCAGCAACTTCTTGGCGAAGACATCTATACTTATTGGCAACGACTACAGACAATTCCGAAAGTCACGCTAAAAGATATCAAGGAACATCATGAGCGGACGCACACCAGTGATAACCTCCGATTTGTTATCGCTGGCAAGCTCGATGGTCGTAAAACGAAGCTAAAAGCCATGCTCGATGAATGGAATTTGCCAGAAGGCGAGCGGTTTGATATACCTCGAGATTCACTCTCGAGCAATGGCCCGGCGTTAATTCGCCGCAAAGAAGCCAGCAATTTGACCTTTGG
>CALLZM010000010.1 GCA_937858705.1 uncultured Candidatus Saccharibacteria bacterium | reverse complement strand
CGCGAGCTGGGTTCAGAACGTCGTGAGACAGTTCGGTTTATATCCGGTATGGACGATAGGAAATTTGAGAAGATCTACCCCTAGTACGAGAGGACCGGGGCGGACGAACCTCTGGTGTACGGATTGTGGCCACCTGCTGCATTGTCCGGTAGCTATGTTCGGATGCGATAAGCGCTGAAAGCATATTAAGCGCGAAGCCAACTTCAAGATAAGATTTCCCTATGAGGACACAGATAGACGATCTGTTTGATAGGTGCAAGGTGGAAGTGCAGCAATGCATGGAGCTGAAGCATACTAATAGTCCCATTGCCTTTTTATGTCCTTGCTATCCGTTTGTTTATGTCTTGCATAAACGAGGATAGCGAGGTAGACTTAACTAGTAACTGGTGTGCAAACACCGCCAAAGTCAACTTTACAATTAAAAATCCGTGCTTGTCGATACGGACATCGAAGCAAGGTTTTAGGCGACCCACTCCTAGTGAATGGAGCAACAAAGAGTACGCCTCTAAAACCTTACTTCGGTGCCCATGGCGAAGAGGAAACACCTGTTCTCATTCCGAACACAGAAGTTAAGCTCTTCAGCGGCGATTATACTGCGCAAGTGGGAAACTAGCACGGTGCCGAATTATACAATAACCCCTGGTAATACCAGGGGTTTTGTCTTTTATGATGTCGTTTTTATAAAGGGATGGTCTTTCGCTATTGACTTTTTATACTATTCATGCTAATATGAAGTTGTTATAAAAACAGAAAGGATAAAAATGCCCACAAGCGAAAGACAACACAAGTCGGTCGTGTTCGATACGACAGAAGCTAAAGAGAGAGAGAGTCTGATACTCGTTATCTGATTGATGGACTGCTAGGCAAGTATCAAGAGTATTTTAAGGATCCCGAAGTCCGACTAGACTTTGTACGAGATCAAGATGGGGCAGGCTTTTTACGAATCGCAAAGCATATTAATGCACGACTGCGGGGCGAAACTCCTCTGGTGCTGTCTAAAGATGAGAGTGAAAAAGGTGCTTTTCTGCCGATACTTCACACTCCGTCGATAGATGACAAGCCAGGAGCTTTCATTAGGGGCTTTGATGCCATTCGGGACTACCTTGGTGCAACTCAGGATTCAGCCGATGAGCGCACTGAGAAAATCTCTATGGCTATTGAGGCGTTAATTATTTGGGTGCATCCATTCAATGATGGCAATGGCCGCACTGCGCGTTTTATCGGCCAGTTCATAGAGGACGGCACGAATGATATTGATCGCTTAGTTGCCTCGGCTGTTTCATTGGAGGGCCGCCCAACCATATACGATCGTAAATTCGCAACAAAACAGAGCAAGTTGTGGCTTGCGAATAATCCAGATATAATGCTCGATGATGATGAGGGGGGCGACCTAAGGCGGGAGGCTGAGAAACTTCCTTCGGATGCGGAGGGAATATACTTGAGCGTAAAGAAACTCATTAATGATCCCGAATGGCGAGAGGCAGCCAATCGCCATAGACAGTCAGGAGAAGAAAATGACAGGTGAAATACATAAAGAATCTGATAACTCTATGTTCATTCGGTTCATTGAGATATACAAAAGCAAAATAGAAGATTTTTAGAGTTTTGCGGCAATAAGTTGAGTGATTTTTGTACTTAAGCGGTATAATAAAAGGTGTATGTGCTTATTATGTTTTGCTAAGTATAGCGCGCTTAGCGCCGGATCAATATTGGCCGTAAATTCAGGATTACCTATTGTTGATATGGCTGAATATTCTTCATTGAAAGTACTATTTCCTCTATTTCCGCACCTCGCATAGAACAGCCAGAGTGGCTGAAGAAGCAGCTTGAGGAGACGGCCCGTCAGGCTGCTTTGCGACAAACCGCAAAAGATGAACGCGTCAGCCAAGCAGTAACGCCTTTATCTTCGCGAACGATTACTTATGAGGTGATAACCAGAGGAGGTATTCGGGCAAATATAGCCGAATTCAAGACCCAAGCGAATCAAACATTAAACGATCAACGAGGCTGGACTCGCTTGGGCTTCTCATTTAAAGAAGTGTCGTCAGCTGGTGATTTCACGCTCGTACTGGCCGAGGCGAGCCAAGTGCCAACATTTTCGTCGGGCTGTAGTGCCGATTTAAGTTGTCGAGTTGGTCGGTTTGTTATCATCAATCAAGATAGATGGCTAGGAGCTACGACGACATGGAATAATGGCGGCGGATCGTTGAGGGATTATCGCCATATGGTAGTGAACCACGAGACAGGTCATTGGTTGGGGCATGGGCACTCATCGTGTGGTGGACAAGGTCAGTCTGCCCCTGTTATGCAGCAGCAGTCAATCAATCTTCAGGGGTGTAAGTTTAATCCTTGGCCACTTGCAAGCGAGGTGTGGACTACGCGATGAAAAAGAGAATACTATGGATTGTTGCTGGCGTAGTACTACTTTTTGGTGCCGTAGGAGTATTTGTTGGTTTTGGCGCTAGGGCATATGAGGCAATGGCGCAAGAAGCGAGTGGTGCTGCTCGGCAGGCCAGTGTTGCACGGGATGGCGTAGTTGCAGAGGTTAACACAGAAAAGAAGGGGACAGATGAACGCTATGAGCGCTTACAACAAGCCTTGAAGCGTGCTGAAATTGTGCCGGTATGCAAGTTGGACAATATTTATAGCTGGCAATCTTCCTTTCGGTATGCTAAAGAGGCGGTTGCGAGTTGTCAAAAATCGGCTGCGGCCATAGCGGAGATTCATGCGGCTCTACGGCCCATTAAAATGTTTCTTGATGATGAAAAACGGTTCATAGCAGCGCTACAACCGCTGATGAGCGAGAATTTTGGCAAAACGGTAAATGAAAAACAGCTTGCATCGTCGGTATCGACTGTGAGTAATGTACTTACTGAGGTAGTGAACCTGCAAGTTTCAGATGCATATATGCCAGTGAAAGAAGCGGCTGTTACGGGCCTCAAAACTATCGATAAGGCCTGGAAAAATGTAGCAGAAGCGAATAAACAACAGAAACAAAAGGTGTTTTCCGACGCGACGGCCAATCTTACAAAGAGTTATACATCGCTTTCGAGCGTTACGACTGTATCCGATAGGCAATTGTCTCTGCTTCTTTCGGCTCTACAATAGAGTATTGTGAGTCCCGAAAACAAAACGACCCGTCTCGCAGATCGGGTCGTCTATAGTTGTTGTGGTGGAACCGTAGTTTTTGTAGTTCCAACAGGTGCCGCTACTGTGTTATACAGTAGCTTATTTATAATATCGCACTGGTGATATATATGCAATAGTTTTTATACCATAATAATCTTTATGGTAAATGTTGACAAAGTATGAGCAGTATGCTATCATGTAAACATAGCACACAATGATGTGCGAGTTAAACAAGAGGGTTTTCCGCCGAATTATGCGTGGAAAACTTTTTTAAATGGGAGGAAAACTCGAAATGGCAGGAACAACTGCAGGCGGCAAGAAAGCTGCTGCCAAAAATCTACAAAAAGATCCACTTTTTTATGCCAAGATTGGCGCCAAAGGTGGTCGCAATAGTAACACTGGTGGTTTTGCTGCCAATCCAGCACTTGCTCGCATTGCTGGTGCTAAAGGTGGACGAATCAGCCGCCGTGGTAAAAGCGTCAAGACTGAGCAATAATAGCTCTCTCATGACCATAAAATACCCCTCGGATAGAGGGGTATTTTATGTGGTATATCGTCGTAACGCGCAGGTTCTTGCTTCGTTTACCCGCCATATGTGTTTGCAAGCGAGGCAGGTGTAACGGTATTTGGCGGTTTGCAGGCCTGATGATTCACAGGCCGGACAGGTGCTTCGAGAGTGCAGCCAGTCTCTATACGAGTCGAGGTGTTTTTCTATGTCATTTTGCTGTAGCTCGACAGTGTAGTTTGTAGCAATTTTCTTTGCCTCTTCCCATGCATCTCGCTCATAGCCCAAAAGCTCTATGTCTCGGCTATACGACTGATGATTGAGGAGACCATGCCCCAATTCATGAAGCACCAGATGAGGGGGGCACTTTTTGCTATAATATACCGTTCGAGTGACGGGGTTCCAGGCGGTTGTGGGTGACTCCTCGAACTGAATATTCGGGAAATCCTCTTGTAACTTAGAGATGAGCCAGGGCATCTGTGGCGACGAAGTAGCATCCATATACAACGGCTTCTTTCGGGTTGGTAGCTTGAATGACAAGGCAGTCAAAGGGTGATATTTTTTGTATCTCGGCCTCAACAATATGAGAAAAGCGCTGGTAGTGAGCGCCAATACCTCCACCGATGATGACGATATCTGGACGGAATGTGGGCAGGAGTACGAGGAGTCCTCTGGCAACACGACGGCCAATCTCTTCGAGCGTAGCGGGGTCGTGGATTTCGCCGATTGGACCAAATTCTTCTAGCAGCCGAATACCACCTGCCTGTTGTTCCCAGGTGGTATTTGTATCAAGTAGCATATGTCCAGCTTCACTATCGGCTAGCTCTGGGATAACTGCGCCATTTGCAATAAAGCCGCTCCCGATACCTGTGCCCAAGGTGATATACAGGCATTTGTGCGGTACAGGGTCTCGTCTTCTGGCTTCACCGACACCACCAAGGTTGGCATCGTTATTTATAAAGAGGTGTGAATAAGGAAATTCTTTCTTGAGCTCGCCCTGAATGGCAAAGTTGCTCCAGCCTAAGTTTACGCAAAAAATGACTATACCATCTCGGACGGGCCCAGGTACGGCTACCGATATAGCTTGTGGCGTTTCACCTTCGGCGAGTGTTTTAATAGACTGAGTAACTTGCGAAATATATGCGGTGGTATCTTTGGGCGTGGGGAATTGGTCGGAGCGGATAATGGTTCCTGCTTTCGCATCAAAAACAGCAACAAGTGTCTTTGTTCCCCCTGTATCGACGGCGACTATCATACTAATTAGTATACCAAATGTTGCGTTTACAGAGTAATTACGGTATAATTTAGGAAAAGTAAATTGCGAGAGGAAGCTTATGACACGATTAGGCGAACGAGGATCAGTGGTGGGTTTTATCGTGGTGGGAGTAGTATTGGCAGCAGTAGTAGCGGGCGGTATCATCATGATTCGTCAGATTGGTCAACCGGCTGAAGTGGCTGTTGATCAAGATAGCAAAACTGACGAAACTGATAGCTCAAAAGAAGCAGACGCCCCTATAGATGAGGATAAATCGAGCGAGTCGACCGATAAGAAGACCGATGATAAAAAAGACACAGAGTCTGGCAAAACAGATAAAACTGAAGAGACCAAGGCGCCAGATCAAGAAGTAGCAGAATCTACTGTCGACAGTAAAAACGATACCGAGGAACAGAGTACGACAGGTGGAGAGGCCAGCGACACTCTTGCGCAGGCTGGTCAATCGCTGCCACAAACCGGGCCTGGCGATGCCATGGCCACAGGTGCTATTATTGCCATTTTGCTTGGGTCAATCGCTGCCTATCGCCGTTCACTCCAGGTATAATTGACTTTCTCACTAGTAAGCGCTACAATATAAGGTAAGCGGAAGTGTTGGTTTTGTTTGTGGACTTTTGAGGTGTTCGAACTACAACCATTACTATCGAATAATATCAATTTAATAGAGAGGTCTATATAGACTTATGGCAACTGCCACATTAACCATGGACGAACTGCTTGCCGGTTCAAACGACAATACTAAACAGCTTATTGCAGGCGAAGTTACTACTGGTGTAATATTGACTGTCCGTAAACACGAAGTTCTCATCGACTTGGGCGCTCAGGGCGTAGGCATTGTACCCCGCCGTGAAGTCGGTTTTTCAAAGCAAATCAATGAAGGCGATGAAGTCACCGTTAGCGTTATCGACACCGAGCTCGACAATGGCTACAGCTTGCTTTCACTCCGTAAAGCAGCCAAAGACAAGGGCTGGGAAGAAGCAGCTGCGAAAATGGCTGCCGAAGAAGTTGTCGAAATCGTCCCGTACGACGCAAACAGGGGTGGCTTACTGATCGAATACGAAGGTGTTCGTGGATTCCTCCCTGTATCACAGCTTTCAGCCGAGCATTATCCTCGAGTTGGCTCGAGCGACAAAGAAGAAATTTTGCAGCGCCTCCACTCATTGGTTGGCCAAACACTGAAAGTTCGCATATTAGACTGCGACCGTAAGGCAAACAAACTTATTTTCAGCGAAAAAGAAGCCATCAAAGATGGTTTGGCTGAACGATTTGAGAAACTGACTATTGGCAACACCGTAAAAGGTGTCATCACTGGTGTGGTCGACTTTGGCGCATTCGTCAATGTTGAGGGTATCGAGGGGCTTATTCATATCTCGGAAATTTCTTGGGAGCGAGTATCAAACCCAAGCGACTATGTGAAAGTAGGCCAAACTGTTGAAGCGAAAATCATCAGCATCGATAAAGATCGCCTCAGCCTCAGTATCAAGCAACTTACCCAAGACCCGTGGCTTGATGAAATTGAGCAGTTCAAGAAGGGCGACAAAGTAGAAGGCACTGTGACTCGCATCACACCATTTGGTGCTTTTGTGCAGATCAGCAAGGCAGTTGAAGCGCTTGTTCACATCAGTGAACTTGGTGGCGGCGAAGGTGCTGATCCAGAGAAAATCTTTACACTCAATGAACGAAAAGAATTTATCGTTCTGGAAATCGACAAAGAAAACCGTAAGATTTCACTGACACTTGGCGATAAGAAAAAATAATGTGTAGGTACTAGCATGGCTCGCTATTCCTATAGCGAAGCAGAAGGGAATAGCGAACATGACAGAAGGACAAGAGAAGATTTTAACGCTTGCCGACTCAATTACGGTCGGTGAGCTGGCTGAAAATTTAAATCTATCGGTCACCAAACTAGTGGGCGAGTTGTTTAAAAATGGTATTGTAGCGACCATTAACCAACGAATCGACTTTGAGACAGCTGAAATTATCATCGAAGAGCTAGGGCTCGATGTGAAGCTCGTGCGCAGAGAGGTAGCTGCGCCTGTTGTTCGACGACATGTGTTGAGCGATGACGCGACACCTCGGCCGCCCATTGTGGCGGTCATGGGGCATGTCGACCACGGCAAAACCAGTCTTCTCGATGCAGTGCTCGATAAAAAAGTCGTCGAAGGTGAAGCTGGGGGAATTACTCAGCATATCAGCGCCTATCAGACTATTCGCAACCAGAGGCCAATTACGCTGCTCGATACGCCAGGTCATGAAGCATTTGCGGCACTTCGCCAGCATGGAGCCGTGCTTACCGATGTTGTTATCATTGTGGTAGCGGCCGATGACGGCGTGATGCCGCAAACCGTTGAGGCGATTCGCTTTGCACGCAATGCGAATGCCAAAATGGTGGTTGCTATCAATAAGATCGACAAAGAAACGGCCAATCCAGGTATGGTTATGGGCCAGCTGGCCGAACATGGGGTGATCGCCGATCAGCAAGGTTGGGGCGGTGATGTACCGATGGTTGAGGTAAGCGCCAAGACTGGCCAAGGTATCGAGAATCTTCTTGACACCGTGCTTCTCGTTGCAGATATGGAAGAACTTCGCGCAGATATCGATACGCCAGCCGAAGGTTTGGTGATTGAGGCGCATATGGAAACAGGCCGGGGCGCCGTAGCGGGACTCTTGGTGGAGCAGGGGCAACTTAAAAAAGGACAATTTTTGGTTGCCGGTATAGTACATGGCAAAGTTCGAACCCTTCTCGACTACAAGGGCGATGAGCTAAGGGAAGCTGGGCCGTCTACTCCAATAACCGTAACGGGCTTTAAGGAAGTGCCACAATTTGGTGATCGCTTCGAGATCGCTAAAAATGAGCGAGAAGCCAGGCAGATAGTTGAGCGCAATCGTCAAGAACGAGAGCGAGTGGCGGCAAGCACCAATGTCACTGGCGCTGACTTACTGAAAATGATGACTCAAAAACATGATTCCGAAGAATTCAATGTTATTGTGAAGGCCGATGTTCAAGGCTCGCTCACTTCTGTTATCGATAGCTTAAAACTCATCGATACTGGTGGTGATGTGACACTGCGAGTTATTAGTAGCGGTGTTGGTAGCATTACCGAAAATGATATTCGTCTCGGCGTGGGCGATAAGCAGACGGTAGTATATGGTTTTAATGTGAATTTGCCGCCGGCGGTGAAGCGACTGGCGCAGCGAGATCGCGTAGAAGTGCGTATATACAATGTTATTTACGAACTACTCGATGATGCTAAAAATTCCATGAGTGAGCTTCTCGCACCAGAAGTGGTAGAGACTGAGATTGGCGAGCTAGGGATAAAAGGTGTGTTCAGGACAGTCAAAGAAAATGTTATTTGTGGCGGCGAAGTGCTCAGCGGTAAGGCTGTCGCGGGCGTATTGGTGCGTATCAAGCGAGGCAAAGAAACTATTGGTGAAGCCGAAGTAGAACATGTCCAACGGCAGCAAGTAGAAGCGAAAGAGGTGTTCGAGGGCGAAATGTGCGGCTTGAGCCTCAAGACGAACAAAAAAGTAGCACTCGAAGTGGGCGATAAGCTCGAATTCTTCACCCGCGAACTCGTGAAACGGTCTATTTAAAACGGCTTCATGCCATTGCGCTTGGTTTTCGCTTGGCGTATACTAGGCATATGAGTTTAACGAGCGATGATCTGGCAGATATCAAGCAGCTGATGGAAGCGCTGTTGCATGCACAAGAAAAGCGCATGATGCAAGCTATGAATGAGCGTTTTGCGGCGCAAGACGAAATGATAGACAGGCGCTTTGCAGTGCAAGACGCAAGGATAGATGAACGCTTTGCGGCGCAAGATGCAAGGATAAATAAGCGATTTGAGGAACTCGAAGAACGCTTCGAGAAGCGATTCCAAGAAATTGACAGGCGATTCACGGGGATTGATAATCAATTCACGGGAATGGATAATCGGTTCACGGGAATGGACAGGCGATTTAAGAGGATTGAGGATCAACTCGATGAGCAAAATGAAAAGATTGATACAATTCTCGATGCTGTCGGTGTCGAATCCAACGACCAAACCAACCAGACCGAAGAAAACACCAAAAAACTTGCCAATCACGAGTCGCGAATACTTCGTCTAGAAGCACGGCCAGCTAGTTAGTGTAAAAAGAGGGCAAAAACCTCACAAAAAGCTTGTGCTTCCTATTTTTTCATGGTACACTTCAAATTGAGCATCCTATGCTCGAATACACCTTGACATTTATGCTCAAGTGTGCTAAAATTCGGGTATAAGATAAATATATAAAACAAAAAATATCTCAAAATAGCGCGAAAGGAAATCTTACCAGCATGACAAAGAAACCGACAGTAGAACTCTCACCAGAGGCAACTCCGGATAAAGTAGGCGATGTCTATGATTTTAATGGCAATAGAATGGTTGGTCCTGACGGTAAATTCTTGACGAATGATCAAATGAATCAACTTGCTTTTCATGCAGATGAGACAAGAGCGTACTTGGCGGAAAAAGATGATGAGAAGTCTACCGATGGACTTACTGTAGAACAGATGAGTGCCCTACATGAAGAAATTCTAAATCAAGGTCGTGAAGAGGGTTGGTCGGCAGATAAATTAAGATATGAACTAGCCAAAGTCTATAATGGCGAGGTTGATGAGCAGGGGCGACACATACAGAGCAACGACTCCGCGCTAGCGGCATCCGGTGACCAGCCGAAAGAAGCACTAGCTTCGACCGTAGAAAATACCGCCAGCTCCGTTTTTGAGGTAGGCAACAAAGTAGCCATTGCTGGTGATGATAGGGAATGGGAGATAGTTCGGATAGTGCAAAAGTCTCAAGGCGGCAGGGCTGGTAAGTATGAGTATCTCTTAAGGAGCGTGGGCTCAGATGCTATTTTGCGACCTGTTTATGAAGAAAATCTCACCGCGATCGATACACCCCCCCCAGCACCTACTCCAGATGACACTCCGGGATCACCCGAGCCACTCGGAGGTCCAGAAGTGAAACTGTCTGATGAAGACGAGATCGCCCTTGTGGAATATAGCGAAAGAATTCGCCGAGCCGCAAAGTATTTGACTGCTCAAGACAAAGACGGAAATTATCTTGATGAAGAAGGGAAGGTTGCATATTTTACTAACAAGGAGCGTGAGAGGCTGCTTAAGCTAGCCGCTGAGCGAAAAGGCCCTGAGCCTAGCGAGGACCCTATCAGGGAGTTGCGAGAGATCAATAGCATATTGACTGATTCAAATATTCCTGAGGATGCAAAGCAGGGAGCGAGGAAAAGAGCCAGGGAGTTGCGCCAGATTATTGGTGACGATACTCCCGCACCTGTTGAGAGTGGCGTTGAGCAGGGGCCTTCTATTGATGATGATGTACAGAAAAACCCTGAGTTTTGGAAAGCCTGGAACGAAGCTATTGGAGCAATGCCTCCGGAAGCGCGGAGTAATCTTAGCAAAGAACAGTTCGAAGCCTTTATGCAATACTGGAAGGATTCTCAAGAACAACTGCCACCTCCACCAAGCTTAACCCCAGAGCAGGTACAAAGGATGCAAGAGCTTTCCAGGGCTCGAGATAACTATGCCGAAGAGACAGCCAAGGATCGTAAGAGGTTCTGGGGTAGATTCTTAAGATCTGAAAATCCATTCCTCAGTAAATTCATTAAAAAGATACCTGGCGTAACTAGATGTGCAGAATTTTTCAACAATCGGTTTACTAAGCATGAAGATATGGATCAAGCCAGGGAGGCCTATGATAGTCTGAGCTCAAGCGTCCTTGATGATAAAATTGTTGCAATGCGCGCAGAAGTTCAGGCAGAAGGCAACAGGCGACGAGCTGAGCTACTGGCGGTACGAGAGAGTATTACTGAAGAAGAATATACTAGAAGGCTTGCTGAGATAGAGGCAGGTGAGAGCGCACAGTCTCTGAGGGCTAAAGAATTAACCCTGGCCGCAGAAGAAGATATTCTTCTTGAAGCCAAGATTGTCGAAAAGCAAGGTGAGGTAGGCGCGAAGGCATCTCGTTTCTCAAACTGGTGGGCACGCCAAGCGACATTTAAGGATGGGTTCTGGAAAGGGCTTGGTGGCTCTGTTAAGAAAGCCGGAGTACTATTGGCGGCTGGAGCAGCTGCGGGGGCTACTATAACAGTAGGTGGAATGGCGCTTGGAATAGCTTCGCCCTTTGTCGCAGCGGGAGCTGCTGTAGCTGGCGGTGGTGTTGGCGGAGTTATGGGCCTCAATATAAATAGGCGCAAGGCTAATTCGTATACTGAGAACCTCAAGAAGAATCCAAATGCCAAGACTCATGCGCAGGAGCAGTCAGAAGAGCACTTGGCTGCCAAAGCGACTGAGAGGGCAAAAGCACAGAGCGATAATGAATATCGAAATAGGATTAGAGGAAATGATGAACAGGTATCGTCTGCAGATGCTATGACGAGGGCTACGGTAGATGCAACCGAACTGCAAACTAGTGAAGTCGTGAAAGCCAATCGCAATCGTCTTCTGGGGTCTATCTCGATAGGTGCATCTGGTGGAAGATTAGGGTTTGCTGGGGTTGATGCGATTCATAATGCGTTATCTCCTTCGACTCCAGATGCGCCTAAAGATCCTTTTGCGAACTCTCCTAAGGTCACCGATGAACAGGCCAAGGAATATGCTAAGCTAACAGGATGGCAGGAGCCGGTACAGACAAATGGCGGAGATATCCCCTCGCCTGAGACGATCATCGATGCTGTTCCAATAAATACCAATGGCGCTCCAGAGCACGCACTTCATGCGCTTGCTGAGCAGCTTGGCGTAGGTAACATTAGTGGTGGCGATATGGACAGGCTCATCCATGAGGGATATAAGCTGTTCGGTGACAATTTCTTAGTTGATGGGGCTGGGAATCCGGTAGATTTAACCAACTTCAAGAGGATTGGAATTGGATTCCAGGACTGGGACAAAGATATTGTAGTGAATCTTTCAGAGCAATCACGAGATTGGTTTGAGCAAGCCGTAAAAGCTCTACGCTAAGCAGTATTTGACGAAATTTTTAAAAACATAAACAGGGGAATAAAGAAAAATGACTGACGAAGAAGTATTTGCAATACTAGGTATAAGCGAGGCCACAGAGGGAGACAAGGCTGCGTGCCTTCACAATGTCAATCTGGCGGTGAATCTGAGGGCCTTGTCTATGATGAACGATCTACTGACTGAAGAAGAAGTTGACCATGTCGAACAAATGGAGAAGAATGGCTCGACGCAAGATGAAATTCTCTGGTGGCTTGGTGAAAATGTTGCCAGCGTGCACGACATGATGGATGCCGTGAAGCGCGACTATGTCAATGAGCTAGCGGCAAAGAGATAGGGCGTGCTAACACCAGAGAATGGCATTTAGCTTGTTTTAGTGGTATACTCTTCTATAGAGAAACTATCTTACCAAGGGAGGGTATGTAAACATGTTCCAATTAGACGATCAATTTTTGCAAGATGTAGGTTTGGGTGGTTTGCCCGAAGATCAGAAGCAGGCATTTTTAGCGTATTTTCGTGAGCAGCTAGAGTTGCGAGTAGGCACGAAGCTGTCTGAAGGCTTGAGCGATGCGCAGCTGGCGGAATTTGAAAGCTTTATAGACCGCGATGAAGAGAAGGTAAATGCCTGGATAGCTGCCAATATACCGAACTATCAGGAAGATCAAGTATGGCAGCAACTGAGCGGTAGTGCGCCGGCAGAGATACCGCCACTAGTGGTATTGGCAGAATATGCCAGTTTGAAATGGCTCGGTATCAACCGACCGAACTACCGCGATGTTGTGGCTGGCACGATGGAAGAGCTCAAGCAAGAGACTATACAGAATAAAGATGCTATATTGGGCGCAGTCAGTGGTTCTTCGCAAGATGACTACACGCTTGCTGCGTAAAGTGCTACTTTTTTCTGCCTAACAGAAATGCCCGAGCGGGCATTTCTTTTTTGCCCACGGGCTTGAGTGCATCGATAGCAAGATGCTTGTTGTCGGCGAATTTTACCGATAGATCGGTCGGTGTATCTGACACATGAGCTTTGGTGACGATAACTTCGTGGCCGAGAAGTGTTAGGCGAGAGCCGGGAAAGCCTAAAAATGCACGAATATGAGCATCGGCTTGAGATGCGGTCGTGGTGGTAGGGTCAAGCCAGGCATCTTTTTTGGAAAGGAGTGAACAATAAGTGGCATCGGCATCGCGTTGAGGCTTGGGTGGCAGCGAGCCATCGACGATATGAGCCAGTCGGTCGGCAAGGGCTTGGCTGCCCATGGAAAAAAGCTGGCTGTAGAGGTCTGGCTTTGTTTCGGTGCCGTTGAGATTTAGCTGAGATTGAAAATAGACTGGCCCTGCGTCCATCTTGGCATCGAGCTGCATGATGCTGATGCCGGTCTGACGGTCTTGGTGTAGCAGAGCGGCCTCAATAGGGGAAGGGCCACGATATGCTGGCAGTAGTGAGGGGTGGAGGTTGATGATGCCAGGGTCGAACAGATCGATGATACTTTGCGGAATAATTTTTCCATAAGCCACCAATATACCAGTAACTGGTCGAAGTGCCTCAATGTCCATGGCGATATCACCAAGATGATGCGGTTGCCACACTGGTATGCCATGTTGCCGAGCATATTGCTTGACCGCTGGCTGGCTGTAGGCTTGTCCGCGACCTTTTTTGCTGTCTGGTTTTGTCACAACGGCTGCTATGCGAAAATCTCGCTCGACAAGTGTCTGAAGGGTGACGAGGCTATACTCTTCGGTGCCAAAGAAGATGAGATTAGTCTTCTGGCCAAAGGTCATGATTGTCCTTTATGTGGGTGTCATAGTCGAGCGGCTTGAGATTGCCGTCACTTGTGAGTTTATAGAATGCGTTTGTATCTTCAAGAATGTGGTCGATAAATAACATGCCCTTGGTGTGGTCGATTTCGTGTTGAATGACTCGCGCCAAAAATCCTTCGGCTTTGAATTTTACTTCTTGTCCATCGAGGTTGAGGGCTTTCACGCGTACTTTGCTGGCTCGCTTCACTTTGCCGTATATACTACCACTGACACTGAGGCAGCCTTCATAGTCTTCGATTTGCTCGCCTTCATATTTTACGATTTCTGGGTTGATGAGTGCCGTAAACTCTCGCTCTTCTTTGTCGTCGAAATTATTGCGAATGATAACCACTCGCTTGAGGCGGTCTACTTGTATAGCTGCAAGTGCGGCACTGATTTCATGCTCTCGGCTATCTTCCCAATCCAGACTGGCGGCTACCATATCATCGACGAGCTGGCGCACTTCATCATCTATGACAGTGATTTTGGCAGATTTTTGCCGTAGATGCGGATTGGGCAGGTGAATGATGTCGTCTTTGGTCATGAGCTATATTATACAGTATACAGAGGTAAAAGTAGATAGATGGTGCAACTAGTAACAAATATGCGACGGCCGTTCAATTTTTGTTACTAATAGGTGGCTTTTTATAGTAAAGAGATGGGGTCGAGCTCGAATTGCCAGTGAGTATTTGGTATGAGCTGGACGGCTTCTACGAGTCTTTGTCGTTTGGGGGATTTCACAACAATTTGCCAGCGGTAGGTGTCGGCAATTCGCTCGCGAAACGCGGGTGTTGGGCCAGCTATTTCGATATCGGTGAGTGTTTGTTGTAGTGTGTTCGCTAGATTTTTGGCATTACGGATAGCGGTGGCTTCGGTTTTGTAGCTACAGGTGAGCTTGAGTAGGTAACAGAAAGGCGGAAAGGTGCCATGCTTACGCAATGCTAGCGAATAGTTGTAAAAACTGTGATAGTCTTGGACAGCACCATATACAATCGATGGATGGCTTGGTTGATAAGTTTGAATGAGCACGCTTGTATCGGCGGCCGATCGTCCCACTCGACCAACAGCCTGTGACAATAGCTGAAATGTGCGTTCTGGTGAGCTATAGTCTGGTAAAGAGAGGCCTGAATCGGCCTGGATGATACCGACGGTTCGCAGATGGGGCAGATCGAGCCCTTTTGCGACCACTTGAGTGCCAATAATGATATCGATTTCACCTTTGTAGAGCTGCTCGTAATGTTTATCGAGCGTCGCATCACGCTCATTGTCGCCATCATAGCGAACAATTTTTTTGTTCGGAAACAGTGCTCGCAGCTCACTCTCTATGAGTTTTGTGCCGATACCTTTATGAATGATGTCGGTAGCATTGCACTCAGGACAACTGGTTGGTACGCGAGATGTATAGCTGCAGATATGACATAGTAAATTGTGTTTGTCGGCGTGAAGAGTAAGCGGTATGTAACAATGCGGACAGCCAGCTTGCCAGCCACAATTTTTACAGAGAGTTGTGAGCGTGCTACCACGACGATTGTGAAATATGAGAGTTTGCTTACCTTCCTTTAGAGTACGATCTATGGAAGCTAGTAGTGCATCTGAAAGAAAGCGATGCCGTATGAAACTGTCTCTTTTTGTCATGTCGATGATTTCTATGCGAGGTTTTTTCGCGCCTTGTCTGGCAAGATGAGGAAGCTCGGCTATTGTGTTCGCGTGGAGGCTGGCGAGATAGTAGTCGCTAACAAGAGGAGTGGCGCTGCCAAATATTACGGTAGCACCAGATTGTCCCGCCAACACACTGGCAGTGCGTAAAGCAGAGTAACGAGGGGATTTTTCTTGCTTCAGACTAGGTTCGTGGCACTCGTCTATAATGATAAGCCCAATATCTTTTATCGGCGTAAATAGGGCCGATCGAGGGCCAATGATAACGGTTGGTTTGGTGCTATGGAGTGCCTGTTGCCATATCTGGTGCCGTGCTGCTTCGGTTTGCTTGGAATGAGTGAGTAGTGTGTCTTCGAAGTGAAGGGTGAATTCTGCTACTAACTGAGCGGTGAGGGCGATTTCTGGTACGATGACGAGTACGGATTTGCCTCTGGCTATTGTTTGCTTGGCAGATTCTATATATACGGCTGTCTTGCCAGAGCCGGTAATGCCATGGAGCATGACAGTCGGAAGACCAGAGCTGATTTTTTCTACAGCCGACCTCTGATCATTATTGAGTACAAAATTTATTCGACTTCGCTTGACGGTTTCTTTTACAGGGGTAATATTGCGTCGTGTTTTTTGTATGCCAGTAGGTAGGGCAGCAGATAATACTGTGGCGAGAGGTGTGGCGTAATATTCACTCATCCATAGTAAGGTTTTCAATAAGGGTTTTGGTAGGGGCGTGGACTCTATGACAGATGAAATGTCCTTGACAGTATAACTGGGCTTAGTGGTTTTTGATATTGTTACGCCAATAAGAGAGCTTTTACCAACAGATATGCTGACAATAGTTCCTACTTCGAGGGAAGTTTCCGAACAGTAAGTGAAAGAGCTCGATCCTTGTCGAACAATCTTTGTTGGCGCAACCTCGTAGTAGTGCATAGGTATAGTATAGCGCTAGAGAGCTATTATTCCGAAAAAGAGGTTTCTTCTGATATAATAACCATATGTATTTTGAATCGAGGGAGCAAGCTGGGCAGGTTTTGGTGGGCCAAGTTGTAGAGAAATATCGCTACGAAAACTGTGCGGTATTGGCTATGAATGATGGCGGTGTTATGGTGGGTGAGCAATTGGCGGCAGCTTTGCACTGCGTGCTCATGCTCCTTGTGAGCGAAGAGATAGAAATACCGGGCGAAGGTCTGAGCTTTGGTGCAGTGTCGCAAGGTGGTGATTTTACTTACAATAGTGAATTTTCGAGTGGCGAGGTATACGAATATACCAGCGAGTTTCATGGATATCTCAATGAGCAGAAACGGCAGGCCTTTCAAAAAATCAACCGACTATTAGGTGATGGGGGTACGGTTGATACTGATTTGTTGCGGGATAGAGTCATTCTTCTTGTATCTGATGGCCTGAGCGGTGGTGCATCGCTCGATGTGGTGCTCGACTTTCTAAAGCCGATTCGGATTGAGAAGCTCGTCGTGCTAGCGCCCGTAGCTGATGTGTCCGCTGTTGATAGAATTCATGTTCAAGCTGATGAGGTACACATACTCGATGTAAAAGAAAATTATTTCGATACCAATCATTATTATAACAATAACAGCGTGCCCGATCGAGCAGATATTATCCAAAAGATAAGCGATATTATCACGAAATGGCGTTAGGGCGTTGCAACAAGTGCGCGGAAAGTGTAGAATAAAAAGCAACACTTATTGTTTAGGTTATTAGTAGGAAAGGGAGTATGTTAGACGTTTTTATCACCTCAAGAGTGCGGCGTAAAATCGTGGTAGTCTATGCCAAATATCCAGATTTTCATACGCATGTTCGAGGTCTAGCAAAGCTCATCAAGGAAGATCCGGGTAATATTCAACGAGAATTGAAACGGCTCGAAAAAACTGGCTTTCTGAAGGCCGAAAAGCAGGGCAATACCAAAATCTATTCTACAAATAAGCAGTTTCCTATCTTTAAAGAGCTCCAGAGCATTGTCATTAAGTCGCAGCAGCAAACCAAGCGGGTGAAGCGTACGAGCGATGTTCAGTCACTTCGCTAGATGAATATATTTGATGAGATTTTGCGTGCAAGAGGGCTTGAGGGCCGGGCACGAGATGCTTTTTTGAACCCAAGTTATGACGCCAGGCATGATCCGTTTTTGCTGCCTGATATGGACAAGGCGGTGGAGCGGTTAGTGATGGCGCACGAACGGCAAGAAAACGTTACGATTTATGGTGACTATGATATCGATGGGTTGACGGCGAGCACGGTCCTGATCGACGCTTTTGAGAGTTTTGGCTTCGAAAATGTCGATATTTTTATTCCAAATCGGTTTGTAGAGGGCTATGGGTTGACGGTTGAGGCGGTGGAGAAGATTGCAGCAACGGGCGCGCAGCTTATCGTTACTGTAGATTGTGGTAGCCTGAGTGAAAAGGAGATTATTCGGGCGAATGAGCTGGGCGTCGATGTCATTGTGACCGATCATCATAATGTTGCGCCAGTTCAGCCGCCAGCGGTAGCGGTGATAAATCCAAAGCGGTTGTTGCAGGAGTATCCTGAGGTTTATGAGAATTTTATTTTGCAAGATTTATCGGCAGATTTTCTGGATGCGGTTGGCTCAAGCCAGGATAATTCTGTCTCAGCACCTTTGTCGTCTGCGGAACTCGCTGGAGCTCAAACATCCTCGACGAGCAAGGGGGCCGAAACAGAATTATCTGGTTTCACCAAAACACCCAAAAAATCTGCCGATAAATCTTCAGCCTCACTATATCCGTTTTTAGATTTGGCTGGCGTCGGCGTAGCCTTCAAACTTGTGCAAGCGCTACAAACTCGCCTCGATGGCTTGCCTGAGGGGCAAGAAAAATGGCTGCTCGATCTTGTGGCGCTTGGTACGGTATGTGATGTAGTGACGCTGGTTGATGAAAACCGCGCCATTGTATATTGGGGGCTCAAGGTGATGGCAAAGACAAGACGACCAGGACTTCGGGCACTTATGGCGGTGGCTGGTGTGGATCCAGATAAGATAACGACGAGAAGTCTTGGTTTTGCACTTGGCCCGCGTATGAATGCAGCGGGGCGGCTGGAGACAGCACAATATGCACTCGATATGCTTCTCGCGAAAGATCGTGAAACGGCGCTTGAAAAAGCCCAGCTACTCGATGAAATGAATCAAAACCGCCGGTCGGAACAAGACAAGATTTTGAAGGAAGCGATAATCCAGGCTGAACGCTATGTCGATGACTCAGTGTTGGTCGTGAGTGCGCCTGGGTGGAACCATGGCATCATCGGTATTGTGGCGGCAAAACTTCTGGAGAAATATAAAAAACCGACCTATGTGCTGGAAGAAATGGGGAGTGAAAGCAAGGGTTCGGCGCGCAGCTATGGTGATTTCAGTGCGGCTGACGCGATTCGCGCAGCAGATGACATCATCACCAAGG
>CALLZM010000009.1 GCA_937858705.1 uncultured Candidatus Saccharibacteria bacterium | reverse complement strand
CAAGTCTACGGCAAAATATTGCGACTGTATTTCAAGATCCAGCGCTGTTTTCGGGGACTATTCGCGAAAATATTGTGTATGGTAAACCAGGGGCAAGCGATGAAGAGATTCAAGCGGCGGCAAAAGCTGCCAATGCTGATGAGTTTATTCAAAAGCTCGACAAGGGATACGATACGGAAATTGGTGAAAGAGGCATCAAGCTTTCTGGCGGGCAGAAGCAACGAATTTCAATCGCTCGAGCAGTACTCAAGGACGCGCCGATACTGATTTTAGATGAAGCAACCAGCAGCCTAGATAGCAAGAGCGAATATTTCGTACAGCAAGCGCTTGATCGGCTCATGAAACATCGTACCACGCTCATTATCGCTCATCGGCTGAGTACCATCGCTACGGTGGACAGGATCATTACGCTGAAAAATGGTACCATTGATGAAATGGGTGCGCCTGAAACATTGGCAAAAACAGACGGTATTTATGCTCGATTGTTGATGCTGCAAAACCATGCAGGTAAAGATATCGACGAAAAATTGGCAGCATATGACATGACGGTCTAGTGCCGAATGTGATACAATAGACGCTAGCAATAAAAAACCATCAAAGAGAGGGAATCGTGGCGAAATTAAGTGTCCAACAGATTGGCATATTGGTTATTACTGGTGTAATGGTGATTGGTACGCTAGGATCATTTGCAGTAATGATATTGTCCGACAAAAATCAAAGAATAGAGCAAGCTCGTTTGCAAGAACTGAGCGATACATATGACGCAGCGACCAAAGAACGACAAAAAAAGGTCGATGCGCAAAATGCAGAGCTATCGAAAAGATACTTCGCGACATTCAGTAAGTTCAAGAACATTCCGGCGAAGTTTGCCATAGATTCGGTCACGAAGCTTACTACAAAAGATTTATTAGTGGGAAGCGGCAAAAAGATAGAGAAAAATAGCGCGCTAAGCGTGTATTACATACTGTGGAACCCTGACGGGAAGGTACTCGAAACTTCTATCGGTGATGGGGTACTGAATACGCCGTTGGCCATCGAAAAATTAGGAGAAGCGGCACTCATTGACGGCTGGAAAGAGGGGCTGGTTGGCATGAAGATCGGGGGTGTCCGATTGATCGAAATTCCTTCAGACAAAGCATATGGCGAAGCGGGGAGCGGTGATAATATTGGCCCCAACACACCGATAAAGTTTATTGTTATGGCGATCGATAAGGTTGAAGAAATTCCATATCCAGAAGTGCCGAAAGAATTGTTAGGGAGCTACTAGAGTATGAGTGACATAAAAGATTTGATTATGATTGGTGCTGGTCCGAGCGCCCTTGCTGCGGCGATATACACTACGCGGGAAGACATCGATACTACCGTATATGAGAAGGCGATTGTTGGCGGTATGGCGGCAATAACCGACCAAGTTGATAATTATCCCGGGTTTCCTGAAGGGATACCCGGTATGCAATTGGCGGACCAACTGGAGGCTCAGGCGAAACGATTTGGCACCAAGATAGAATATGGTGAAGTTTCAAGTATTACCGACAATGGCGAATACAAGACGCTTATCGTGAACGGTGAAGAACAAAAAGCCAAGGCCGTGTTGATTGCGACTGGTAGTGAATACAATAAAATCGGCGTGCCAGGCGAAGCCGAATTGTATGGTCGCGGTGTGCACTACTGCGCAACTTGTGACGGTGCGTTTTACCGCGAACGAAAATTGGCAGTCGTAGGCGGTGGTAATTCGGGTGTTCAAGAGGCACTCTTTTTAACACGATTTGCAAGCCATATCGACTTATTGGTGCGGAGCCGCGTAAAAGCCAGCGAAGTACTACAAAAAGAGTTGAAGAAATTCGTTGACGCAGGTAAGGTGACAATTCATCTCTTAACAACTATTAGCGAAATTAAGGCCGAAGACGGCAAAGTAACCGAAGTTGATATTATAACCGACGGCACTCCACACTCGTTGAGCGTTGATGGTGTGTTTATTTTCGTTGGACTAAAGCCAAATACGCAATTTCTTGCTGGCAGTGGCATTGAGCTCGATGAGCAAGGACTTATCAAAACAGACGAAAAACTGATGACAAGTATGCCTGGTGTGTTTGCGAGCGGCGATGTTCGAAGCGGTGCGACTATGCAAATAGCCTCTGCTGTTGGTGAAGGTGCCTCTGCGGCGCTGAGTATTCGTGAATATCTTGAAGACGCGAACCAATAGCTGGCGATTATCTCACGAATTTTCGCGTAAATGCTTCAAGCTGCCGGATTATTTCTTGGTCGGTTGTTTCGAGAGATATTTCTCTTGTGCCAAGCCATACGCCACCATTTGAAAAATTATGAGATCCCGTGATAGCAATCTTTTTGCCATTGTGTAACTCGAAAATCATATATTTTGCATGAAGGTAGGTCGATTTTTTGTAGAGCGAATGATTGCCACTTACTAATGCCCCGGCACGAATAACGAAGGCATTAAACGGGCTAGCCTGCCGCCAATCGTTGAAATAGAGCTTAGTGTCAGTTTTTTTGAGCGCCAACCCTAGCCTCCCACTTGGGCAATATTGCGATATGAACCATACGCGTTTCGCTCTTTTCGTTAGTGCAAGAGCTCGTTTATATATGAGCGAATCACCCAGCAGGCCGCCGTCTACTAGTATAGTGCCATAGTCACTCTTGAGTGAATGACTTTTGTACGCATGTCCTCGTCGATTCGATTCAATAATTCTTTTTTGTTCTCGCACTAGGGAGTCTGCGAGAGAGATATTTTTTATTTCAAACATGAAGTCGGTATTAACAAATGCTTCGTCATATAAGTTGATACCACCGAAGCTGTAAGTTGTATCATCGACAATAATCCATTTGCTGTGTGTGCGGCCAGAAACGGCACTTGAAGCGCTGCTACCCAACCACTGAAAGCGTATGCCAGCATTTTCGAGCTCTTTTTTGAGCTTAGTAATTGGCCTTTTTTGTTTACTCTGCCGTGGTCGAAAAGGCTTGATGATTTCCGATAAAGTGAACGAATCTGCGCTGATAGACACCTCTACACCACGACCACTCGCCCGTTTAAGGGCCTGCAATAGAGGATCGGTTGACTCGTCATTGCCAAGGATCATCACGAGTACGAAAATTCGGACCCTTGCAGTATCTATAGAATCAACGACAGTCTGGACATACTGGTCGGCCGGAATGAGCTTTGGTGTAATAGCCATGTGTACTATAGTACAGTAAAATGATAAAATTGCACTAGAGTATATGTCATAACAAAATGGAGGAACCATGGCAGATTTTAATCAAATTTTTGATGCTGGTGATTATGAAAATGGTATAACTACTGTTGTTGTAGAAATTCCAGCGGGCTCAAGCCACAAGATAGAGTGGGACCGCAAGCAAGGTGTGATGAAGCTCGATCGTGTCGAGCCAAGTATTTTTGCAAAACCGACGAACTACGGCTTCATCCCACAGACGCTCGATGAAGACGGCGATGAGCTTGATGTTCTGCTGATCACGACTCATCCATTGACGACTGGCTTGGTTGTCGAAGCCAAAATCATTGGTGTCATGAAGTTTATTGATGATGGTGAAGTTGACGATAAAATTATTGCTGTTCCAGCCGATGATCGTGAAACGGGCGATGCTATCAATAGCCTTGACGATTTGCAGCCACAATTGCTGAAGCAAATCGAGCATCACTTCAGTCACTACAAGGATCTAAAAAAACCAGGTTCGGTGAAAGTGGAGAAATTTGGTGATATCGAAGAAGCAAAACAGGTTATTCGTGAGTCGATAGAGCGCTGGAAGAACCAGTAGGATATACGGACATTGCCATGGGACTATTTGGAATGCTTGCAAACTTTGATCCGGACAAGATTGTGAAAGGGATTGAATCAGCCGAGAAGAAGCTCGATTCTTTTATCGATAGCGGGAACGCGGCTGTCAATAAAGTGCAAGGGGCTGCTGATGTAATAGATAAAAAAACTGGATCATCAGGCAGTGCTGCATCTGCCAGTGATGACACTTCGCAAGATGCAGATGATACTACATCCCTGTAAAATTCTTGTCTGAGATAATTGAATTCGAGAGGATATTTGCCTACGAAACAGAGCGGTGCTACAGACGCCGCTCTGTTTATAATCTGGGTAAAAGTGTATTTCTTTTTCTAATTCACTATTGACGAATCGGCTGGGGGGGGGGGGGGCAAACTAGACGGAACACTTAAAGACAACAGTGTCACTAATAACACCATCGCCCCCGGAGCCACGGGAACGGCCTGTTCGGCAGTACAAATTGACGCAAACTCGAGCATCGAAGCACGAGCTGCTGCAGCGATTCATGGTGGCCGTGGCTATCGCTTCACCCTGTCTGATACTGGTTCTGCATCGACGCGGCTGATGTGGCTGCTTGCTGGTGGGAGCGCGCGGTCCATCATTTCTGCCTATGTCCGCGTTCACTCGACAGTCACCGTTACCGAGGACCTGATGGGTTTGCGCCGCACTTCAGGAAACGCTGCGCTTCTGCAAATCCGCAACGGTGGCAACTTGGTCATGATGAATGCTGCGGGCGGGCAAATTGGCGCTTCCATCGCACCAACAACACTTGCACCGGGACTGTACCTGATGCAGGTTGCGGCCAGGAGGGGCACAAGTACCACCGACGGACATCTCGGCTATGCTGTCTATGACGGCGACACTGGCGCTCTCATCCACTCATGGGAGGCCAATGATGTGAACGCCGGCACAGAAGACATCGTCTCTGCGTATGTTGGCCGGTCAACTGGTCGAACTGTCAACCATGTCCTCGACTACGACACCATCCGTGGCGGCACTTTTGAATCAGGCTGGATTGCGCCTATTTCAGATGCACCAACGGCAGATGCCGGTCCCGACCAGTCAAATATCGAACCCGGAACGACCGTGACACTGGACGGGACAGGCTCGACAACAGATATCGGCACCATTACTAGCTACTCATGGACGCAGACGAGCGGTGCTCCTGTGGTGCTCAGCAGTACCACGGCTGCTTCACCGACCTTTACCGCGCCGCTCACGGTAAGTAGCGCTAGCCTGACATTCGAGCTGACGGTGACGAACAGCAATAGCCTGACCAACACTGATTCGGTGACGGTTGGCGTATTACGCAGTACGGAACTTGTCCGTGCATCGGGTGCATGGTCTCCTCGGCTGGCAGTGCAACGCGGTAGCGGGGCGTGGTCCTAAAGATAGCCGAAGTACGGCTTACTCTCTTCTGGAGACGCGTAGTATAATAGACACATGAATACCGTAACTGCGTACATGGATCAATTTGACGGAGAGATAAAAAAGCGTCTTGAAGTGATGCGTGTACTCATTCGGAGTCAGGCGCCGCACGCTCAAGAATCGATTGCCTATGGCATGCCGTCGTACAAACTTGGTGGCAAGCCACTTGTCTATTTTGCCGGATACTTGCATCATATTGGGTTTTACGCTACGCCAAATGGTCACGAAGCATTCGCTAAAGAATTTGCGCAGTACAAGCAGGGCAAGGGCTCGGTGCAATTGCCACATGACCAGCCGCTACCGGTGAATTTGATAAAACGCGTGATCGCGTACCGGGTGACGCAGCTGACAGAGAGTAGTTCATAAAATATCTGAAATAATCGCCAGCGAATGCTCAACGCGCAGCTTCGCAGGGTGGGTGAGAAGCCAGCGGTCTACAGCTTTTGCGGCCCCAGGCAAAGCCTCATTTGCGTAGTCATCAACTAAAATCACCGCGCCAGCCGATAGACGGTCCCAGATGAGCTTGAGCGGATCGAGGATCGAATGATAATAATCGCCATCAAGATACGCGAAGCAAATCTTTTCTGGAACTCTATCAGCTGGAATAGTGGCGAACCAGCCCTTAGTGATAATAGGAAGCGGCACGCCGGCCTGTTTGAAATTTTTGATAAGCTGCGTCTTCGAAGCTGCCAGTTCGCCTGCCTGAAATTGTAAGCCTACTGGACTTTCATCTTCAGCGGCTTTTTTGGGCAGTCCCTCAAATGAATCATAGACGAATAGTTTCTTATGAGTTGCTTGCAGTCGACGACCCATCGGCACGCTCGTTGTCCCGACGAAACAGCCAAATTCGACAACATCTCCTTCGATATGTTGCGCCAGAACCTTTTCGAGCTCCCTGAGAATGATGGTCAATTCTCGCTCATCTATCTGATCGGATAACAATTTCATAAAGGTATTATCGCACAGAACGATCATAAAAAACGAAAAAAGTTGCAAAGTAGAGTAATATATGGTATAATGAAAGGATGAATGCGAAAAAAGCATCTCTTGAGAAGCAAGTGCTTCGAGGTACCTGGTGGTTGGCGCGTGCTATCGGCAAAGCCGGGCTAGTGAGCGGAGTGTCATTCGGTGCAGGCGCTGTGAATTTCTTCAAAGATGGAGAGAAAATCAGGCCACTGGGCAAATTGGGACAGACAAGGAAGCATGAGGAAGACAGAGTTGCACCCTTCAACAAAATAACCGCAGCACTGGGTAAGTCGGCTGTATTTACCGGTAGTTGGCTCCGTGAGGAGAGTTCTGCGGTGCGATGCTCTCGTCTTTTCCTAGAGGATGCGAAAATAGAAGCTCGGAGGCTCCGGCGCAAAGAACGAAGACAGCAACGAGCTGCCAAACGGTCAGGTGGGCATACGATTCTGCGCAGCCAATCCACCACTCAGGATACGCAATTATCTCCTGTCTTCACAGTAGATATATCGGGACCAGACGGACCGCTTGAGGGTGCCGAAGATATAGCTGTCGGTGCTATTGCAGAATTGTACGCGAGTCGTGCCGACCCAAATGAACTGGTATGGTAGCTATTTCTTCTTTCTCGAAAACAGCGAAGATACACTACCAGTCAGTTGGTGCAATACTCCACCATTTCTGGCAAGCTGTTGACGAAGCTTATCTTTAGCATGGGGGGTGATAATGAGGTCGCGCCAGTCGGCCTTTGGTTTGGCGCTTTTACTGGTGAGGACTTCGATTTGGTCGCCATGCTGCAAAGTGTAATCGAACGATTTCATAACGCCATTTATCTTGAAGCCGCTTGCCTGGGCGGCAATATCGGAATGAATGCGATAGGCATAATCGAGCGGAAATGCACCTTTTGGTAAGTCATAAATATCACCTCTTGGGGAGTAGACAAATATGCGGTCGGCAAACAGTTTCATGCGAAATTTATCGGAGTCGAACGATTTACCCTCACTGGCTTTGGCGGCGGTCTCCTGAAGGTCTTGTATCCACGACAAGTCTGCTGGCAGGGCGGCTATTTCGCCCTTTCTATAGGCATCGGTCAATTTCTGCTCGTTGTAATGAAAGCTCGCAGCCAATCCGCGTTCGGCATATTCATGCATCTCGTGTGTGCGAATCTGAAACTCTACTATCTGCCCAGTCGAGGTCTGCACGGTAGTGTGCAAGCTTTGATAGCCGTTTGGTTTTGGCTGAGTGATATAGTCTTTTATTCTATCGAACTGCGGTTGATAGAGCTCATGCAGCATACCGAGCACTAAATAACAGGTAGAAATATCGTCAACAATGATCCGTAGGGCAATGAGGTCGTATATATTATCGATATCACCGACGCGATCGAGTTTTTTGAATAAGCTATAGGCACTCTTGACGCGGCCATCCATCTGGAACTGCAATTTTTCGGCCTTCATTTTCGCACTCATTTCTCGACGAACTTTATCGAGTTTGCGCTGACTCTTTTTGAGGCGGCTATCCATGAGACTTTTTGTTTCGTTAAACGCTTTTGGCATGAGGAACTTGAAACTTAGCTCCTCGAGTTGTACGCGAACGCGTCCCATATTGAGCCTATCTGCCAGCGGCGCAAATACTTCTATGGTTTCGCGAGCGATTTTTTTCTGCTTTTGCGGAGGCATGTGCTGCAAGGTACGCATATTGTGTAGTCGGTCGGCGAGTTTGATGATGATGACACGAATATCTTCTCCGACAGCAATCATGAGCTTGGTGAGGTTGTCTTTGGTGTGAGGCAGATAACTACTGAGGTCACGCATACCCGATCTCGCCTGCGATACTTTCGTCACGCCGTCCACCAAAAAGGCCACATCTCGACCAAATAGTGACTCCAGCTCTTCGAAGGTCGTGTTCGTATCTTCGACGGTATCGTGCAGTATGCCAGCAAGAATAGTATCGATATCCATGCCCCATTCGATGAGGATGCCTGCGACACTGAGAGGATGGGTGATGTATGGTTCACCGCTTTTTCTCTTTTGCCCCTCATGTTTTTTGGTGGCAAATTCTATAGCATGGGCAAGCTCGAGTACCTGTATTTCCGAATAATGCTCGGCTGCAATTGTTCTCAACTCCAAATGATTCATACCAGTACTAGTATATCATTTAAACATTAGCCTTTCACAGTTCAACGAGGAGTGATAAAATGAAAACAAATAGTGCTAATGCTAAATAGAGGAGTGGGAAATGAGTAAAGTTCGAGTAGCGATAAACGGTTTTGGTCGAATTGGCCGAGCAGCATTCAAAATAGCGTGGGAGAGGCAAGATATTGAGATTGTTGCTGTCAATGATTTGACCGACAATAAAAATCTGGCGTACTTGCTGAAATACGACAGTAACTACGGGCAATTCAAGCATGAAGTGTCACACGATGAAGAAGGAATCTTTGTTGATGGCAAAAAAGTGAGAGTCCTCAGCGAGCGAGAGCCAAAGAATCTGCCTTGGGGTGAGCTCGGTGTTGATTTGGTGATAGAATCGACCGGTTTTTTCACCGATAAAGAATCGGCTGGCCAGCACATTGAGGCTGGTGCCAAGCGAGTTGTTATCAGTGCACCTGCCAAGTCGGACGATGTTGACACGATTGTACTTGGTGCTAACGACGATAAAATACAGAGCGCAAGCCAAGTTGTTTCAAACGCCAGCTGCACCACGAACAGCCTCGGTGCCGTTATGGCAATTCTCGATGGCAAGTTCGGTGTACAAAAGTCGATGATGACAACAGTGCATAGCTATACCGCTAGCCAGTCTATTCAAGATTCACCGAAGCCAAAAGATTATCGTGAAGGACGCAACGCAGCGGAAAATATCGTGCCAACCAGCACTGGCGCCGCCAAAGCTGTCGCGAAAGCATTGCCAAACCTGGCGGGTAAATTCGACGGCATTAGTATGCGTGTACCAACTCCCGTCGTGTCTATCAGCGATGTAACGGCGCTCCTCGATAAAGATGTCACCGTTGAGGAGTTGAACCAAGTGTTTGTCGAGGCGTCGAAAGAGTCATTCTACCAAGGTATTTTAGCAGTGAGCGATGAGCCGCTGGTTTCACGAGATTTCATTGGCAGCTCATATTCTGGTATCGTCGATCTCGAGCTCACCCGAGTAGTTGGCGGCAATCTAGTAAAAGTATGTGTATGGTACGACAATGAATGGGGCTATTCGAACCGTTTGGTAGAGCTAGCCGCCGATATTGGCCGCACTATATAAAAAGAGGAGCAAGAAAGCTCCACAGTAAAACTGGCCTCCTCTTAAGAGGCTAGTTTTCATTATAGCAAATTGTTTATGGTTTGTCAAGAAAACGCTATAATACTGCATTTGCAAAAACTACCAAAACTGCTTATACTTAAAGATATGAAAATATTCTTGGGTGCGGATCATCAAGGCTTCCATTTGAAAGAGAAAATAGAGCTCTATCTTGTGAAGCGAGGCTATAGCGTGACCGATATTGGTAGTAAAGAGCTTGACCCAAACGATGATTTTCCACAATTTGCGCAAATAGCAGCGACAAAAGTACTGGGCGAAGACGAAAAAACCGACCCCAGGGCGATTCTTATTTGCGGTGGTGGCCAGGGTATGTGTATGGCGGCGAATAGGTTTAATGGCATTCGAGCCAGTGTCATATGGGACGCGAGAGAAGCCAAAATGACGCGCCACGACAACGACAGCAATGTACTATGCTTGCCTGCACGAGTGCTCGACGACGACGCCGAGCTATGGAAAGACATCATCGACACTTGGCTTGCGACACCATTTGCCAACGCACCGCGGTTTCGGCGACGAAATAGGGAGCTCGATACTTACTAATGTCTGTTATTGCACCTTGTATCACTGCCGAATCCATCGAGGCGTACCAGCAGACGGTTGAACGGCTCACTCCTTTTGCGAGCCGTGTTCATATCGATCTGAGCGATGGTGAGTTTGCACCCAACTTTTTGGTAGGTGTTGATTCGCTCTATTGGCCAGCTAATTGGACGGTTGATATTCACATTATGTCGCATCAGCCAAGCCAATATTTGCCATCGCTGTATGCACTGCGACCGCATACGATCATTTTTCATGCCGAGTCACGGGAAGATATTTTGCCATTGATGCAGCAAATCAAACAAGTCGGCATTCGCGCTGGTGTTGCCCTCCTGAAACCCACTGTTCCTAAAATGGTTGCGCCACTTATCGAAGCGGCTGATCATGTGATGATTTTTAGCGGAACCCTTGGTCAATATGGCGGCACGGCGAGTATGATGCAGCTAGAAAAAATCCGTCTTGTAAAAGCTATCAATCAAGCGATTGAGGTCGGCTGGGACGGTGGTGCGGCACTCGATAATGTGTATAGTTTGACGCAAGGTGGAGTTGATGTCATCAATACCGGTGGTGCTATCAACCGATCCGATGATCCAAAAGCAATGTACGAGCAAATGACTGCCGAGCTGAGCAAGCACGGAGTGCTCTAACCACATGCCTCGACCAACAACCGTTCAATTGCAAGCGACGGCTGCGTTGGTGCGGCAAGATATTATCACCATGCTAGCGGCTGCTGGCAGTGGACACCCGGGTGGAGCACTGGGTTTGGCCGATATTGTGACGGCACTTTATTTTTCGATCATGAATATCAGACCAGAGCAGCCGAGTTTTGAGCAAAGAGATATTTTCTTGTTGAGTAATGGTCACTGCGCTCCCGTGCAATATGCTGCAATGGCGAGACGCGGCTTTTTTGGCCTTGATGAACTGACATCGCTGCGGCAATTTGGTTCAAGATTGCAGGGGCACCCAGAGCGAGAACTTCTGCCTGGTATCGAAACCACGAGTGGCCCATTGGGGTGTGGTGTGAGCCAAGCGGCAGGCATGGCGTATGCTTTGCAATATTTGGAGGGCAACCCTGAGCGGTATATGTTTGTGATCACTGGAGACGGTGAGTTGAACGAGGGGAATATTTGGGAGGCACTCCTTTTTGCGAATAAATATAAACTTGGACGGCTGATCGTTATTGTTGATCGCAATGGCATTCAGATAGATGGCACAACCGAACAAGTGATGCCTCTTGGTGACTTAAAGCAGAAGTGGCGCAGTTTTGGCTGGCACGCAGAGGATATTGATGGGCATAATTTTGATAGTATTCACCATGCGATTGAAAGAGCCAAGGCGGTAACGCACAAGCCAAGTGTGATTATAGCCCATACTGTGCCAGGCAAGGGAGTGGACTTTATGGAACGCGATTATCGGTGGCATGGTAAAGCGCCGAATAAAGAAGAAGCGACACTGGCACTGGAGCAACTTCGACTAGGAGGAGTGCGATGATACTGAGAGATAATTATCTATCTAGTGAAGCTATAAAAGAGTCGATGCGCGTTGGTTTTGGTAGGGGTTTAGTAGCGGCAGGGCAACGAGACGATAGAGTAGTGGCGCTGGTGGCAGACTTGGCGGAAAGTGTAGAGATGCAGCATTTTAGAGATGCGTTTGGTGAGAGATTTATAGAAATGGGCGTGGCAGAACAAAACCTGGTGACGGTAGCAAGCGGTCTCGCGAGTATGAACAAGATTCCGTTTGCTGGGAGTTATGCAGCGTTTAGCCCGGGACGGAATTGGGAGCAGATTCGCACAACTATTTGCATCAATAACCGACCAGTGAAAATCATCGGCTCACATGCTGGGCTGAGTGTAGGTCCAGATGGCGCGACGCACCAGATGCTTGAGGATATCGCCCTGATGCGAGTGCTGCCGAATATGGTAGTAATAGCTCCTGGAGATAGCGTGGAGGCTGAGCAGGCAACGATGGCGATGGCTCTCGATGGCCGGCCGAACTATCTTCGATTGGCACGGGAAAAAACGCCGCTGCTATTTAGCGATGAATATGCTTTTGAAATAGGTAAGGCGGTCGTTTTGCGGGAAGGAAATGATATTGCTCTCATGGGAACAGGCACAATGTCGTATCAGCTTTTGGTGGTTGCTGAAAAACTAGCCGAAAAAGGTATTTCTGCTGAAGTAGTGCATGTGCCGACTATTAAACCTCTAGACAGTGAGACGATTCTTGCGAGCGCTCGCAAATGTACACGAGTAGTGACAGCAGAGGAGGCGCAGATAGCGGGTGGATTTGGTAGCGCTGTAGCGGAACTATTGAGTGAGCAAGCGCCAATGCCCGTGAAGCGAATTGGTGTGAATGATAGCTACGGTGAATCTGGCACTATGCAGGAGTTGTGGCAGAAGTATGGTCTTGCTGTTGAGGGTATTCTTGCGGGTGTGGAGCAGTTTTTGAGCGAATAAGGCCGTGTGTTATCTCGCTCCTCCTCACTATCATCACCTCCCTCAGGCACGCGCATAAAATACTACTAGAAATCTCATCCATAAGCATGATACAATGGAAATAATTATAAGGGAGGGCTATGGGGCTTACAATTTCGCAGATACGAGACAATGCTATGAGGGCGCGGCACCTCATGCAGCGCACACGATCACAGCAGTTCGCTGTGGGCGCATTTAATATCGACAACCAAGAGACACTGATAGCTATAGCACGAGCAGCACAGAAACTGAACTCACCTGTACTTGTAGAAGTATCGGATGGCGAGGTGAAGGCTATGGGCCTTGAGAATGTTCGAGATATGGTAGATAACTACAAAAAAGAGTATGGCATAGAGATGTATCTCAATCTTGACCATAGCCCTACGGTCGAAGCATGTAAGCGAGCAATCGATTGCGGGTATGAGTTTATCCATATCGATATTTCGCAGGCTAATCATGAGGCATCCGATGAAGAAATTGTAGCGAAAACTCGTGAGGTAGTAGAGTATGCCAAATTCACTGGTGCATTGGTGGAAAGTGAACCACATTATTTTGGCGGTTCATCGAATCTGCATACTGAAGCATTTGACTACGAAGAAATCAAAAAAACTTTTTCGACACCCGAAGGGGCGCGGCAATTTATAGAAGCAACAGGTATTGATACTTTTGCGGCTGCCGTGGGTAATTTACACGGTAAATACCCTGTACCGAAACAACTCGATCTCGAACTGTTACAGCGAATCCGTGATGCAATACCATGCCAAATATCACTCCACGGCGGGTCCGGCACGCCACTTCACTACTTTGAGGACGCTGCGAGGATTGGTGTAAGTAAGATAAATATCAACTCAGATATGCGCTTTGTATTTCGTAAAACACTCGAGAGAGTATTGGCAGAACATCCAGATGAATACGCTATTATAAAAATTATGCCACCAGTGTACGAAGCAATCCAGGCGGTAGTTGAAGAAAAAATCGTTGCATTTGGAAGTCGAGATAAGGCTGTTTTGTAGTGAAAATTGTGACAATTGGTGCAGCTGTTCAAGATATTTTTCTCAGCAATAGTAGTGAGTTTCGTCCAGTGTGTGAAAGCCCAGAAACTTGTTTTTTGCGGCTTGAGTTGGGTGCGAAAGCCGATGTAAATCAGATCCATTTTAGTACTGGAGGAGGGGCAACCAACGCGGCTGTGACTTTTGCGCGCCAAGGTATTGAGACGGCTTTTATGGGTTCGGTTGGGAATGATCCAGCAGGACAGGCAGTGCTGGCTGATCTCGACGCAGAAGGCGTTGATACGAGCCATGTACGAATATCTGAACGGTATAATACGGGGTATTCAGTATTGTTGCTTGCTCCAAATGGCGAACGAACTATTTTGACTTATCGAGGTGCATCAACACATTATTATATTCGAGATTTTGATTTTTCTTCGGTGGAGGCCGATTGGCTCTATATTTCAAACCTTTCTGGTAAGATGGATGTCCTGAACCACATTGTGACTGAGGCAAAAAAACGCGGCATTCAGATCATGTATAACCCTGGCAAGAAAGAGCTGGAACAACGAGAGAAGCTCATCGGCATACTTGAGGATATCGATGTACTACTCGTAAATAAAGAAGAAATGCAGATATTGGTCGAGGGTGAGGAGCTGGAGGAGCTGATTCTTCGGGGGCTGAACTATGCGCCTGTTGTTTTGATAACTGATAGCACTAATGGCGTGATTGCGAGCGATGGCAAAACAATCGTTCGTGCCGGGCTATACGATGATAGGCCGTCAAAAGATCGCACTGGCGCTGGAGACGCGTTTGGTTCTGGTTTTTTGAGCCGATGGATATTCGACCAATCGTTGAAAGATTCTATATTGCTCGCGAGCGCCAATTCTAGTTCAGTAGTAACACAAGTAGGCACAAAAGCAGCACTACTCCACAAGGGAGCGAAGCTGCATGCTATGCCCATTTCTGAGCGAAAAATCTAGCAATTGTATCGGTCGTTTTGCTCGATGATCGATACGGCTTCATCGATGCTGTCTGTAATAACATAAAGATCTTGGTCGCCAGGAGTGATGAGGGGGAAGCCTTCGAGCATCGATTTTTTCACGAAATGGTCGAACTCGTCCCAAAAGTCATGACCAAATAGAATGATCGGCGCTTTGAGGGTTTTTCCTGTTTGAATGAGTGTGAGAATTTCCATAAGCTCATCGAGTGTACCAAAGCCACCTGGAAAGTATACATAGCCGCTGGCATAGAGGGTCATGGTGATTTTGCGGGGTGCGAAGTGGCTGAAAGAGAGAGATTCTGTAGTGTGGCCATTGAGCGTTTGTTCGTGTGGAAGTTCGATATTGAAACCGATGGAATTGCCATTCGCTTCATTTGCGCCTTGGTTGGAAGCGCCCATGATGCCGTGCCCACCCCCTGTTACGATGGTATACTCCTTTTGCGCTAATCGTTTTGATAATTCTTTAGCCTGTTGGTACCAATGGTTATCTTCAGGTAACCGTGCTGAACCAAAGACGGTGATTGTTTTCGGGTATTTACGCAAAATATTATAGCCAGCTTGAATTTCTTGCTCGATATTTCCCAGTCGATACATGGCGGCTTGCAGCATAATATCGCGCTCTATACACTCTTTTTTGATGTCTGTTGTTGGTTTTGGTTGCATGATTTCTCTCTATTTTTTTTGATTTTGACAATACTATACTTTCATTATAGCATATATGCTTATGCTTTGTCAAGTTTTTCCTCAAGTCGAAGGTATATCTAAGCGGTGGCTTTTATCTTCTTTGGGGTCTTGTTTTCTATGTATAGCTGCCAGGTAGTGGTGATAAGGACCATGATAATTGGTCCATACACAACGCCAAGAATTCCGAAATAGGCAATACCACAAAAAGTGCTAACGATGGTCCAGCCATTTGACAGGCTAATTGATTTTGGTATAAATTTTGGCCGGAGAATTGGGTCGAGGTTGCCGATTGCGTAGAAGACGACAATCATGATAATCCCAAGCCAGAATTGCCCAGCTGCCATGGCTATAAGCGTGAGCGGCACGAAGACGATGCCACTCCCGAGCGGGATGAAGTTCAGAATGGTAAAGATGATCAGTAGAACGAAGAAATATGCTCCATAGCCGAGAGGTATGAGCAATACAGCCGATAGAGCTGCGATGAGTAAAGCAATGATGAGCTGGCCTTTCACCATAGCATTGGTCATGACATAGATCCGATTGAGGTAGGTGTCGGTAATGTGCTTACTGTAAGGAGAGATTTTTTTGAGACCCTCGATCATCTTTGGGCCCTTGAAGAGAAATTCTAAAAACATAAAAATATAGAGCAAAAGCGCAATGCCGAGTGCTGGGATATTGGCAAGAATACCCATCATGACATCTATCATGCCGCGGGCTACACCAGGGACTGTGTTGCGCAGATATTCGATGACTCCTTGCTCGCTGAGGCTTGGTTGCTTGCCCGTTATCGGGTCGATAATATGGTTGAGATTATTGATGATATCACTGACAAAATGAGGGGCTTCTGTGGTATTTATGTGTCCAGCTTGTTCGGCGAGAGACATCAGTTGATCGGCCGCGGCGAAAGAAATGATAGCGAGGGGAATGAGGATTACTAAAAATGAAGCGATAAGAGTTGTGGCTGCGGCGAGACCACCTTTTTTGCGGCGTAATTTTGTAAAGAGGGGATAAAAGAGCGTTGCCATCATAGCCGATAGAACGAGCACCGAAAGCCACGGCCATAAAAACCAGATGGTTACGACGATGGCGATTGTTGCGGTAATGGTCCATAGTCTTGAAGAAGTATTCATATGTTTTACATTATAGCAGCTGGACTGTCTTTTTATTAAAATGCGATGCCCAAGATACCGTAAAGGGTAAATAGGGTGCCGCTGATAGCTAAAATGAGATTGATATATTTTGAAGCAGAGCTTGTTTTGGTTTTGAGGGCTAAAAAGTATCGGTCTATGATTTGGCTGAGTTTTGACCCGAGTAAGGTGTCATTTGCGAGAATAAAGAGGGGAAGCGTGGCGATAGCGAGGACGATCGGTCCGATGAGAAATAGGGTGATGGGCCAGGTAATACCTCGAGATGAAAGCCCTACAGAGATAACGAGGACTGCGGCGAGACCACTAACACTAGTGACAGTTCTACTAAAGGCGATAAGAAATATGAGTATCGCCTGGCTGGATTTCTTTGTAGATTTTTTTGGTATTGATTGTCTGCGACTTCTCATGGCTGCGAGCAACATAAGAGCAAGGCCAGAGAGCAGTACACCCTGATGATGGTAGTCGCCATCTAGCGAGACGAGTGATAACAATTGGCGGAACAAGAGTGCAATACCTCCGCCGAGTAAAAACATACAGATGATGCCAGTGATCACGCCGATAATAAGCCACCAGTTTAGTTGACGGCGCTTATCAGGGCTCAGGCCTTTGAAGCCAAGCACCAGCGAGTAGAGTATGGGGCTGAAACCGATGATGAGTGCGAGTAGCACTAGGGATATACCGTATGAAAAGATGGTTGTGATAAGATCGAAAAGTATCATTACTTGGTATTATACGCTATAT
>CALLZM010000008.1 GCA_937858705.1 uncultured Candidatus Saccharibacteria bacterium | reverse complement strand
CCTCTGATAGTTGTACCAAGAAAAAAGGCTCGCTTTTGCTGGCCTTTTTTCTTTTATTTTCACCCAAAAAAGCGTATAATGAAGCACTGATGCGGAGAGATGCAGGAGTGGTTGAACTGGCTGCTCTCGAAAAGCAGTGTGGCGTTTCGTCACCGAGGGTTCGAATCCCTCTCTCTCCGCCATTGACTTTAGTTTCAAATTGTGCTAATATAAAAGGATAGGGGCCTTGAAAAAATAGGCCAGAGATAAAATTGCTATATGATTAACCCAAAAAACATACGAAATATTGCCATCATTGCCCATGTTGACCACGGTAAGACTACTATGGTGGACGGGCTGCTCAAGCAGTCAAAAACTTTTCGCGACAATCAGGCTGAAATGAGCCAAGACCTCATCATGGACTCGGGCGATCAGGAACATGAGCGAGGCATCACTATTACCGCCAAACAAACATCGGTATTTTATGGTGACTACAAAATCAATATCATAGATACGCCGGGCCATGCTGACTTTTCGGGAGAAGTTGAACGAACGCTACAGATGGCAGATGGCGTATTGCTTATCGTCGATGCGCAGGAAGGGCCGATGCCACAAACCAAGTTTGTGCTATCGAAAGCGCTCGAATTGGGACTGAAGCCGGTAGTTGTTATCAACAAAATCGACAAACCTGCCCGGCGGATTGATGAAGTTGAAGATGAACTGGCTGACTTATTTTTGGAGCTGGCAACAGACGATTCGCAGCTGCACTATCCTATGTACTATGCGATTGGCCGTGAGGGTAAGGCATGGGCAGGGCTACCGAATGACGCGTCGGTTGAAGCAGATTTGTCACCTATTTTTGAAGCAATCATCAATGATATTTCTGCGCCAACCGTTTCAAGTGAAGGCGGGTTTCAGATGCTTGTTACAAGTTTGCAATACGATACATTCCAGGGAAAATATGCCATTGGGCGAGTGGCTCGTGGCACGGCAAAGAGTGGGCTAGCGGTGAGTTTGCTGAAGGATGGTGAAATTGCTAGCTCGGCACGAATCGATAAAATATTTGGCTATCGTGGATTGAATCGCGAAGAAATTATTGAAGCATCGGCTGGCGATATCGTAGCGTTAGTCGGTATTCAAGATGCGCACATCGGTGATACAATTGCCGACAAGGAAGCACCTGAAGCTTTGCCGACCATCGACATTGAAGCGCCAACCATTAGTATGTATCTTGGTCCAAATACTGGCCCCATGAAAGGCAGAGAAGGTGAGTTTACTACCTCCAGGCAAATTGGCGACCGCTTGAAGCGCGAACTGGAAACGAATGTAGCGTTGCGGGTTGAAGAAAACGGCATCGGCTTTACTATTTCTGGGCGTGGCGAGCTGCACTTAAGCGTACTCATCGAAACTATGCGTCGTGAAGGATTTGAATTTGAAGTTGGCCGACCACAGGTAGTGACTATCACGGAAGATGGTGTTGAAAAAGAGCCAGTCGAAGAGTTGCTCATCGAAGTAGGCAGTGAGTTTGTCGGTGTTATCAGTCAAGAGCTTGGTGCGAGGCGCGCGGAAATGCGTGGTCAGGAAACGACGACGACTGGTGCTACTCGGCTCACCTATATTTTGCCAACGCGCGCGCTCATTGGCCTGCGAAACATCCTGCTAACTGCCACAAAAGGTACGGTTATTATGAATAGCCTCCCCCACGGCTATCAGCCGATTGGCGGCAAGATGCCCCAGACTCGAAATGGTGTGCTTATTGCCTTTGAAGCTGGAACAACCACACCATACGCGCTTCAAGCGGCTGAAGCTCGCGGTGAGTTGTTGATTGGACCTGGTGTAGAAGTATACGCTGGGATGATCATTGGCATGAATCGCCGCCAAGAAGATATGGAAATCAATGTCTGCAAGGCGAAACACCTCACCAATATGCGCTCCAGCTCAAGCGATGGAGTGGTGCAGTTGACACCATTCACGAACTTTAGCCTTGAACAGTGTATCGACTTCATTGAAGATGACGAGTTACTTGAAGTAACACCAAAAAACCTTCGCCTCCGCAAGCGCTACCTCGATGCAAATGAACGAAAACGAGCGGCGAAGAAGTAGTTGCCAGGTATTTTTGGTGCATCTTAGATATCGAAGCCTCGGGATAACTTTGCTACAATAGCTGTATGCCCGAAAGTACAACTGACAAAATGAAAACGGCTCTCGTAGGTTCGGCTGGTTTGTTAATGAGAACAGAAAAGAGCCCGGACGAATCGTTGGGGGAATTGTTCCATATTGTTCAGTTGGCTAAAATATTTAGCGATGGTAAGACTTTTGTTGACCTGGTGCCTAAAAGGCGAGCGCGGGCTATTTTGAAAGAATATCAGCTAGCAAGACAAGACCCGAATTTTGATTTGAGTGAGTTTGTGGAGCGGCATTTTTATGAATTTGCTCCGCATAAATTGCAGTCGTTATCTTTGACAGACGGTCGAACAGCAAGAGCGCATGTGTCTGAGTTATGGCCGCAACTAAAGCGACGAAATCGTAAAAATCGAGGTTCGTTGATGGCTTTGCCGCGTGAATATATGGTGCCTGGCGGACGGTTTAGCGAGCAGTTTTATTGGGACACTTATTTTATAATGCTCGGACTTGCGGCGGATAATGAATGGGACATGATAGAGAATATGATGCAAAATTTTACATTCATGATCAATAAGTTTGGTTTTATCCCTACGGCTAGTCGTACTTATTTTACGAGTCGCTCACAACCTCCTTTCTTTAGCCACATGGTACGATTATTGGCAGCACATAAGGGTGAAAAGCGAGTGTATTTCGAATATCTTCCTTACTTGCTAGCGGAATATCGGTTTTGGATGAAAGGACGAAGATATTTATTGCGACATGATGATAGTAGCGCATATTATAGGGCCGTAAAGCTCAATAACGGCACGATAGCGAATCGCTATTTTGATAATAAAGTGACACCACGGCCCGAATCATTAAGTGAAGACATGGAGACGGCCAATGGTTTTGGCGATGAAGACAAGAATAGGGTGTTTTTAGACTTGCGAGCGGCTGCCGAAAGCGGGTGGGACTTTAGTTCGCGGTGGTTTCATGAACCGAACGATATTCGAACAGTATATACGACTGATATCATGCCGATCGATCTAAACTGTCTATTGTACGATTTGGAGCAATTGATCGCTGATATATATAAACTGATGAAACAGCCGATACTTGAGAAAAAGTTTGCTTCATTGGCGAAAAAACGAGCAGATGCCATTCAGGAGTATTGCTGGAATGAGAAAAAGCAGTATTATTACGACTATGATTTTCGTGCAGGCAAGCAAACAGATAGTTTGCATGTGGCTGGAGTATTTGCGTTATGGAGCGGAATTGCGTCAGCTGAACAAGCGAACGCCGTAGCTGAACGGCTAGAGAAAGAATTCTTGCGAGATGGTGGACTGGTAACAACAACTATTCAAACTGGTCAACAATGGGATGCGCCAAATGGTTGGGCGCCACTACAATGGGTGGCTATTCAGGGACTAAGACGATATGGATATGATGAGCTAGCTGAAACGATTCGAAGCAGGTGGCTAGAATCGGTGGAGTTGGTGTTTGAAAATAAACAGAAAATGATCGAAAAATATAGCGTAACCGATACTTCTCGAGTTGGTGGTGGCGGTGAGTATCCGCTGCAAGATGGCTTTGGCTGGACGAATGGCGTATATGCTGCGTTATTTGATGAAAAGGACTAGAGTAACAAATTATGTATTGTTGTTTCGCGTGATTTCATCGGGCAAAAACCCTTTTGTGTGCTTGAAGTCGGCCTGCCACTTGTAACCTTTGCTATAGCCAAGGTCCTTCATGAGCTTTGTTGGAGCGTTGCGGATATGGAGCGGAACGGGTGAATCGGGGAATTGTTTGGCGAGTGACTTTGCTTCGTTCATGAGATCGGTAATTTCGCGAGATTTTTCACTTTTTGCCAGTGCTGTGGCACAGTGGTAGAGAATGTAATTGCTTTCGGGCATACCGACTCGTTCGACTGCTTGAAATGTTGCAACTGCTAACGCCAGGGCGCCATTACCAGCCAGCCCAATATCTTCGGAGGCAAATATCACCATCCTCCGAGCGATAAACTTTGGGTCTTCGCCAGCGTCAATCATCCGGCTAAGATAATACAGTGCCGCCGTCACATCCGAACCGCGCATGCTTTTGATGAACGCCGAAATAACATCGTAATGCATATCACCTTTTTTGTCGTAGCCAGGTACTTTTTTCTGAGCTGCGGCTTTGACGATATCTGGCGTGACTTTTTCGTGAAAACTCAGTGCCAGTTCGAGGTTGCCAAGTGCCACGCGCGCGTCGCCGCCAGAAAGCTCGGCCAGATAATCGAGCGCTTTTGGTGTGACATTCTTCGCCTGTTTGAGTAGCTTCAGAGCTCGTTTAAGAATCTTCAAGATTTCATCTTTGGCAAGCGGTTGTAACACGAGCACTCGCGTTCGACTAAGGAGCGGCGTGATGACTTCGAAACTTGGATTTTCCGTTGTTGCGCCAATCAGTGTGATGAGCCCCGACTCAACATGCGGCAAAAATGCGTCTTGCTGTGCTTTATTGAAGCGATGGATTTCGTCGACAAAGAGGATAGTGCGGAGTTGTAAATTCCAGTTCTGCCGGGCATGTTCGATGACTTTTTCGACATCTTTTTTGCCACTGGTGACAGCCGATAATTCTATAAATTCTGCTTCAACTTCTTTTGCAATAATACGCGCCAGAGTAGTTTTACCTGTACCAGGAGGGCCCCATAAAACGAGGCTAACAGGTTGCTTATTGGAAACGATGCTGCGTAGAATTTCAGCATCACCCAAAAGGTGGGTTTGCCCGATCACTTCATCGAGTGTTTGGGGGCGCATTTTTTCGGCCAATGGCGTTCTTTCCATTGTACCCATTGTATCATTTGTCGGGACAGAGTTCGCTAGACACGGCGTTTTAGGCGGCGGATCGAATCGACAACAAACGAAACGATATATGGAAGCGGCCGGATAACCATGTCGTGCGCCTTGGTGTATTGCAGCTCTTGTACGCCAAAACCTCGCTTGAAAACACTGACACCATAAAAACGATGTTTTGTGTCTTGCTCATTCACGATACCCCAGAAATTGTAGCGTTTTATACCTCGTTCTCTTGCGTCACGCATGGCCTGCATGTGAAGCAGAGGCGCACCAGATAGTTTTGTGCCGAGCTCGGTGCTGACGCCATAGTGATACGATGCTTCATTGCCATAAAAAATCATAAAGTTTTGTGCGAGAACTTCGCCTTCATGTCGAGCGGTGTAGAGTACAGCATTTCCGGTCTTTGCGAATGCGGCGAATTGTTTTTGTAAAAACTCTTTTGAGAAGGCAACGAATTGCTGTCGACCAGCTGTTTGCAATTGAATATTGTAAAATTCGTCGATAGCCGCAGGATCGGTCGTTGTTTCGATAGAAATAGCATTTTTTTCGGCTTTTCGAAGCGCTCGTCGTAGTCGCTGGCGCATGCCTTTTAGTATATCTTCCTCGCTGAGGCGAAGGTCAAGAATGCCTGCGAGCTCAACGCTAAGGTATATTGGTGCTGGTTGTAGCCCAAGAGCTTTTAGCTCACTGAGGAATTCCGTAGACTCTTCTTTTTGTGGACGAATTCGCACATAGACGCACTGTAGCTTTTTGGCTTGTTGTCTGATGTCGGTGAACAATGCTTGGACGGCTGATTGATTCTTCCAGTCGATAATTGGCCCACCAGCTATTTGCATATGGTGTCCTCGTTTGGCTTTTTCAATATGCCCAGTGTAGACACCGATGAGCGTTTCGTCGTCGAATACTCCTCTACGGACTACTGTACGATTTCGTGAGAGCTGAAATTCGCCCCATTGCCATGACTGCAAAAAGTTAGCTTCTGGGTGTGCGGTAACGAATGTGTCCCAGACGGTAGCGTCTTCGATAGTTTTTATGTGAATCATAGTTTTCTCCTTTTACGACGAATTGTCTCGACAGTCCAGTTGAGCGGATAGGTGAGTGGGTTGATGATTAGGTCGTGCGCTGGAAGATAGTGCATGGTAGTACCGCCAAACCCTTTCTTGAAGGTGGTTACGCCAGCATAGCGGTGGCTCGGGCTGTCAGAGCTTGCGATGCCCCAAAGGTTTAGTCGCGTCAGGCCAAGTGCTTGTGCGTCTTCAATGATGCGCCAGATAATTCCATATGCACCAGGTTCCTTGCGAGCAGTCAAGGTCGATGCAGCTTCGAAATAATCGGCTTCATTGCCATAAAAAATCGCGATACTCATATTCAGCAATTGATCGTCTTTTTTTGCATAATACACTCGAAGTGAGTCGCCAAACACTTGCTGGCAGGCCTCGAGAAATGTGAGGCTCGATGGAATGAAGTGCTGCCTGGTGGCAGTATTGGTCTGTAGCTTGTGAAATTCCCGCACAGCCGCTAGCGAAGAGGACCATTCGATGTGAATACCTCGCTTGACCACTCGCCGAACTTCATAGCGAGTTTGTTGACGCATATTTTTTAGAAGCGTGTCGGGATCTATGGTGAGGTCAACGATTGAAGTATGCTCGGCGTGAAGATGCATAGGTGCTGGCCGCCAATTGAATTGTTTCATGTTTGCGACTATACCATGTGCTTTTTCTGTTTGCGGGCGTATACGAACAAATACTGCTCGCTGCCGCCTGGCGATCATTTTTATCTCATCGGTCATTGACTGTACGATAGTGTTATCCGACCAGTCGACAAGCGGACCGCCAGGAATTTCTATATATCGACCTCGTTTTGCCTCACGAACAATTGCCTGAAAGCAGCCAACAGGCAGGCCATCTCGGTGTATCGCTATTCGCTCAACTGCATGTCCAGTGAGTCTATGGGCTTCTCCCCATTGCCATGACTGCAAGAAATTTCCTTCCGGATGGTTCTCTGTGAGGTTATTCCACTCATCGGCATCAGTTATGGGTGCGAATTTGATCATGATGAAAATTCCTTTATGTGTTGAGCTATTTGTTTGGCGACACCGTCTGATATATATATGTGCGTAGGCAGATTGATGACAGTATCAGTGAAGGCGACGGCATGAGAATTTTGTTTTTCGGGATAGTGAAATTGGTGGTATTTTCTGGTAGGTCCGATGGGTGTATCATACCAAGTATCTTGCAGTTGAAAACCCTTATTCGCAAGTGAAGCTAGAAGTTCTTCGCGTTGTTCTGCAAGAATCACTCCTCGAATGGAACCTTCTGAATTGATAAGTTTGGATTCTAGTATGTCCGCGTATATACTCATGATGGCTTGTCGGTGAGTCATGTTTTCAGCGAGTGTTCCCAGTTGTTGATGTATAAGTTTTGCTTGCCAATGCGGTAAAATCTCGTCTGGGTGAATACCGCCATCAGCCGAACGAGGGATGAGCTTTGTTTTGAGAGCTGTCATGAGGATGAGTTTCCCGAGGCCAACTGCATAAGTAGAGCGGATAACGCAAGTAAGAAGAGGGTATATACGATCACGGAATTGTTGCATGCGGCTCGGTAAAAGTTTCGGGGAAGTTATATTGCTAGATAATGCGGAGTTGCGAATGACTAAAGCGCCGCCATTGACGGCATCGATGATTTTATCACGGCCGAACGATAGCATGACCGCATCGCCCACCGTGCCAGCCAGACGGCCATCAGCATATGTTTGCCCCACGGAATGAGCGAGATCCTCGATGATGGAGAAAGTATATTTTTTAGCAAGTTGCTCAACCTTTGCTATATCTATCATATTGCCAAAAGTGTTTTGTATTACTACGGCTTTGATGTGTGAATTGTCTTTTAGCGTGTGCTCGAGTTTTTGAAGGGACATATTGCCGGTTTTTTCATCGATGTCGATGAAGTGCAGTGTTGAGCCAGCAGCTAACGCAGCTTCTGGAACAACCGAGCAGGTAATGCCGTTCAGCGCGACCGCTGTACTACCAGTTGCTGCAAGTGCAGCAGCGAGTGCATGGCGGCCTCTGGCATATAAAAAAACTTCGCCGCCGTACGCCGCGGCTAGCTGAGTGGATAGTTTTGTGCTTGAATCAGTTGAGCCAGTCGCGAATAGATGTCGCCAGGCATATCGGTAACTATAGTTCGAACCAAGTGATTGAAATATCATGCTGTGTCCTCGAGTATCTTCAGGATTTCTGTTGCCAATTGTTCGGGGTGCGTGCGATACGGTGCATGGTGCCAGTCGGGAATCGTTTTGAGAGTTGACTGCGAGATAAGCTGGTGGAGTTTTTTGCCCATAGCAAGTGGTGTAGTGGTATCTGCTTCGCCCCATAGTATGCTCGTCGGTGCGGTTACTTTGGTGGCATCAAACGAGCGGTCGCTTGCGAGCATGTGTGCAAGAGTTGCCTGCATGTTTTTCGGAGCATTGCCATAGTCGCTCCCTAGTAGGCGATAGACGAGTTTTTTTAGCCCAGGAATATGCTTGAGGGGTTTCAATAATTTCGCAGCTATTCTGATGATGCGTCGCTTCACAGATAGCCTTTCGGAGCGTATTTCTATGCCTGCACTATTCAACAACATCAATTTCCTGAATTTACCCGGGTGTTCGACATCAAAATGCATTGCTATTCTGCCACCATTTGAATGACCTAGGACGATAGGGTGGTCTTCGTGCACGAGCTGTTCACCCAGCCATGCGACATATTTTTCGACCGTCCATATTTCGTTGCTCGGCTCTGTGAGCCCAGGTACTTTTAGCTGTACTACTTCTACGCCTTGTTCTCTAAGATTATCGACAGTATTTTGCCAGGGTTCTATACTGTAAGCCCAGCCGTGTATAATAAATAATTTCATGACAAACCTCGCTCGAGCCGTCTTTTTTTGGCTGCTGGTTCTTGTCTGGCAAGGTGCGATATATCAGCGGGGTGAGCGAGTAGTTTTTCAACGATCCATTCGAGGTATTGGCTGCCTTTTAAGAGGATTGTTTCTCTGCCAGTACCATTGGTTTCGATATATGCCAGTGCGTCTTGCGTTGTAGTAAAAGATTTTATAGTAGATGTGAGCGATGACTCTTCGAGGATAGGCAAGACATATTTCGCCGTTCGCTTGCCAACGAGTATAATCGTTTCGACTTCCATAGTTTGTAGTAAGTTCGCTAATTTTTGGTGCTCGCTGGCTTCACTTTTTCCCTGTTCGATCATGTCGCCAATGACCAGCCACTTATGAGGTTCGTCTATCTGGCTGTACATGTCAAGAATCGATTGCATGCTCAAAAGATGGGCATTATAGGTGCTATCGATAATTTTTATACCTTTTTTACCTTCAAAATAATTGCTTCTCCCTGGTGGCATAACAAACTGCGATAAGTCTGTCGTAATTGGTATTTCTAAATAGCGTGCGATCACGACCAACATATTCAGTTGAGTCGTTATACTCTTTGGCGTAGGAAAAGCGAATTGAAACGAATGTCCATCCACAGTGATAGCAGTATGGTCGGCGAGTACGGTATAGCTATCTGGCTGGCCAGATACGGCAACGACTTTAGTATCGATATCACCTGTAAACTGCTTCATGAGAGGATTCTCGGCATCGATAACTACCAAATCTTTGGTGTTTTTGGGAATGCTGGCAAATTCGTTTGCAATAGCTTCTTCAACGGTAGTAAATTGCCCGCTACTGACCAGGCTATCGTAGTAGACAGCATGACTATTGCCGACGCTTATCCAAAGGCAAACATCGGGCTTGAGCCAGCCAGCGATCATCTCGGCCTCCTTGGGCCGTTCGCCATCTATTTCTACGACATAGTAGTCTTCGGTGTGGCGAAACCATAGCGAGCGAAATGGTACGGCTATGAGCAACAAGAACCAGCGCCATCTACTATTTGTGATGCCTCTGAGGCCAACGATATCAAAAGCAATGCCGTACATACTATTTGCATTGTGCGAATAATGCGCCGTGTCACCGAGCTGGATTTCCAGCAAATGCAGCATGGTAGTTTTTCCTACCGAACCAGTGACGGCAATAATTTTCGGTTTCCATCTATTGAGAGAAATCGAAGACCAGAGCTTGAAATACCTAGCAACCAGCAAATAGAGGCTTCTTTTTAATCTAAGTTTATGTAGCATATCTCATACTATTGTATCATCGGTGGCAGAAACGGTATACGATATCGGGAAGATTTATCGTTTCATATTGTCGCCAATGGTTTTGACCGCTTCAAGCAGTTCGACAGGGAAGAGGATGGTGGTTTTCTGGCTTGGTTCGGTGCTGATGCGCTCGACGGTGTTAAGTGTACGGAGATTGATAGCTCCTGGCGTGCTGGCGATGATTCTTGCGGCTTCGGCCAATGTCTCTGCGGCGGCTCGTTCGCCCTCGGCATTGATGATATTGCTACGGCGTTCTCGTTCGGCTTCAGCTTGCTTGGCCATGGCGCGCTTCATATCACTCGGCAGCTCAATATTTTGGATCTTTACTGCCTCGACATCGATACCCCATTGGTCGGTCTGCTTGTCGACGATTTCTTTAATTTGCTGGCTGATCTCTTCTCGTTTCGATAGCAAATCGTCTAGCTCAAAATTGCCAGTTACATCGCGCAGGGCTGCCTGAGCGAATTGACTGGTTGCATAAACATAGTTTGTTGTCTCCAGTACGGCTTTTGGTGAGTCGATAACTCGGAAATAAACAATGGCGTCAACGCCAGCGGTGACATTGTCTTTGGTGATAATCTCTTGTTTTGGCACATCGATCGGAGTAGAACGAATATCAACGCGAATGAGTTGCTGAAAAATAGGCACCACAATTCGAAGACCCGGCTCGCGAACACCAGTGAACTTCCCGAGTGTTAAAACGACACCTCGCTGGTATTGGTTAATAACCTTGATACCCGATAGAATGAAAATGACAATGATAGATAATATGATAAAAAATAGCATGCGCACCTCCTTTATGTATTACTTACTAGTATAGCACGAGGTGGCCAGAGGAAAATAGAGAAAGCCACTTGCAATACTTCTCGGAATTCGCTATACTTTTTAGGTACCTTTACGGTAATCGTACATTCTAGTACCAGTTTTGGTATATACTGCATGCGGGTATAGCTCAGTTGTTAGAGCGCTTCCTTGCCATGGAAGAGGCCTGGAGTTAGAGTCTCCATACCCGCACCATAGAAGAATGAAAACTACGGCTCTTTAGCTCAGCTGGTAGAGCAGAGGCCTGAAGAGCCTTGTGTCCCCGGTTCGAGTCCGGGAGGAGCCACCAAAGAAAATACCTCACATTCGTGAGGTATTTTCTTTGGTGCGACTTTACAACCAAGTCCGAACCGATTTCGAGCAAAACGGCTGAGCTGTGTAGGCTCAGCCCCAACGCCTGCGCGGGCAAGCCCGCGCTCGCCCCACCAGAAAAACCCTTTGCCTTATTTTTTGAATTTCCCCCCGCCGAGATTTCTTTTTTAGTTGTAAAGGGTGTTTTCTGGTGGTGGCGTGTCGCTTTAGCGACTTGGCGTTGATACGCTATATCTGGTGTACATACGCTAGATATAGCGTATCTTTCCGTCTACCAACTAACGCTATTACTAAACATAGAACTAGGCACACCCGTAAGCTGAATATCAAACTTTAGACTTGGTTCAACCATCGTGCTGGCACTATGTATTCTAAAACTTACCGCCCAGTTGCCGTCCATCACAAGCTGAATTGTTGTTTGCGACTGCTCGCCACTCTGCATTGACCTAAAGTCAAGGAAGTATATCTTGCTTGGCATATCTACGCCGCGTACCTTTAGCGATGGCTGGCTAGTACTTGAAGCAGTATTTAAGGTGCCGTGTAGATTAAAACATTGTAGCATTGTGAACTTGCCAGCATCATTTGAAATAATCTTGTAAAAATCTTTGCGTCCTAGTAGATACTCAAGCAGTCGGGCAGGTACTACGTTTGGGTTTTCGGTATCAAGCCGCCTCAATTCGTTCATGAAGGCGTTAAGAAGCGGTACGTATATGGCTGTTGCCTTATCACTTATATCACCCCATCTTACCCCCGCTGATTTTAACCTATTTAACCGAGTAAACACTGGCAATATCTCATCAAAATAATGAGGTGAGCTTGGCACGCCAAACCACTCTTTGCCAAAATCTATACTTTGCGATAACCGAGAGTGTTTAACTGCAGAGTGATTGTGCTTTACTGAAATACCAATCTCCCATGCAATGCTCCGCCGAATAATGAGAACATCGCGAACGTCGCCTTCGACACCTTTCTTGTCAGCCTGTAGAGATAGTTCTAAATCATCATTGCCGTCTTCTACAATCTTTGGCTCAAGTTGCAGTAGGGTTTCAACGCCAGCTCGTGCAGATTTTGTCATTTTCGTTTTCTGCGTGTCATCGATTAACTCCCACGCATTTTGCGCAACTGTTAGGCTTGAATTATGCACTATGCGCACACGCCTAACGTGTCCAACGCTATCAGCGATGGCTTGCATGCAAGCATATTCATAGGCTTTGCCCTGTATTGTCTGGTTAAGCCTTGCGGTGGTCATTACTCCGCACGCCCCAGTGATTTATACAGCTCACTCGCCACTGCTCGTGCTAAATTAACGGGTACAGCGTTACCAATCTGCTTATAAATAGACACCAGATTACCAGCAAAGTGCATGTCCTCGGGGAAAGTCTGAACGGCAGCAGCCTCTCGCCACGATAATCGCCGTGTTTTGCCTTTACCAAACTGCCACAGGTCTTTATCGAGCTTTACCATGTCTGGAGATGAGGGGTGGAGTGTTACTTGCTTTGCCATAGCAGGGACTGTAAATGCCTGTTCGTCCCAACCTCGTTTTCTGTTTCGGCTCATAAAGCGTGGCGAAAAGCCGCCCTCTAATACCTCGCCGTCTTTTGGTTCAGAAAAATGACCAAGCGCCTGTTTAAGCGTTACTTTTTCTTTTGCTGGCTCTGGGTATGAAAAATCCGTTTTTACATCTTTGCGGATACCAACCATAATGACACGAAAACGATCTTCGGGTACGTTATGGTCGGCTGCGTTCAGTAGCTTGAACTGTACGTTATACCCCTTATCTGAAAACTCTTGAATAATCACTTTGATGATTTCGCCGCCGCCAAGCGTGAGAATACCCTTGACATTCTCTGCGACAAAAGCACGAGGCTGTACTTTTTCAATGACCTTTACAAAGTACTGGTATAGGACGTTGCGCTTGTCATCAACCTTACGTGGCCCCGCAAGGCTAAAGCCCTGACACGGAAAGCCACCAAGCACAACGTCAGCCTTTGGTAGTGTGTCTAAATCAACTTTCTCGATAGAGCCACAAACCACTTCTGCGCCCGACCACGCCTTGTGCGTTTCACAAGCATCTTTGTCAAAATCGTTCGCCCATATTGTCTTAAAGCCCTCAAGGTCAAAGCCAATATCCATGCCGCCAGCTCCAGCGAATAGAGATACCACGGTGTACTTTTGTTTTCTGGTCATTGGTCTGGTCGTCCCTCCTGTAGTTAAAAGCCGCGGAACTACCAACCAACAAAAAAGGCAGCCACTGGCTGCAACAACTAAACAATCAGAGCTTAACGCACCAATTGAAAGTAAGCCAAATGACCGCCTTTCAAGCGTTAAGCTCCTCATGCCGAGGCGCTTTGATTATTTAGTTGTTGCCCTTTTATTATATCGCACTACTGAAAAAAGGTGAATATGGGCGTATGGGGCGAAAGACTATAAAAGCATAAGCATATTATGAAATGCTAATGTTAGTATTGCAAATATCTTCTTGGGGAGCTATAATAACACCATGGCAAACGGAGGTACAACAGCCGAAGATAAACGCAAACATCTTGAACTCATACAAGGTGTGGTTAATCGTATGGCGTCAAACTCTTTCCTATTCAAGGGGTGGTCAATCACTATCATCGCTGGTATATCGGCATTTGCGGCGCAAGACTCAAATACAGCTCTTATGGCTGTGCCTATCGTATCAACATTACTATTTTGGAGCGTTGACGCCTACTATCTCATGCTGGAGCGGGCTTTTCGGAATATTTATAACAAAGTCGCCGTAATCGAGCCAGAAAAGATTGATTACACGCTAACCCCAGATAAAGGCGACAGGTCATTCAAGTGCTGGCTGAAGACTTTCTTCGGTCGCCCTGTATTAGTGCTGTTCTATGGCACAGTGCTTATTATGCTTATTCTTCTCGTGTTAATGATAAATAATTATGGATTGGAGGTGAGGATTATCCATGGCTCGTAAAGTATTTTTTAGTTTTCATTACGCCCGCGACGCATGGCGCGTCGGGCAAGTGCGTAACTGCGGAGTAATTACTAATCTTGAGAAAAGTCCTTTTTACGATAAGGCCGAGTGGGAGTCAATCAAGCGTAATGGTGATACTGCCATAAAGAATTGGATTGACAGGCAATTACAAGGTACATCTGTTACAGTGGTGCTTATCGGAGAGCAAACTGCCAGCCGAAGGTGGGTTAAATATGAAATCCAAAAGAGCATAGAACTTGGCAAGGGCTTAATTGGTGTACACATCAGTGGTATCAAAGACCAGCACGGTAACACTGGCAATCTTGGAGCCAACCCATTACCAGCGGGATACCCCGTTTACAAATGGAACGCAAGCAATGGCGCAGCAAACCTTGGAAAATGGATTGAAGATGCGGCAGTAAAGGCTGGCAGATAAAGAAAAATGGTGCGCCGCACATTTTACAGGCTAACTCAGCCACAACTTGTTGAGCTGCTCGACCTAGTCAAAACCAATACGAGCTACAGCTACACGCTTGATAGCGCCAAAAAGCAATTTAGCGAAGATTTTGTCAAAAATGCTGTGAGCAAGGGATTTGTCGATATAAAAGATGAGTCCATTGGTATAGCGGTTGGCGACTGGTCGCCAACCCATGAAGTTCTCAAGCTAACTAAGAAATCGAAGCCTATTGCCAGAACTCATCAAGAAAAAGAAAAAACAGCACAATCACGCTCAGAGGCTACACAAAAAATTATCATCAGAGTTATAGCTGGTTTAATTACAGCAATATTGCTATATGTTATCGGCTCGGTACTGAGTATCCAGTTTGGCAGTTAAGCTTTCGGACTGAGAACGCGTAGCGCGGCGGCTTTGCCGCCTGGGCGAAGCCCCAACACCTCTATTGCTTGTGCAGTAGTCGAACCACCAGAAACACCCTTTACAACTAAAAAAGAAATCTCGGCGGGGGGAAATTCAAAAAAATAAGGCAAAGGGTTTTTCTGGTGGGGCGAGCGCGGGCTTGCCCGCGCAGGCGTTGGGGCTGAGCCTGCACGGCTCAGCCGTTTTGCTCGAAATCGGTTCTGACTTGGTTGTAAAATCGCACCAAAGAAAATACCTCACATTCGTGAGGTATTTTCTCTTACGCGACCATGCAATCAAGCTATGGTTAGTTTTTACATCTATTTGTGATAAAGAGGATCGTACCAACGATAAAACACGCAGAGATAATCGCAAGGTAAACTACCTCGCCCAATCCATCGGGCAGAAAGCAGTTACCTCGAGTAAAGCCATACCTACATCCGTCAGGGATTCCCTGGCTACTAATAACTGTGTTGACCATATAAATCTTTGTGATTGATAATTTGGATCAGTATTGGATATTTAGGAATAAAAAAGTATACATCATAATCAATAGTATAATCGCCACGAGAATAGTTAATCCTATCCAAATCCATCGAGACCAACCCTTCACCGTGAAAGATAGCACTAAGGCACCGACGAATATCAGGCAGGGAGCTATCCAGAAGAATACCATTTCTTTATCGCTTGAAGCGTAGCCTTTCATCAACAGCGTAGCTTCTATTGTTACAATCATGATAACTACTGATTGCAGTATGATTACCCATGGGCTCTGCAGATTTTTCGCTTTGCGTATCACTGAACGGTTTGATGGTTTTTTGCTTATGATTTACTCCTATTAAAAGCTTATGGATAACTTACCCTGAGTATACAATAGAATTTGGCTGAATGTAATCTGCCCCCTAGAAACAACAACCATTATCCGCTATCATATATCTATGCTACAAAATATGTTCCACAAAAAATTGCAGAAACTCGTTAAGCAGTATTTCGACAAACATCCAGATATTCGCCTCGTTGTTGTTGTCGGTAGTGTCGGCAAGGCGAGTGTGAAGCGAGCTATTGGTACTGTTTTGTCTACGAAATATCGCGTGCGAATGCATGATGAGGTGGATCCATCGCCATTTTCGATACCATTTACTATCTTGGGTATTGCTATGCCGAAAAAAATGGGACTATTCGCCGGGCTAAAAGCGCTATCGGCAGCTCGGAGAGTAGTGAAAAAAGAAGCGGTAGTAGATGTTATTGTTCAGGAATTGCCTATGAACGCCAAGGGTAGTGTGGCGCAATATGTCGAATACCTCCACCCAGCTATTACTGTTATAACCGCCATTTCACCAGTTCGTTTACAACTATTTCCTTCGGTTGATGCGCTGGCGCAAGAAATTATGTCTATCACAGCTCATGCGGGGTTGGCTATCATCAATCGTGATGATGTTGAAGGAAGATTTGCCGAACTCATCACTACGCCGAATATTACTACCTATGGGTCGGATGTGATCGCTGAGTATAGCGTAGTGATGACTGATAGCCAACAGGCATTCGATACGAAAATTCAAATTGGCGCACCTGAATGGCAGGCGCCCATTGAAACAACGACCGCGCTGGTTGGCGAGCACAGTATTCGCGCGCTCGCTGCTAGTACCGCGGTAGCGAGCCAGTTAGGTATGACCGAGCAAGAAATAGCCACTGCCATTCCGCAAGTTCAGGCCATGCCCGGCCGCATGAATCCTTTGCGGGGTATTCAAGGCACAGTTATTCTTGACGATTCCAAAAGCTCATCGCCCGCAGATGCAGCCTCTGCGTTGCAAACACTCTATTCGTTCAGTGATGCACCACAACGGATTGCCATACTGGGCGATATGGATCATCTGCATGAACGATCTGCGGAATACCATGGTCATATTGGCGCTTTGTGCAACCCCGACTTTTTGGCATGGGTTGTTGTAGTTGGCGAGCAATCGTCTGGCAATTTGGCAACTGTCGCGAAGCAACGGGGATGTCAGGTAAAAGTATGCCGCGACGCTATAGAAGCGGGCGCATTTGTGAGGAGCATCACCGAAGACGGAGCAATCATACTTGTGAAAGGCTCGCGCATCTCGCATTTAGAAGAAACAGTGAAAATACTATGCAATATGTCTGAAGATCATCAGTTGGTTCGCCAGTCGCCAGAGGACATGCGTATGAAAGATGACCTTTTCTCACGCTTTAGCGATGCGAAATGATGTGATATATTAGTAAACAATAGCAGTTTACCATCACCATCGTTAAAAGGGGACACAAAATGAATCCAGAAGAAAATCAGGCCGACACTAGTCAACCACCAATGCCAGTAGATCAAAACCAACCAGTAGAAGAATCTGTTTCGGCCGTTCAGCCAACGACATTTCAAGAACCAGCAGTAGAACCTAGTAATACACTAGCCGTAGAAGACACTATAGTACCAGAAGTTGCATCATTTTCGCCAGAAACCGAAGAAATGATGGTTTCACCAGCGGAGGTGGTAGAGACCGAACCAGCCCCTGTGTCGGCATTGGAAGCTCCAACGGTGATTATCGAGGATGAACCAGCGGCCTCACCAGAAGTAGCAGCTTCTACGCTATCCATGGAGGACGAACTAGCAAGTACACCAACCTCAGCAGCCCCAGTTGCCCCAATCATTGCTCCTCAGTCGACTACCGACCCGCAGCCAGGCGGTCAAAAGCCGATAGCAAACAAGAAGAAAGGCCTATTCATAGGAATTATCATTGGCGCAGTTGTTCTTATTGCTGCGGCACTACTTTATTTCTTCTGGTGGTCAAATCCTGAAAAGATGATCACCGATGGCGTGATGAGTGTGTTTAATGCCAAGACGGTTGCGACCAACACGGAAGCCTCCATCAAATACCAAGGTGGTACGGTAACGATGAACGCAGTCTCTGCTGGTAAGGCTGGCTCGTCGAAAGCAACGGTAGATTTCAGTTTCAAAGCCGAAGGTTCCGACCCTATTACACTTAAGCTGGATGCCGTTTTGGCCGACAATGGCGTGGCATATGTTAAGGCCGATGGTATCAGAAAGGCTGTTGAAGATGCTGTGAAAATGATGGCTCAGACGGGCACAACGCAGGATCAAGGGTATATTCAACAGATGGCTACACAGATGCTTCAAGCACTCGACCCCTTCATCAAAAAAGTTGATTCACGATGGATTAAGATTGACCCGAGCGACCTGTCGGATTCCGAAGAAAGTATCGGTACTATGCAAAAGTGCCTCACCGATACCATGAAAAAATTCAACGAAGACCCAGCGATGCGCGACGAAGTGACAAAAGCCTATCGCGACAACCCATTTCTTATTGCCAAGCGAGGCGTGACGGTAGAGGGCTACAAGGGAGCAGTTGGCTTTGAGCTCGATATGGGTGATACGACTCAAAAGAACGCCGAAGCGTTTGGCAAGCAAGTTTCAGAGTCGAAACTAGCGAAAGAACTGAAAAAGTGCCAGGGTACGACCGATACCTCAAATGGCAGTACGAACGATACTACTGCTAATGGCGACCAGCCTGCTACGACAATCCGTATGTGGGTGACACCGCTCACGCATCAGCTCAAACGCGTTGAGATGGTCGCAAAGGGCGATAATCTAGACACGAGTCCGACCGCTGTATCTGAGGTAACGGTTGCGGCAGATTTCGAACTGAATGCGCCACAAACAGTCGAAATACCGAAAGACGCTACTTCTCTGAAAGACTTGCAAAAAGAAATCGAAGAAGTGATGCAAAATATCTATGGCGTGACTCCACAGTCTACCCAGTCAAGCTCGACTCTTTACACTATCTAGAGAAGCCCGGGGGAGCAGCTCATTTCTCTCGGTAGCAATTTTGTGCTATTATAACAGATATGAAACGATACAATCCTACGGAAATTGAGCCAAAATGGCAAGATATTTGGGCAAAGAGTAATCGCTATCAGGCTCTCGATGGTGATACGCGACAAAAATTTTACATTTCATGCATGTTCCCGTATCCGAGCGGTGCTGGCATGCACACGGGTCATGCTTTTGAGCACGCTATTGTCGATGCGGTGGCTCGGTTTCAGCGGTCTCACGGCAAAAATGTCCTGAATCCTATGGGATGGGATGCATTTGGTTTGCCTGCCGAGAACTACGCCATAAAAACGGGTACAGCACCGAGCGAAGTGACGAAAGTGAACATCAGTAACTTCACCGAGCAACTGAAGCGCATGGGTGTAAGTATCGACTGGTCGCGAGAGATAAACACCAGTAGTCCAGAATATTATAAGTGGACACAGTGGATTTTTACGCAGCTATTCAAGAAAGATCTTGCCTATCAAAAAGAGGCAAATCAATGGTGGTGTCCAGTCGATAAAACAGTGCTCGCGAACGAGCAGGTAGAGGGCGGTAAATGCTGGCGTTGCGGGACATTTGTCGAAAAGAAGTCCATGACGCAGTGGTTTTTCAGAATTACTCAGTATGCCGACGCCTTGTTGGAAGAACTACCAAGCCTCGATTGGCCCAACAAAATCAAAGTTGCGCAGAGCAACTGGATCGGCCGCAGTGAAGGCGCAGAAATTATCTTCCAAGTGGTCGATACGCAAGAAGAAATCACCGTATTTTCTACGCGCCCAGATACGCTATTTGGCGCGACCTTTATTGTGCTTGCCCCTGAGCATCCACTGATAAAAAACCTCGTGAACAATGAAACGCGTGAGATGGTCGAGCAATATATTTCTGACGCTATTAAGAAATCAGAAATTGAGCGCATGGCTGAGACGAAACAAAAAACCGGTGTTTTCACGGGTGCATATGCCACAAACCCAGCTACGGGCGAACAAGTACCTATCTGGGTGGCAGACTATGTGCTGTGGGGATACGGTACTGGTGCTGTTATGGCGGTGCCAGCTCATGATGAACGAGACTTGGCGTTTGCGGAGCAATTTGACCTGCCGATAGTCAAAGTCATTGATACACCAGAAGAAACGACCGATGCTTGCTATCACGGTGAGGGCGAGCTCATCAATTCTGGTGTATTTAACGGCACTCGCTCTGAAGATGCGAGAGAGCAGATAGTAGCCTGGCTCGAACAAGAAGAGCGGGGTCGCCCAAAAGTGACTTACAAGATGCGTGACTGGCTGGTCAGTCGCCAACGCTACTGGGGTGCGCCAATTCCGGTTGTTCACACCAAGGACCACGGGGCAATTGCAGTGAGCGAACGCTGCTTACCGGTAGAGCTGCCATTTGTCGAAAATTATGCACCAACAGGCGAAGGCTCGGTGTTGGCTGGCGTTGAAGAATGGGTGAAGGTGTGGGTACATGTAGAGACTGGCGAGACGCGCTCAAGGGCCGAGGCAAAACCTGAAGGCGATTCTTGGGTAGAGGGCGAGCGAGAGACCGACACCATGGATGGCTATGCCTGTAGCAGCTGGTATTTGCTACGCTATCTTGACCCGCACAATAGCGAGCAGGCGTGGTCGCCAGAAAAAGCCGATCATTGGATGCCACTCGATATGTATGTCGGTGGTGATCATGCAGTGGCGCACTTGCTATATGTTCGTTTTTGGAGTCATGTATTTCACGATATGGGCTTAGTGCCGACCAAAGAACCAGTAAAGAAACTGGTCTATCATGGCCTTATTCAGGCGGAAGATGGTCGTAAAATGAGTAAAAGCTATGGCAATGTCGTTGATCCACTCGAGGTGATTGATGCTGGCTATGGTGCTGACTCCTTACGAACTTTCGAGTTATTTCTTGGTCCAATCAATGAAAATAGCAACTGGAGTAGCCGTGGTATCGCCGGAGTATATCGCTTTTTGAACCGAGCCTATACGCTGACGCAAGAATATATCGAGTCGAGTGACACTGCTAAGAAAGGTGAGAATTCTGAGTTGGTAGCTTTGAGGCACCGAACTGTCAAAAAGGTGACCGATGACATTCGTCGGCTCAGCTTCAATACCGCCATTGCGGCGCTCATGGAGTATGTCAACGAACTGTACAAGCTCAAGGAGCAGGGGTTTAGCATTGCGTGGCGGGAGCCTATCGAGGCGCTTGTTCAGCTGCTATCGCCGTTTGCGCCTCACCTTACGGCAGAGTTATGGCAGCAGCTTGGCAACGGTGACATGCTCGATACTGCTGCTTGGCCGTCATGGGACGATAGTCTCATGACTGTCGGCACTATTACTATAGTAGTGCAAGTGAACGGCAAGCTCCGAGCAAAATTGGAAATGCCGGTCGATACAGACGAACAAACCATCAAAGAAGCTGCTTTAGCGGATGAAAATGTCCAGCGATTTCTGACTAGCGAGCCAAAAAAGGTGATGTATATTCCGGGTAAGCTGGTGAGTGTTGTTGTATAGGAAGAGGTAACAATATAAAAACGACCAGGATGATTCTCTCTGGTCGTTTTTATCATGTTGTAGGGGCTTAACCAGTAGTGATATTGCGGGGTGCGTGCTTTTCGGCACCTTCTCCTTGCATGATTAATATCTTCTGCCCATTTATCCAAATAATCTTGGTTGTGTTGTCAGGTCCTGTTTTTGAAGGGGTACCTTCTACGCCTTCTAACCCAAGGCTATCTGTGATAACTGTTTCAGGCACGCCATACCATACTCCGTTGGCTTCCTCATATACATGATAAATAGACGCGTCGGTCGGTATATCTACACAAGTACCATCTGGGGCATCTCCAAAATCTACGGTCTTTAGGAGAGTCGAGTCATACTTGTCTCCCGTATTAGGTCGTGAGCGAAGGTTGGCACCATCACAGATAGATATGGCAGTAGTGCCTGGCACAATATCTTCATCCGTGAGGGAAATTCCTTCGTTGCATGCGGTGAGTCCTAATCCGGATACAACTATAAGTGGCGCAGCAGCAAGCCTGTTTCCGTTCTTCAAAAAGTTACTCATATAACAAACAATTTCCTTTCAGGGCGTTCGCTTTCGCCGCCCTCATACTTTTATATTATCACAAGCTGTATCAAAAGTCAATAGTATTTTGCACTTTATCTTGTAAACTGCTTGAGAAATTTCATAAAAATCGGTATAATTGTTGGTAAGTGTTATCATGAACCGAAAAAGGAGTTATTTACTATGGCACAACCAAAGAAGCAGTCAAGCCCCCGAAAGACTGGCTTGCGACGAAGTCATTTACGACTAAAGCTGGCTCGAGCGGTCAACGCTACATCGCCAGTGAAGGTGAAAACCACAAAGCGCGAAACAGGCAGCGCCAAAGCCTAGTCACCCTTTTGAAAAGGGTTTAACAAGAAATATAAGAGAAAGAATTAAACGCCCATGGCATCGAATCGTCATCTCGGCCGTATTGTAGCGCTACAGACGCTATACGAATATGAACTCCGCTTGCAAGTGGGAGATATTGATGCAAATATTGATAGTATTCTTGACCGCAATTTCAAGCGGTACGAAGAGGCGATTGCTGATCGTGAATTTGTCGAGCGACTGATTCGAGGAGTTCTAGAGCGACAGACGGAACTCGATGAAACGCTAGCGCCGATGGCACCAGAGTGGCCACTCGACCAGATATCGCGAATAGATCGCTCCGTGCTACGACTTGGACTGTACGAGCTACTCTATCTTCAAGATACGGTGCCAGTGAAGGTTGCTATCAATGAAGCGGTTGAGCTGGCAAAGGCGTTTGGTTCTGACAATTCGAGCAAGTTTGTGAATGGCGTGCTGGGCACTGCCTTCCGTACTCTTGTGGAAGGAGAGTCGAACGATGGTAGCACCACGACTGGATAAATTTAAGAAGTATTTTAACCGCAAATCGTCCATTCAGGAGATTGTTCGTGAGCCGACGAGTGGTGGTATTATTTTTCGTCATAGCGCGGAAAATCACGATAATATAGAAATTTTGCTCATACAAGACGCAAAAGATAGGTGGACCATACCGAAAGGGCATATTGAAGAAGGTGAGACGGCGGTTGATACTGCGCGGCGAGAAATAGGCGAGGAAGCAGGCTTGAAACAGGTAGATATGCTTGGGTGGCTTGGTAAAATTCACTTTCGCTATCGTCGCATAGATAAGCTTGTGCTGATGACAACACAAATCTATCTTGTCCGCGCTAAGGGCGATACCGATGCGATTCAGAAAGAAGAGTGGATGAATGGTATCAAGTGGGTGCCGTTCAATGAAGCACTTGACCTTATAGAATACGAAGATATTGGAAAATTGATGCTGCTGGCGAAACGGCGCATTCGGGAAGAAGGGCTATAACATATGAGCGGAATGTCGGTTGCACCGTATCAAGACTTTGCACTGAAAGTGCTCGGCTTCGAATACGAGAATATACAATTGCTTATCACTGCCCTGACACATCGTAGTTATGTGAACGAGCATAAAAAATCGGTGTCGGAGCACAATGAACGATTAGAATTTTTGGGTGATGCAGTACTAGAGCTCGTGGTGACAGACTATTTGTATAAGAACTTTAGCGAACCCGAAGGGGTATTAACGGCGTGGCGAGCGGCTTTGGTGCGAACTGAGAGTATTGGGGCTGCGGGCGAAGCGCTGGGGTATGAGTCACTGATTCGCATGAGTCGAGGTGAAAAGAAGGGGAGCGAACGAGCTCGGCAGCAGATATTGGCAAATGCCTTTGAAGCGGTTATCGGCTCTATCTATCTTGAAAGAGGCTATGACGATGCGGCTAAATTTATTCACAAGCATATCACGGCAAAGCTTGAGGGTATTTTAGCTGTTGGCTCGTGGCGTGACCCGAAATCACATCTACAAGAGGTGTCACAACGGCTCGATAATTGTACGCCTGTCTATAAAGTACTATCCGAAGAAGGCCCAGATCACGAAAAAATATTTACTCTGGGCGTATTCGTGGGCGATAAAAAGATGGGCGAAGGAGTGGGGCCGTCAAAGCATTATGCTGAACGAAAAGCTGCTGAAGCGGCTTTAGAAAAATATCAGGCTAAAACAGATTGACTTTACTACTAAAACACTGTACAATTGGTAAGAAGTAACAATATTTTTAAGAGAGAAGGAACTATTCTACATGCTCGCAATTCGTTTGCAACGCTTGGGACGAAAGGCATATCCAGTCTATCGTTTAGCGGTTCAAGAATCTAACCGTCATCCGTCAAGCGGTCGTGTAGTTGCCTATGTTGGTAGCTACAACCCACACACCAAGGAAACTAATATTCAAGTTGAAATAGCTCAGAAATACCTCGACAATGGCGCACAGCCAACACCTCGAGTTGTTAAGCTTCTCAAAGAAGCTGGTGTAAAACTTCCTGCTTGGGTGAAGCAATTTGAAGGCGACAAGCAAAAGCAAGTCAAAAAAGCCGACAAACTGCGCAAAAATCAGCCAAAAGAGGAGGCTGAAGAGGCTCCTGCTGAAGAAGTCGCGGCTGAAACTGCCGAATAAATACACTTAAAGTATAAACGATGCCGCTCGTGGTTATTGCCGACGAGCGGTTTTTGATGCTATACTGATAGCACGACAATACAATAAGAGACTGTAACGGAGGAAATATGACTATTGACCAACAATTTGTAGAATATATCGTTAAATCACTGGTAGAAAATCCAGATGCCGTAGTGGTCGAGCGAATCATAGATGAAAAAGGCGTGTTACTCACGCTAACTGTCGATCCTGAAGATTTAGGACGAGTGATTGGCCGTCGTGGTATGACAGCACAGAGCCTACGAACGCTATTACGGGCTCTCGGTACCAAAAATAGCGCTCGCTACAACCTAAAAATTGTCAATAATGATGACCATCATGGGGGCAGTCAGGCTAGCTCAGACGACGATTCTGCTGCTGGTGTGGATAACTCTACTGATGAAGCTGTGGAAACTAGTGAAGAAACAGAGTCTGATTTCGCAAAAAAGTCTCGAAAAGAGCTTGCGGAACTCGATGATCTCGATATATAATCATTAGTAGTTCAAACATATGCGAGAACTGAAAAAGCTCTATGCGAGCAACTTGATAAGAGTTGAGAGCCTTATTTGTCTGAGAAACCACCCTATAGCGGGTGGTTTTTTAGTGGTACAATGTAAGGTATGAGAAAATTTCAGGTAATTACGCTGTTTCCGGGTATGCTATGCGGCGTGTTCGAGAGTTCGATGATGTGGAAGGCGCAAAAGGATGCTATTGTGTCGCTGGAGACGGTTGATTTGCGTGAATTTGGTTTGGGCCCACGAAAGCAAGTGGATGATACGCCATACGGTGGAGGTGACGGCATGCTTTTGATGGTGGAGCCGCTGTGGAATGCTGTTTTGGAGGCGAAAAAGAACGATCCGGCGGCTAAAGTACTCCTTATGACGCCGCGAGGGACACGCTGGCGACAAGAAGTGGCGAGGCAATATGCCGAGGCGGAGCATGGCTATATCTTCATCTGCGGGCGCTATGAGGGTGTGGACGAGCGAATACTAGAGCTGGTAGATGAGCAAATCAGTGTTGGCGACTATGTGTTGACGGGCGGCGAATTGCCCGCGATGACGATTATCGATTCCATTGTGCGCTTGCTACCTGGGGTACTTGGTGGCGAAACATCAGCAGAGATTGAGAGTTTTTCCGATGGCAAGACGCTGGAATTTCCGCAATACACGAGGCCGGAGGTGTTTCATGACTTGAGCGTACCGAGTGTACTTTTAAGCGGCAATCACGGCGAAATAGCAAAATGGCGTGATGAGCATTCGTTGACTTCCTAAATAACACTCTTGGCTTGACAGCACCAATTAAACGCCTACAATAAAGTTTATACAGTAATAGAGAAAGGGGTGTGGAGTTGTGATGCGGTTTATGATTCAGACAGTATTGTTGATTTGCGGGAATGCTTTGGGGCTTTTGGCAGCGGCACTTTTGGTGACCGATTTTCGTATCGATGCGGTAGGGTTTATTGTGAGCGTGCTGTTTTTTACGCTCATGCAGGTGTTGCTAGCGCCATTTGTTCTCAAAATGGCTATCAAATACGCACCGGCGTTTCGCGGTGGTATCGCTTTGGTGACGACATTTGTGGTGCTTTTGCTGACAGTTGCTTTTACGAGCGGGCTACAAATTAGCAGCTTGGTGGCATGGATTATTGCTCCACTCATCATCTGGCTCGTCTCGGTGCTTGCGGGTATATTGTTACCGATGGTGCTCTTTAAGAAAGCATTGGCGCAGCAACGCGGCAAGTAGCCTATTGTAGTTTTGTTATGGCTATGCTACTGTGAGACTACTATTAGTGATCAAAGGGGGAAAGAATGGAGATTTTTATAGCCACCTGTCTCATAGTTGCTGGACTAGCAATAGGACTGTTGGGGCTGAAACTATTTAAGGCGATGCTGCCAATAGCGGGGCTTATGGTAGGTGCTACCATTGGTTTTACTGGCATCCAGGGGATCTTTGGCACTGGAGTCACTAGCACGACCATTGCAATATTAACAGCGTGTATCTTCGGACTTGTGATGGCAGTATTGTCATATTCGTTCTTTGATATCGCCCTCGTTATCTTGGTAGCGCTCGGTATGTCATCTCTATTGACACTATTTGGCGTAGCGCTTGGTCTATCGGAAAATGGCTTTGTGCTATTCATGCTATCGCTAGCTGGATTCATCATTGGCCTCCATATTGCCTTGTCGGCACCGTTGCTCGGTTCGAGCCTTGTTACGCTGGCAACTTCACTGGTAGGCATGGGCTTTGTGATGGCTGGTATTTTCTTGATCGGCAGCAGTGTATCTATGGAAAGTCTTGGTTCAAAGGGCGTTATAGCCACAGTTGCTGAACGAGTGAGCGATTCGTTCTGGTGGATATTCGTCTGGATTGCGGGCGCCGTTATTATGCGGGTTGCTCAACTAAGAACAGCTTTCATTGAAGCGTTTCCAGAGCATCTTGGATATACGCATGCACAGAAAAATAGTAAGTAAATATAGCTAGAGAAGGAGATAATTTCATGGCTAAAGGTACAAAAACTGTAGTAACTGGTGTACAAGCGAGCTCGATTGCGTTATTTGAGGGCGTGTTGGCTGCAGCTATTGGTTTTTTTGTCGCGATCGTTTATTCGCTTCGCGTCACTATCAATCTCACACAAGAGACAAGTAGCGTTTTGGCGGGACTTTCATTCGGTCTTGTTACAGGAGCTCTCGGTATCATTATTCTACCGCTTGTCTACTTTGCGATTGGCTGGCTTATCGGCTATGTACATGGACTCGTGTTCAATGCGATAGCTGGTACTTCAGGGGGCATCGGTGTATACCTCGACCAAGCTTCAAAGAAATAAATAGCTCTTCAAGCTAAAGAAACAGCCGGCCAATAAAACAGCCGGCTTTTTTTTATACCATTTCTTATAGAAAACGAAATGGAGGGGAAAGCCCCTCCAATCATAGTTGTGGTGGATATCGTAGAGCGAAGTATACTTTTTTGGTGATTTTTGTTTTTGTATGTTCGCTTATGTCTATACTACTGTTTTAAGGAGACCATTACAAGGCAGTTTGTATAAAATACAACAGGCTTATGCTTCCTGGGGGAAGAGCTGGTATAATACAGAGTACTGCAAATGAGAAGAGAGGCGTATGACAAGACAGAAAAAGATAGAATTTGGCATTGATTCATTTGGTGATATTGCTCGAGATAATAATGGTAATCTTTTGAGTGGTGCAGCATCGATACGACAGGTAGTCAAAGAGGCGGTCATGGCGGATAAGCTTGGTATCGATGCGATAGGTTTGGGTGAGCATCATCGGTTTGAATATGCGATATCGAGTCCAGAAATGGTTTTGGCGGGTATTGCAGGCAAGACAAAGCACATCAAGCTTGCCTCGGCGGTGACGGTGCTGAGTTCAGGCGATCCAGTGCGAGTGTACCAACGGTTTTCAACACTTGATGCGCTGTCGAATGGGAGAGCCCAGGTAATTCTTGGCCGAGGTTCGTTTACCGAGTCTTTTCCCTTATTTGGCTATGACTTACGGGACTACGAGATATTATTTGAAGAGAAGATAGAACTCTTTGCTCGGATACTCAAGGAAACACCAGTATCGTGGGAGGGTACAACGCGGCCAAGTCTTGATGAAGCAGATATTTTCCCAAAGACTGAGTCGGGGAAGCTGGCGACGCTTGTAGGAGTGGGTGGTTCGCCACAATCAGTTATTCGTGCGGCAAAATATGGTTTTCCACTCATGCTTGCTGTTATCGGTGGCTCACCGCGGCGATTTAAACCGCTTATCGAGCTGTATCATCGTGCGTTGAAATCGAACGGACATGCCATCCAGCCTGTCGGCATACACTCTCCGGGGTTTATAGCCGAGACGGATAGAGAAGCGAAAGAGCTATTTTGGCCGCTATTTAAGCTTCATCATGAACGAGTGGGGCGAACGAGGGGCTGGCCGAATATTACTCGAGAACAGTTTGAACAAGAGATTTCACAGGGTTCGCTGTATGTTGGTTCTCCAGAAACGGTGGCGCAAAAGATGGCGGCGACCATACGAATGCTCGATATCGAGAGGTTTGACATTGTGTACGGTTTTGGCCCAACAATGGTAGGAGACCGTGAACGGATGATCGAGCTGTATGGCGGGGAGGTGATTCCTCGGGTCCGTGCATTACTAGGGGAAGAATAGTGTCTGGACCTGCGACCATCGGTATTGTAGGTGCTGGTAAACTCGGTATAGTGCTCGCACAGCTATGTCTCCGAGCTGGGTATGAAGTGTATATATCTGGTTCAGGAGACCCGTCAAAGATTGCTCTGAGTGTTGAGGTTTTAGCGCCAGGTGCGCAGGCAGTGACTACTGAAAAGCTTGCAAAAAAGGCTGGCTTGGTGATATTGGCGATACCTCTGAAGAATTTTCGGCACATCGATAGTAGTTTATTTTCTGGAAACATTGTGGTCGATGCGATGAATTACTGGCCAGAGGTTGATGGCGAATTGTCAGATATTATTCCAGGAGAGATGAGTCAAAGTGAAGAGGTGCAACGGTATTTTGCGTCAGCGAGAGTGATAAAGGCGCTGAATCATATGGGATATCATCATTTGCTGGATGAGGCTCGCCCTAGAGGTGCGTCTAGACGGAAGGCAATTGCTATAGCTGGCAATGACCATGAGGGTGTGGTTGTGGTCGCTCAAGTGGTCGATGCTATTGGTTTTGACGCATTGGTTATAGGTGATTTAGCAAGTGGTAGGGCTTTAGAGACTGGCATGCCAGCTTTCGGTGCGAATACGACGGAGAGTGAGCTGAAGAAGCTAGCTCGCCCTTAACAAGAGCGAGGGGGTCGTGTATAATACAAAACTGTACTATGCACTGGGGATTCGCCAAGTGGTAAGGCACCAGGTTCTGGTCCTGGCATTCGGGGGTTCGAATCCCTCATCCCCAGCCAAAGTAGAAACATCTGTATTAGCAGGTGTTTTTTCTTTGGTCGTTACTCTGTAAATGTCGCTAATTGTGGGGGGTGTAAACTTTTTTGTCTCGTGATACGGAAAAACCGTCTGGAAATAGCAACTGTTTACATATTGCAATATCTTCAGCGTTTAACTCCCAGAATTTTGTGCGTAAGTTCTCTACGAAATCAATGGCGAACTCGATGAAGTCTTGCTCTATTTCATTGATAGCTTCAAGTTCATTGCTAGTATCCTTTATATCCTTCTCAATAGCATCAAGTGTATCTTTTATCATGTCCTCACTGAAGTTACTATTGAGCGCATTTCTAATAGCTTTGCCTCGCTCTAGTTTTAACTGCTCAAGTCGCCGATTTAGTCCATTGGTACAAGATAGAATTATTGCATTATCTTGTCCCTATACAGCCCTTAGCCCGTGGATTGAAGACGAAGATGGTGCACCTGGCGTTGACTTATCGGGTGGGCAGTGGCAGCGCCTAGCGCTTGCGCGAAACTTTTATCGTGACGCACCGGTGATTATATTAGACGAACCGACGAGTGCTATAGACGCACTTGCCGAAGCACGAATTTTCAAGCAGCTGTTCGCCGACAAGAAAAAAACAATCATAGCCATATCACATCGATTAACAACCATTAAGAAAGCCGATGTTGCGTATATGATGCAAGACGGCAAGATAGTTGAACAGGGGACATGCGATGAACTTATCGTGAAAAAAGGCGCGTTCTACCGTATGTTTGAGTCGCAACTATAGGCAGAAAGGTCTACTTCTAGATATGTATTATCCACCCAAGTGCATCAGGTCTGCCGCTGCTCTGGCAAATCTGTCTGAGAGGCTCTGGCGGCGGCCTTTTGCTGTCACTTGCTTTTCAAGAGCCATCCGAGCAACCGTAGGGACTGAAAAACATATAGGCGGAAGATTCTGTCCTCCCGTGATTCTATCCGTTCCTGCGTAAATGGTCTTGAGCTGGTACTGATCAGAGATTTGTTCTCCAATCTCGCGTACTTTTTTTGTGGTACACGCTGGATCGGTCTGCACTGAGTCGAGTAAAAGGGTGCCGCCTGCAATGTGGGGGAATAGGAACCCAGGATATATGGTGGTGTCAAAGGGTAAATGTGCTTTGGGCCCTTTTTTAATGCCAGCAGTTGCTTGTTCTAATTGCTTTTGGGTGTGTGCTTTTATGTGATAGTGTGGATTGTAGCTGCCGTGGGTAGTTGGTGGTTCGGTAAGATCTCTTGAATGAGGTTCTACCGCCATAGATATGCGAATTGCTTCGGTTGTTGCACCAATAGGCTTAGCAATGCCAATGGCAACCGGGGCAACTTGCGACATGTCAAAGTCTTGTGGCAGTACCCCCCCCCTACTAAAGCTCGAGTAAACCAATCTGCACGAGGAATAGGGGGCCGAGTGTCCCAGTCAAATTTTTCGGAAGGTTGTATGAATTCGGGTCTCATATTTACATTATAACACACATATGGCTATATTGTCAAGGCGCGTACGGTTATGAAGAATGGTCTAGCTATTTGTATGTGACTGTTATTTTATCTTTAAAGTATTTATCATTTTTTCTATGAGGGCGGATTGGTCGGTTTCGCCAGGGAGAATAGTGTGTGTTATGGCAACGCGTTTTGCTTGGTGGGTGATGTCGTATGAGTATGTAATTGTGCCTTTTGGCGGATGCATACCTTCTCGCCCAGGTTCTACGAAATGATATTTAGATACGGCATATCCACTATCTGTTTTGTATATTTTTTGCACAGATCCCTCTAGGCTGAAATTATTCCGATCTTTGTAGTCGTACACTAGTGCAAAAGCGATTGACGCGCCATCTCGTCCGCCTTCAACTTTCGTAACTGTAGCTTTCTTTCCAGGAGTGTGTTGAATTGACGCGCTGCTCCATGCCCACAGGCCATCTGTACCAGCAGCTGAAATATCATCGAGGTTCCATCCATCAGGAATTTTGGCGTTGTAGGTGTTAGCAGGTGATGCATAGGTGAACCAACCAGTCGTTTCATCTGGCTTATCCGCGGTTTCAGCACTTTGAGATTCATTGGTTTGACTGTTATTTTGCTCTGATGTTGTGTCAGCAGTTTTGCTCTGCTGCCTATCGAAAAATAGCCATCCTACGGCAATCATTAGCCCGATAACAATGATTATGAGTAATATTTCTATTGCTCCAACCCCTTTTTCGTTATTTCTCATATATTTGGACCTTTCTATTCTATTTTGCTCTTATGATACTAATTACAGTAAAACATAAACATAATAGAATTTAAAGCATGGATGAGCTTTGCACGGGCATGCGCTACTGACGCAAACCAATAGCTTTTTGAGCGCGGAGAAGTGTTTCATTTGCGATGTCATTCATAGCTTTTTCGCTAGACTCTAATTTGGCGAATAGTTCGGCATCATCGATATTGGCGAGTCGTTCTTGGAATTGGGCAAGGAAATGAGCCACTTCATCGGCAACGATAGTCTTGAAATCACCGTAACGACTCATGCCACTATATTCGTTGGCGACAGCTTGCGGATCTGTGCCCCGGAGTAGTGCCAAGATGTCGATGAGATTAGTAATGCCTGGCTGATTTTCTCGGTCGTATTGTACAGATGCCCTATCGTCGGTGGTGGCAGACATGATTTTTTTGCGAGCAAGGTCTGGCGAGTCGGTGAGAAACAGTACTCCTTTGCCAGTTTCGTCCGACTTACTCATTTTTTTCAACGGATCTGCAAGGTCTTTGATGCGCAAACCTTGGTCTTTGCCGAAAAATTCATGCTGCTTAGATGCGGGTTCAGGTATGACAAATACTTCGCCGAAACGGTTATTGAATCGAGTAGCAATATCGCGTGTAAACTCAATATGCTGCGTTTGGTCATCGCCAACCGGAATATAGTTTGCGTCATAGAGCAATATGTCGGCTGCCATAAGAACCGGGTAATTGAAGAGCCCGACCGTGATCTGATCATCGCCAAGCTTGGCTGATTTATCTTTGTATTGCGTCATACGACCCATTTCGCCCATGCCAGTAAAGCAATCGAGTATCCAGGTGAGCTCGCTATGAGCCGATATATGGCTTTGTCGATACAATGCTATTGCATCATCATGGAGAGGCAGGCCAGCGGCTGCATACACCCTAGCATTATTCAGAATACTCTCGAAGAGCAGCGAGTGGTCGATGGGTGTCGTGAAACTATGGAGGTCGGGGATAAACATGTGTATGCGATAGTTGCTAGAATGCTTTTTGGCCATATCGATAAGCGGTAGCATACCACCAAAATAGTTGCCAATATGGAGGTCATTGTTAGCGCGAATACCAGTTAAAATCACTTGCTTTGTCATAGGGTAATGGTAGCATATAAAACGGGTAGCAACAACCGAATTGAGTTCGTGAGGACAAGAGAGTACAATGGAAAACCATGGAAGTCTTCATAAAATTTATCGCCGATTGGCTCATGATACCGATTGGATTACTGGCGTTTTATGCCTTTGCTTTCGTTGTGCCTGTTAAAAAGTGGAAATATTGGGGGCCTAGAGTATTTCTGGCGGGCGTTACCACTTATGTGGTGGCAAAGCTGGCGGGCTTGCTTTTTCAGCCAGAGACTATGCGACCATTTGAGAAGCTTGGCGTCGAGCCAGGTGCTGCATTTCTCAATAACCCTGGTTTTCCGTCAGATCATGCACTCTTTGCTATGTTTCTCACGCTGGCGGTTTGGTATTCAACTCGCAATAAATGGCTGGCAGGAGCGATGCTTGGCATGACGCTACTGGTTGGCGTAGGACGGGTGTTGGCCTTGGTGCATACGCCAGTCGATGTCCTCGGCGGATTGCTCATCGCATCCGTTGGGATACTATGGTATAGACGAAGTACGAAAAAAGTAGTAAAATAGCTCTAAACAATTGAGGAGAGCTATATGAATAGTCAAGATCGGGTGGTGGCACAAAGCGTCGAGAGAGTTGAACCAGTAGTTCCTATCTTGCGGCGAGATATCATCAATGTAATATTGGTCGGTTTAGGGACGGGCCTTGCGATTAACTTGCTATACTATCTTCTTGAGAAGTTCGTATTTGGCGCAGTAATGTGCCGTGATATTTCTGTGAATGATTGTAGTGATGCACCAAAGTATGCCATGATTGTTTCGATGGTGATTGGTAGCCTGGGAGGGCTTATCGCGCTGGTGCAGATTCGTATATATCGTCCATTGCTGGCAGTTTTGGCAGTCGCTGTATCGTTATGGGGCTTCAATGTATTACTGGCTGGGATTGACACTTGGCTTGGTATTGCGCTTTTATCTTTGTTGTTCGGAGCGGCATATCTATTGTTTGTATGGATTGCTCGTATTCGTTCGTTTATCCTTGCGGTGATCACAAGTATTGTGGTCATGGTGATCATTCGACTCGTGCTTGTTGGCTAGAAAAGTAGTACACTAAGAGTATGGACACTCTCATTACTCTATTTTTACTAGTGCTCGTGATAGTTATGGGCATCATGCTATTTGTTGTGCTGCAACGGATCAGTGAGCTCAAGAAAGGTACAGCGGTCGACCTCATTAAGACGGATGTAGTGGAGCTGGGGCGATCGATTCAGCAATTATCGACTACTATGAGCGATAAATTGGATAGAAGTAGTCAGACGGTTCATGGCTCCATGCAAAAACAACTTTCAGAAAGTGCGAAATTGGTGGCAGATGTGACGCAGCGGCTTGCCAAGCTCGATGAAACGAACCGGCGAGTTGTTGATGTCGCCGATGAGCTGAAGACACTCCAGAATGTTCTATCAAACCCGAAGCAACGCGGGGTGTTTGGTGAATTTTACCTGGAGAGTGTACTGGAAAATGTCTTGCCTGCTACACAATTTAAAATGCAATATAAGTTTAAGGATGGTGAGATAGCCGATGCGGTGATTTTTCTCGACAAGGGCAATATATTGCCGGTCGATAGTAAGTTTAGCCTTGAAAATTATAATCGTATGATTGAAGCTTCGGGGAAAGAGCGGGAGCAGTATTTGCTTAAAGTAAAAAATGATCTCAAGCTGCGTATCGATGAGACGAGCAAATATATTCGAACTAGTGAAAAGACCATGGACTTTGCCTTTATGTTTATTCCGAGTGAGTCCTTGTATTACGATTTGCTTATCAATAATGTTGGTACCGGCGGGAGCTCGCGAGATCTCATAGAATATGCGTTTCGTGACAAGCGAGTTATTATCGTGAGTCCGACAAGCTTTATGGCATACTTGCAAACTGTACTCCAAGGGTTGAGGAGCTTGCAGATCGAAGAGCAGGCGAAAGATATTCAGGTCCGTGTTGGAAAACTGGGACAGCATTTGTCGAAGTATAGTGAGTTTTTGAATAAGCTTGGCGTGAGCCTTAGTACGACGGTGAATCACTATAACAATGCCCACAAAGAGTTTGTGAAAGTAGATAAAGATATCGTAAAGATTGCTGGAGGCGAACCAACCGAAAAACCGCTTCAGATTGATAAGCCGAGGCAAGAATAAATCATATAAAAATACCCGAGCGTTGTTCTCGGGTATTTTTCGTTTTGTTGTACTAGGCTAGCCGCGGAAACGGTAGTTTACTAGTAGGGCAAGGTTTGCACCAAGTGCTGCACCAATGAGTGTACCCAAGATGCTGTCGAGGGCAAATCGTGAGATGTGTTGCTCGGTTTCACCGCCATCACTCGTGCCTTTTAGCTCAGATTCGGTCATTTCAGTCTGTACGAATGAAATAGCTGGGTTGAGTGTAGCACCTTTCGAGAATAGAACAGCTGGAATGGTTGGTTCTTCCTTGTTGTCTTCTGTCACGCTGCTTGCAGCTTTTTGATAGTTGGCGATAGCAGTTGATCGAGCTTGTGCGTTGACACTACTTGCTACTGCAACACCGACAAGCAATGAAAGGCCAATCCCGAGTGCCTTAGCGCCATCGGTAAGCTCTTTTCGGTTAAGAACACTTACGAGACCAAACAAGAAGACGGCAGTACCGACGAGTTCGATGCCGAATAGAGTTCCGTCAAATTGCCCGATATGAGCAAAGCTGATGCCGTGTTGAGTTTGTGAGACAAGGTTCATTACTACGAGCGCAGCAGCTGCACCGATGAACTGAGCACCCCAGTAAAATGGCACCATAACAGTCTTGAGCTTTCGGGTTGCCCATAGACCAAAGGTGACGGCTGGATTGATATGTGAGCCAGAAATAGTACCAATAGCCATAACGACGACAGCAAGTGTAAGACCAACGAAGAGCCCTACGAGATCTTGCGTCTGAATAGCTGAAAGAGCTACGACGGTCAAGATAAAGGTGCCGAAGACTTCGGCGAGGACAATGTTGATCACCTTGTTATCGATTTTTGTTGTTTTTGTACTGTTGGTGCTTGGTTTTGTGGTCGTACTGATGGTACTTACTTTTGTTGTTGTACTTTTGGTCGGTGCTTTTTTAGCACTAGTTGCCGACTTTTTTGCGGCTGATTTTGTTGCCATTGCTATATTCCCTCCTTTAAAACTAGAATATACAAGTAGTATAGCATATACTGTATTTATGGGACTACACTTAAAACAAGATATGGAGAACCGTTCAGAGTTGCAGCAAAGGCTCAATGCTGAATTACGGGCTAAGATGGCCGCTAGAAGTAAGCAAGAGGATCATGAGGTATTAAATGATACTACTTTTGAGAATTTCACAAAAGGCACCAAGACCACGACTTCACTCGCTCCAGTGTGGGCGATGATATTTATTGCCCTTTTTGTAGTGCTTGGCTTAGTTGTATATTTTGGTCGCTCATGATGAGGAGAGGAAAAGATGGAAAGAATAGCAGAAATACGAGAGAAACTTCTGGAGGCAGTCGCAGCGAGTGATCCGCCGCGTAGTATATTGCGAGCTAAAGAGCTACGCCAATTGTATGCCGAAATTCCACAAGTAGCGCCAGAGAAGAGAGGTGAGTTTGGCAAACAAATCAATGAACTGAAGGTCGAACTTGAACGGGCGATAGAGGTACGAGAGATGGAATTGGCGGCGGTTGACATGCCGGCCATCGATGTGACCGCACCGATGGATGTGAATGCGGAGATTCCGTCGCTTTTGCCGAGCGAGCAGGGGTCGGTTCATCCGTTGATGCGCGAAATAGAGACGATTTCTGATATTTTTTATCGCATGGGCTACGAGACGGAAGAGTCACGCGAGATTGACGACCAGTTCAATATGTTTGAGAGTCTGAACTTTCCGAAGGGCCACCCAGCGCGTGATGATTATGACACCTTTATGACCGAAGAGACCGACGCCGATGGTGAGCGGCTGATTGCGCCAGCACATACTTCGACCATGCAAAATCGTGTGCTGCGGAAATATCGTGACAGGTTGGAAAGTGGCACGCCTATCGCCGCTATCGTGTCCGACCGCGTATTTCGCAACGAAGACCTCGACGCACGGCATGAGCACACTTTTTACCAGGTAGAGGGCGTGTATGTGTCGAAGGGCGTGACGGTGGGGAATTTGATTGCGACATTACAGGCGTTTTTGCAAGAGTACTATGGTAAAAAGCTCGATGTTAGGGTTAATCCATTTTACTTTCCGTTTACTGAGCCGAGTTTTGAGTTTGCGCTGAGTTGTCCGTTTTGTGAGGGTCGGGACGATAATTGCAAGGTTTGTTCTGGCGAAGGCTGGATAGAGCTCCTCGGTTGCGGCATGATTCACCCAAATGTCCTGCGCGCTGCCGACATCGACCCCGAAGTCTACACTGGCTTTGCTTTCGGTTGCGGCATCGACCGCCTGGTAATGATGAAATACGGCATCGAAGATGTCCGCCACTTTGAGAGTGGGAAATTGGACTTTTTGAGGCAGTTCTAGGGGGGTCAATAGGGCAAAACAAAACCACCCATGAGCCGAAACTTGTAGGGTGGTAGTGCCGTCTGGCGTGAGCAATCGGGACAAAACCCGAGGCGCATCCAGACATGGTTGGCCGCGTGAATACCCGCTTTCGCCGGCACGCTGTCACCGCAATTGCTCTGTTATTATAGCAGAGAGAAGGGTATAATGACAGCATGAAGCAGCGAGTATATGTATTTATCGATGCATCAAACCTATGGGAAGCTCAGAAGACTAAGGGGCAGTTTTTTGACCTTGATAAGCTACAGAAGTATCTAAAGCGTTGTTATCAGGCGACAGAAATTAAGGCATATTACTACACTGCATATCCAGCTGAAGGGACTCGTGACTATAGCACCGATTCGAAACACAAGTTTTATGCGTATCTCAAAAAAGGTCTTGGTTTTGTCGTTCGCAAAAAACCGCTTAAACGCCTAAGGACAGTGACGACAGAGGGTGAAGCCATCGAGGAGAAAGGCAATATGGATGTAGAGATGACGATTGATGTGGTGAACTTGGTCAATCAGTACGATACAGTAGTGCTATTTACCGGTGATTCTGACTTCTTGGCATTGGTGAATTATGTTAAGAATCGTGCCAAAAAAGTACACATTTTTTCATCGCGCAACAATGTCTCGAGCGAGATGCGAACTGGCGGGCACAGCTATACGGATGTATTAAAAGTCACTGAAGACATCTGGGGGAAAGGCCTGCGCTATCGTGAACAAAGGAAATAAAAACACTCCTCGATTAGGAGGAGTGCTCTTGGATGTGATACCCCGACGGTTTGAATGGATTCAACCATTGGATACCTTCAGTGTAGCAAAAAAAGGCAAAAAAGTCAATAGCAAAAGTAACAACAAGGAGAGATTATGAACGAAACAATGCAAACATTTGGCTACCCAGGAACGCTTGTGAAAGAATACGAACACTGGGTGATGTTGCTAAAACCGAAGCAAACGACAGTTGGGACGCTGGTGTTGGTCGAAAAGAGTGAGGCAACACATCTCGGAGAGCTTAGTCGGGAGTCATGGGCGGAGTTTGCGGATGTTTCTCGTGACGCCGAAGCATGGACGCGCCAGGCGTTTGGCGCGGAAAAGTTTAACTACTTGGCACTGATGATGAAGGACCCGAATGTACATTTTCATTTTGTACCGCGCTATTCGCAGCCTGTCGAGGTGGGTGGCGAAAGCTTTGCTGATACTGACTGGCCGAGCAAAACGGAACTGGGAAATATTGAGTTGAACGAAGCGCAGCTGAATGAAATTCGAACAAAACTACAGAGCGTGCAATAGTGTGCTATGAACAATCTGGGCTAGCTTGTTCGGTGAGCTGAATGAAGTGCTATAATAAAGGGTAAGATGAAAGTAAATTTGAATATTGTTGAAAAATTGGTCGGCTTTAAGTTGCCGCCAGTTGATGAATTAGTAGCGCGGGTAAATGCGCAGCTGGGCGGAGTTGAAGAGATTATTGACCTTGGTGCAAAGTATAAAGACGCGAAAATTGTGAAAGTTGTCGAGTGTGAGAAGCATCCAAATGCCGACAAGCTGAGTGTGTGCAAGATTGACGATGGCTCGGGCGAGTTGGTACAGGTGGTGTGCGGTGCGCCAAATGTTCACGCGGACATGCTAGCGATTTGGTTGCCACCGGGTAGCACTGTACCGGCGACCTTTGATGACGCAGAGCCGTTCGTACTCGGCGCACGAGAGCTTCGTGGGGTGATGAGCCATGGCATGTTAGCGGCGGCAGACGAGCTAGGGATTGGCACGGACCATAGCGGGATTATTGAGATAACTGAGCAAGATTTACCCGAAGGTGTAGAGCTACAGCCAGGCATGAGCTTTGCTGAGGCATTTGGACTGGACGGCTACACTGTCGATATCGAAAACAAGATGTTTACACACCGACCCGACCTCTTTGGGCAACTGGGTGTCGCCAGAGAGATATCGGCCATTTTACAACCTGATGTGCCCGCCGACAAAGTAATTGATAACCGATTTGAAAACCCCGATTGGTATTGGTTGCACCCAGAATTTGCGACGGGCGAAGGTTTGAAGTTGGAGGTATTTAATAATGCTCCTGAGGCTTCTCCGCGATTTATGGCGGTAGCCATGAAGGATATAACTGTTGGCGAAAGTCCGCTGTGGCTCAAGTGCCAATTGGTCGCTATGGGCGCGAAGCCAATCAACAACATCGTCGATGCGACGAACTATATTATGCTCATGACAGCGCAACCAACGCATGCGTATGACTATGATAAGCTTCGTGGGTATACAATTGGCGTGCGCATGGCAAAAACTGGCGAAAAAGTCACACTTTTGAATGACAAAACATATGAACTCACCCCAGACGATATCGTCATCGTTGATGGCGAGGGCGTAGTTGGACTTGGTGGTTTGATGGGCGGTTTGGATAGTGAGGTGTCGAGCGAAACGAAGAACATCGTGCTAGAAGTCGCCAACTTCGACATGTATACTATCCGTAAAACGAGTATGCGCTACGGGTTGTTTACTGACGCGGTAACGCGGTTCAATAAAGGTCAATCACCACTGCAAACCACCCGCGTTTTGAGGCGACTTATAGATATGGTGTCAGGTACACAAGCGAGTCCGGTGTTTGACTTGCCCGACAAAACGGGGCAGCTTACAGAAGAAAGTATACACGGCGAAGTTCTGGCGAGTGCTGCGTTTGTGAACGAGCGACTTGGGACTGATTTTACGGACACGCAGATAGGCAATATTCTCCGCGCGGCAAATTTCGCGAGCTATCCATCGGAGAAAGATAAGAGTTTATTATCGATTACCGCGCCGTATTGGCGGACGGACATAGAACTGCCCGAAGATATCGTCGAAGAAGTTGGCCGGTTGTACGGTTTTGACCGCTTGCCACGAGAGCTGCCATCACGAAGCACGAGTCCAGCGACGAAAAACACCACGC
>CALLZM010000007.1 GCA_937858705.1 uncultured Candidatus Saccharibacteria bacterium | reverse complement strand
TACTCCCCTTCGCTAATGCGATAGTTGTTATGGTATATAGTGTACCCCCCCCTGCAGATTGCAAACTCCCTCAGACGAGGATCTCTCATGGAGACAAAAACGCCCCTAGAAAAGTCGCGCACGATCTGCTACAATAAATCTCGATTATGGCACTGTAGCTCAGTTGGTTAGAGCGTAGGACTCATAAGCCTAAGGTCACAAGTTCAATCCTTGTCAGTGCTACCAATATAGAAAGACCACACTAGAAGTGGCCTTTTTATATTGATGAGCTTTTTTCCGAGCATCATAGTGCTTCGCTGTCAAACCCATTTGGTATCTTTTTATTAGTGGTGTATAAATCATAGCACACTTCGCCCTTGGGGTGGCTATTAATATACAGATAGGAAGCGGGCTCATGAGTGTTATCGATTGAGTTATTGTACCTGTCTTTCTTGGCATACTTAAAGGTGACGCAGAGCTGATAATACAACCGCCTTTCCTCAGAATCGTAATATGATACACCCAGCGTTCCAGTTGTACCAGCCGTATCACTTAGTTCCCCCAGGGGATTGGTGCTTGGCTTATAGGTCACCAGCTCTCTGTCAATCAGTTGCTGCACTTCCTCGGATGAAGAAGTAGTGGCAGATACTATATCCGCAAGTGTTGCTGGGAGCTTGTTTTTATCCCCAGCATATTCGTTAATTTCTCTGACAAGCTCCGGCATAGCCGATTCTATAAGACGATCGTCTTTGGTCGCAATCGCAGTCATCATAGGCCCAGCTATCCCAGCGACGATAAAACCAACAGCTATTGCACCAAATCCTATCCATGCACCCAATCGTAGTTTTTTCCGACTACCAAAAAATACTCTCATAGCAGCAAGCCCCGACAATAGCATGATAACGGTAGATGGCACGAGCTTCAATGCGGAGCCAGGTACGCTATCGAGAGTCATGTTTATCATGAGGAAAACAGTCACTATCATAGCACCTATAGAAACAAGGATAAATGGCACTAAGTGCAAAAGCATAATAACATTTGCACCACCCTTCTTTACGCTCGGCTCGTGTTTCGAATAGATCAAATCTGTTACGAGGGCAACCACTCCAGTGATAATCACCGCCGCCAACGGATATGCCAGTATACTAGCCCATTCTGTACGACCACTCGCAGCTTCTCCTGCTTCATAATAGGAGGCCACTATACCAGAAAGCCAGCCAACTCCAATGATGAACCAAAACCAAAACGCATAAGTAAGCCACTGCAAGGCGAGAATACCACTAGAGTTGGTGTGCTTCTGCTCTGAAATTGATATTTCCTCTGCTGGATCGCTCATAGTCTCACTATCTCCTGTATTGCATTACTATTAGCAGTATAACATGACAGTAGCCATGGCAACACAGCATGTATGCTTTTCGACAACAATCAGCTATACTATAGCCATGAACGGACTATCCGTACACCTGCGTAAGGTTGGCACTATGACTACCTACCGCAAAGGCGATCGGCTTTTCTTTCAGGGCGAGCAGCCACAACATGCCCTATTCATACTCAGCGGTACCGTAAAAGCCTCAACCACTACTCCTGAAGGCGACGAAAATATAGTCTCCCTCTACAGTAAAGGGCAAATACTGCCCCTCGCATGGCTTACTGGACATTCATCGATCGCCCTATTCCATTATGAAGCGCTCAACGATATTCATGCGATACGAGTGTCGAAAGAACTTTTTCATACTACAGTTTACGCCGACACAGAGTTACTGCAAGAATTTCTACACCTCGTCAGCCGAAGCCAAGCAGATCTGCTCATTCGAGTGGCCGGACTTATTCAGCCGCAAGCGATTGAGAAGATCTGCTATATCCTCTATTTACTCACCCTTCATTATGGCATTGAGCAGGATGACGGTAGCTACAAACTTGATCTTAAACTCACGCAAGGTATGCTTGCACGATTTATCGGACAAACTCGAGAGAGTACCGCCAAAAACCTCAAAATTATCGAAGAAACTGACATTATTACTCATCGAAAATCAACCTACCTCATATATAAAGACCGCATGGAACAATACCTAAACGAGCAATCGTTTCACGACATGAAGCCTTACCGACAATAACTAAGCAGCGCTTCTGCCGCGGATCATCTTCACGATCCAAATAACGATTATCGCTCCAAGCACGGCCGAGAAGATACTTGGAATATTTAGCTCGCCATTTGGTACAGTGATACCCAATAGCTCAAGTACCCAACCTCCGACAAAGGCGCCTACGATACCTGCAATGATATTTTCGAGAGCACCCATTTGACCATTCACTTTCATGATCATCGAGGCAATCCACCCCGCTAATGCACCTACTATAATCCATACTATGATACCCATAACACCTCCTTTGTTGTTATTGATACTACTATCATACCCCTTTTCAAACATGGATAGTGTGATTATTTTCACAAATTGACAAGAATATTAGTACGACTGCGCAAATAGCCACACCGTATGTGTTGGCTTTCCTGTATAGAAGTCTACTCCCTCTGAGGTCTCTTCCAATCTGCAACGACTCGTTGCTTTTGTCTCTTCTTTGATTTTTGCTTCTATCTCCGCATTATCTTCCCAGTGCACCTTTATGAAGCCCTTGTGCTCTTCGAGGCATTGCTTGAATTCTTCATAAGTTGCGGCTTCCCTCGTATGTTCATCGCGAAAAGTAGTTGATTCTTTTAGCATGTCATGCTGAATTGTTTCCAGTAGCTCAAGGACTTTCGTTGCTGTCTCGTTCACCGCAAATGAGCTATCCTCAAGAGTATCCCGTCGCCGATAACTCACCGTCTGCGCTTCAGCTTCTTTGCCACCAATCTTCAAAATAATAGGAGCGCCCTTTACTTCCCACTTGTTGAGCTTATAGCCAAATGACTGGTCATCTCGTGCATCGAGTTCCACCCGAACACCCTGCCTTTGCAGTACATCGACAATTTTCTGGCTATATTCGTACACTTCGCCCTCTGGCTTGACCGGTACCACCACCACCTGGATAGGTGCGATTTTTGGTGGTAAACGAAGACCATTGTCATCACCGTGTGCCAAAATGAGACCGCCAATCGAACGAGTGCTAAAGCCCCAGCTTGTTTGCCACACCTTACTATCATTGCCATCCTGATCTTGAAACGATATATCGAACACCTCCGAGAAATGCTGGCCAAGATCGTGCGAAGTACACGATTGCAGAGCTTTACCACTCGGCATCATCTGCTCAAATGTAAGCGTATTTGCAGCACCGGCAAACCGCTCGGATTGTGATTTGTAGCCAACGAACCCATCCAGTGCAAAATAATCACGATATACCTCTACATATAAATCATCCATCGCCCATTTTTGCATAGCGATCGCTTCTTCATGCGTCGCATGTGCTGTATGACCTTCTTGCCACAAAAACTCACTGGTGCGCAAAAATGGCGTTGTCCGCTTCTCCCATCGCACAACATTGTTCCACTGGTTCATCATGAGTGGCAAATCACGCCATGAGTGTATCCACTTAGCATAAGAATTATACATAATCGTCTCACTTGTTGGACGAACAACCAGTGGCTCTTCAAGTTTTTCACCACCACCATGCGTTACCACGGCAAGTTCTGGCGCAAACCCATCAATATGGTCTTTTTCTTTCTCTAAAAATGACATCGGTATAAAGAGCGGAAAATATGCGTTGCCAACCCCATGGGCTTTGATTCGTTCGTTCAGCGCTTGCTGGACAAGCTCCCAGATAGCATAGCCATACGGCTTCATGATCATTGTGCCTTTCGCAGGACCGTAATCGACCAGGTCGGCTAACTGTATCACTGCTGTATACCACTCAGATGAATTCTCGGATTTTTTGGGAAGTTGACTCTTTGACATGAGTATATTGTACCACCCCTATCCGTGTTCGTCATCTCCTTTCTAGATATTTTGCGCAACAGAACTCGCTTATGCTACACTAAAGAGAGAGGAAATTTGCAAATAAAAACATGGACTATCTCTTAGACTTTTCGCCCCTCGTTATTGTCGCCCTTGCTGCGGCAGTTCATGCTAGTTTCCAACTCAGTCTTAGCATGATGACTATCATGAGTGGTCATGCCTTGGGAAAAAAATCCGCTCACAAGCGAGTACTCAAACTGCTATTCAGCTTCACTAGCGGAGCTGGCATACTCACCATGCTGTTTCTCTCTAGTATAGCTTTGCTCTTCAGTTTATTATTCACCAGTTCGATACCTGCTATTGTTTGGGTAATCGCTTGCGGCCTCTCCATCGGTATCGGTGTTGCCACTTGGGCCTTTTATTATCGCCACAAACAACCCGGCACAGTATTATGGCTCCCTCGCCCTATCGCCGAATACCTACACAAGCGGTGTAAGTCAACCAAACAATCAGCCGAAGCATTTGGTCTTGGCATGAGTAGTGTCATTGGCGAGCTCGTATTTATCATTGCGCCACTATCTATTGCAGCACTTATTCTCATAGAACTCGATCCATTGAGTCAAATACTCGGTATTCTGCTCTATTCCATTATTGCTATCATGCCGCTTCTCATTATCGCCATCATGATCGGTGGTGGCCATAGCCTTAGTCGTATTCAAAAATGGCGCGAACAAAGCAAGCAATTTCTGCAATTTATCGCTGGTAGTGCTCTCATCGTCATTGGAAGTTATCTGTATGTTACCATTGTGCTTGCCCACCTGGAGATTGTACGATGAACCAAGTATCGGTTATTAAACAAGGTAGTAAGCGGGTTGCAGAGCCATTCTCTGCTAATAAACTTTTCGAGAGTATTCTAGCTGCTTGTCTCAGCGTACGCCTCGCTGAGGGGGCTGCCGAACATACTGCCGGGCGAACTACTAAGGAAGTAGAAAATTGGCTTATCAATAAATCTGAAGTTACCTCAAACGATATTCGCCGTCAAGCCGCCAAGACTCTTATCGTTCTATGCCCCGAGGCAGGATATCTCTATCAACAAAATAAAACAATTATGTGAAAGGAGCGTCATGGCACGAAAACCAAAATTTGATTATGACCTTATCGTTATCGGTAGCGGTGCGGCTGGCAGCACTACAGCATTAGCTGTTGCCAAAAAAGGTAAAAAAGTTGCACTTATTGAAGATAGTGTATTTGGTGGTGAATCACCTAACTGGGGTGACATTCCCACTGCTGCGCTCCTCCACGCTGCACACATATACAGTGAAGCACGACACGCTTCTCGCTTTGGCCTTCGTACTACGACCCTCAGTTACAACTTCCCCCTCGTTATGCAGTGGCGCGATAAAGTCATTAAACGAACTGGCGCCGCAGACAATGAACAATACTACCGCAAATTCAATATCGATACCCACAGTGGCATCGCCTATTTCCTAAGCCCCCATGAAATTAGTGTCAATCGTAAACGATTTACCGCAGAACAATTCGTCATAGCAACTGGCGCGCGATTCAAACAACCCGATGTCTATGGTATCGAAACAATTCACTACAAAACACCGAAAACAATTCTTGCCAGCAAGCGAATTCCAAAAAGTCTCTGTATTGTTGGTAGCAATAGTGAAGCGATTGAATTCGCCCAGCTATTCGCAACTTTTGGCACCAAGGTATACATTATCGAAAAATCCTCACGACTAATGCCGAAGGAAGATAGTGAAGTTGGTGAGCTCATGGAACGATTCCTTGCCGAGTCTCGAGGCATAACTTGCCTTACTCACACTCAAATCACCAGTGTCGAACCAAAGGGTCTCGGTGTTCGCCTTTCCTATGCCAAGGATGATGCTCATAGGACCATTCAAATAGATGAATTACTCTTTACCGATAATCGTGAGCCGAATGTCGATCTCGGCCTCGATAATGCCGTGGTTGGCTATACTCCAGCTGGCATAGAGGTCAACGACGCTCTGCAGACCACTGCTAAGCATATTTACGCTGGTGGCAGTGTCGTGCTAGACGATTGTCCAACCCAAGTCGCCTTACTCCACGGAAAAATTATTGCCCACAATATTCTCAATAAAAATAAGAGCGCCGAACAGCCGGCTATCGAGAATATTCCTCGCATTACTTTCTCATCTCCCGAAGTCACTTCTGTTGGTTTGAGCGAGAATGATTGTATTAAACGAGATTTGCGAGTCGATCAGGCAATTGTTCCGCTCACGCTTATCCCTCGTAGCAATACCAGCGACACAAGTTACGGTTTTGTAAAAATCATCGCCGACAAAAAGGGTGTTCTCCTTGGTGGCACCATCGTCGCACCGCATGCAGCTGAAATGATCCAAGAACTATCCCTTGCCATACACCAGGGTATGCTAGCAAGCGACCTCGCCGATACTCCGCACGCCTTCCTCAGCTGGAGCGAAGCCGTACGAGCAGCAGCACAGAAACTAAGCTAGATAGAGGCGATCCTCAAACGGCCCTAGAGACGCGAGCAATAAAAAAGAGAGATCAGCGACCTAGCCGATCTCTACCTACTATTGCATCTTGGTTGCCCAAGTGGCTCAACATTGGAACCAGATCTGTTCTGAGATCCTACGATGGAGAGGCTTCACGGGTACGACACCCCCGTTAGTAAGTACACCCACCTACAATTAGAACACATACCTTGGATCTCTTGGTATGCGTACACTTTTCTAGAATTGCAGGTAGTTATAAAGCATAATCCATCCCTTCTTTTTTTCCACCATACATTATCAAATCTAGGTTTTCACTTAATGGCAACTTGTTCCAATCTTCATTATTTAACATTTCAGACTGAATATCTTCTCCAATTGAATTATTGAACTCAACGACCGCAACAGTCTCTCCATCTCCATGAAATCCACCATGAGTGTCCTCATATTCTATTTTTATATCTTTAGGTATCTCGATTCCTAAGGATCTTGAAATTCTTTTATTAATAGATTCTGAAAAGCAACCTGTTAAAAAAAGAATAACCATCACAAGCAATAATAAATGTTTATATTGTTTTTTTATATCTATCACCTCACTAAAAAAATTTTACTTTTTCTGAGTTTTACTCAATTCTTATTAAGATGAAAAATCAATACCTTATCATAACACCTTAAAAAAAGAAGATGAAAAAATAGTAGTTTAGGACTAAATAGTTATATAAAAATAGGACGGATATCCGTCCTATTTTTTATTAAAGCATAATTTAGTTTTTAAATATATCTTTTAAATATCCATATCCTTCTTTTTCCATATCGTCATAAGCTATAAACTTTAAAGAGCTTCCATTGATGCAGTATCTCATACCGCCTTCATCTTTAGGACCATCAGGAAATATATGCCCTAAGTGAGAATCTCCTTCTTTACTTTTCACTTCCACTCTTTTCATTCCAAAAGACCTGTCTTCCAGTTCTTTTATTAAATCCTTATCTATAGGTCTAGTAAAGCTTGGCCATCCACATCCAGCATCATATTTATCTTCTGAAGAAAATAGTGGTTCTCCTGAAACTATGTCTACATAAATACCTTTTTCTTCTAAATCATTGTATTCATGTGTATAAGGAGCGTCTGTCCCAGCATTTTGAGTAACCTCATACTGTTCTTTTGTAAGTTTCTTTCTAATTTCCTCGTCAGAAGGCTTAACAAAAGTATCTTTCTTAAAGGACTCATCCTTAGGCTCTTCTTTAATAAACGGCTCATCTCTTTCTATATCATCGTTAGCTAAGTCTAAATCAATGTGGCAGTATCCTGTTGGGTTTTTAGCTAAATAATCTTGATGATAATCTTCTGCTAAGTAAAATCTTTCTATTGGCTCTACTTCAACAGCAATTTTTTCATCATATTTAGTTTGTTCTTTTTCTATAATTTTATTTATTGTGTCTAGCTGGTTATCATCTACATAATATATACCCGTTCTATACTGGGTTCCTACATCATTTCCTTGCCTATTTACTGATATAGGATCAATTATTTTAAAGTAATATATAAGTATATTTGTGAGATCTGTTTCTTTTGGATCATATTTAACTTCTACAGTTTCAGCGTGGTTAGTATTTTTATACACTACGTCTTCATAACTTGGATTAATCGTCTCACCATTTCCATAACCAGATCTTACGCTTTTAACACCATCTATTCTATCAAAATACGCTTCTACTCCCCAGAAACATCCTCCAGCTAAATATATTACGTCTAGGTCTTTCTCTATATCTTTTCCAATAAGATTTAAATCTTCTTTTGGCATATCTTCATCTACACTCCTTTTGTTATAGTTTCTAAAAAATAAGAATGATATTAATATTACCTAAATTCCACGTGTGTTTTTTATTAGCTTCAAAAATCACTATTTCACGAAGAATTTAGACTGCTTCTCACACATTGTAACATTATTTACAACCACCTTTCAATCATTTTTGATAAATCATTGATTTCATCTTTGCTGCAATGATACTTAATAAACTCTGCAAGTTATCCACAGAGCAACACTCAATTTTATTGATGATATTCTTATTATACCAGACATTTTTCATACACTCCCTTGTACGGATAGTTTTCCGACAACTTCATGATTACATATCTTGCGGTTTTGATTATTTTTGCTGCAAGAAATACATACTTCAAACGAAAGGTCTTTATTTGCTGTCTGTATTCTGAAGAGTCCAAGGAATCAAACTTGAACAACAAAAATAGGTTATATGAAAGCATCATCATTTGAAACACGGCTTCATTCGCCCAAAATGACTTTAGCAAGAGATGACCCACCGCCATGTCGTATTTGGCTTCTTTGATATAGTTTTCAGCATTACCACGCTTTTCATAGTATATAACTACTTTTTCAGAAAGCAAGGTAGTATTTGTTACAAAGAAAAAGTAGTCGTATTCGGAACCTTCTAAAAGTGATAATTGTGCTCTTTCTTTTTCTGGTTTCAGTACGCGAGATACGACAAATCTTCTGTCTTTTTCCCATTTAACTAATTTTCTATACAGTTCTGTAGTTTCTCTACCTTCTTCTCCTTTAACGAATACAATTGATGAATTCGTTGCTTGTGAGGTGAGTGTAGAATAACTTTTGGCTTTAATTAAATATTTGCATCCAAGAGATTCTATCGTTTCGATAATTTTTTCATCAAAGTAGCCACTATCCATTCGAAATAAAATTTCTAAATCGTCTGATTTGATGTTAGCAACAATTTCTTTGATCATTTCCGCAGCACCGTTTGCAGTGTAAGTATTGCCACTTCTTACAAATCCGGTAACATATGCTTTTAATTCGTCGCAAAATGCAAATTGGATATTGTAGCATCGGTTTCCCAGTTTCTTAGGATTATATCCTTTTGACGCACCTTCTTGATGACCTTCTACGTTAATTACACTACTATCAATATCAATCGTAATGGATGTCAATTTACTTTTAGTGAGCAGTTTTTTAAAGACTTTAAAATTAATGTCTCTAAACATTTGGGTTGTCTTGAAGTTGAAGTTTCCTAGAAACCGTGACACTGTTTCAGGTTCTTTTACGGAAATATCAAACTCGTTGACGAGGGGATCATTTTGAAGTAGCTTTAGACGTTCTAACTTATCAATGCCAATGAAGTGACCGCAGAGCATGGTCTTTATATGATTCATCTTGATTTTATTTGTTGAGTCATTATCAAATACGAGGTCATTTTCAATAAAATCAAAAATCCCATTGCTTTTTGCATTCTCAAGGAGCAGAAAAAGACCTGCATTTGATGTTAGATTCTTAGCTTTGAAATCAATTTTATTAATCATAATTAGAACCCCTTTTTACTACTTTTCTTACTATTATTTTACCATATATCGAGTCATAAAAGCTGATAATTTAACATATTTTTGAGCACTTTTCTTTCACCCAATGGGTGAAAGCTGAATTTCGAAGGAACGCATATTTATCAAGGCTTTGATTATGCTTTTTGAAGTACTGACGTAGAATCTAGGTATAAGTTAATGAGTTAATATTA
>CALLZM010000006.1 GCA_937858705.1 uncultured Candidatus Saccharibacteria bacterium | reverse complement strand
CAAGCTCATCAATCTCCAGCATTGCCAGCGCCTTTTTGGTTGCCATGTCATCGATAATACCGTCGCCATTCACATCAGCAAAATCACGCACTCGTTTGAGCAAGCGGTTAGCGATGCGCGGCGTCAATCGCGCCCGCGTCGAGAGCATCCGTGCCGACGACGGGTGAATCTCCGACTGCAATATCTGCGATGCCCGCTCGATGATGCGCGTGATTTCTTCCGGCGTGTAAAACTCCAGCCGGTAGATATGCCCAAACCGGTCGCGCAGCGGGGCCGCTAGGCTGCCCGTCCGAGTCGTCGCGCCGATGATAGTAAATTTTGGCAGGTCCAAGCGAATTGACCGTGCTGCCGGACCTTTACCGATGACGATGTCGAGCTTGAAGTCTTCCATGGCGCTGTAGAGCACCTCTTCTACCGTTCGGCTCAGACGGTGGATCTCGTCAATGAACAAAATGTCACCGTCTTGTAGATTGGTCAAAATACTCGCCAGGTCACCGGCTCGTTCGATAGCCGGCCCGCTCGTCACCCGAAAGCCCGCGCCCATCTCATTGGCGATGACACTCGCCATGGTTGTCTTGCCAAGCCCCGGAGGGCCGTACAGTAGCACATGGTCCATCGGCTCATCGCGTTTTTTCGCCGCATCGATAGCTAGTTTCAAATTCCGCTTCAACCGCTCCTGCCCCACATAGTCATCAAACCGTTGCGGCCTAAGCGTTATCTCAATCACCTGCTCATCATCAGCGTCCGAGCCACCAAACCCATCAGAGCCAGCCGAACTCGAACCACCCTGCGCCCCTGCACCCACTAACCTATCATCAATCCGCTCAATAGCCATACTCCCATTATCCCACACTTCCCACTGCGCCGGGCCAGGCCCGGCGCAGGTGAAGGGAGATGGAGAGAAAAAAACAGATGTAAATATGCCCTTGCGCCGGGCCAGGCCCGGCGCTATAATGAAGACATGCCGACACGGAATAGTCGAAAAGAATACGCACCAGATACTTACTATCATGTATATTCACGGGGATTGAATAAACAGCCGATATTCTTTGACGAGCAAGATTTTAGTGTTTTCCTGGGCTACCTTAAACGCTACCTTTCATACGAAGCGAGTAAACGGCCGAATCGAAAGCCTGTCCGTTCATTTGCAAGCGATATCGACCTCCTCTCCTACTGTCTGATGCGAAACCATGTGCACCTCCTCTTTTACCAGCATGAAGATGAACGAGCCTTATCCGCACTGTTGCAACGCGTGTTTACCGTATACAGTATGTATTTCAACAAAAAATACACCCGTGTTGGACCAGTGTTTCAGAGCCGGTATCTCGCCTCACGCATCGACAATGACCCGTACCTCCACCATATCTCCCGCTATATCCACCGCAACCCAAAGATTTGGAGTGAGTATGAGTTTTCGAGTTTGCGCTACTATACGGGCGAAGCCTACGCTGACTGGGTGAAGCCGAGAGCTATTCTTGAGCTGTTTGACAACAATCCGAGGAAGTATATTGAGTTTGTCGCAAGTATGGATGAGGATGATGAGGAGACAATCGTTGACTTTATGGCACACGAGTGATGGCTAGTCCGAGCTATGCCGGCCAACCCAGCTGTCAATTGAACCGACGACTTTTACGCGGCTAATACTGAGGCTGGGCATGCCGGCAGTGGCGTCTATCTTACCAAATCGAAGCTGCTTGCCGACACCGCCGACATCTCCCGTTATCCACCCACTGTCGTACATCGGCGAATCTGACCCTAGGGCAAAGAGTGCGCCGCGCAGCCTGCCGCCAACCGTATCGACCTGTATCTCGACCCGATACACCGAACCGAGCATCATGGCATTGTTTGAAGCTGCCGCCACTTGCACATTACTCGACCGCAGCCAGCGAAGCTGCCCAGGATTGCCCGAACCAGCGAGGTTGACACGCGTCGTGGGGCTACCGCCGACGCTATAACTACGAAACATCGACACCGACGATGCCGCCCACGATGATGGCGCATGCAGATACATGCGAGCGGTAAATTGCGGTGTGTCGTCAATAGTGAAAGCCATGTAGTCGGCCACGGCGTTTTGCGAAAACGACGCCAGCGCATACGCACCCTGATTCGTCACCGTCACCGTACCCGTCGTTGTCGCACCAGCAGTCGATGGCGTTCCAGTATCCCACTCGACGAGCGTCGCGGTCTGGCAGTCACCAGATGCTATCTGTTGGTTTGTATTACTGTACTTAAGCTTCTCCGTCGTTGCGCTACTGCTCACTGAGAGGCAATACCCGCCATCACTCACCCCATAAGAAAAAGTATTCTTCTGGCTTGCCTCAACCGTTGCATCCATCGCCGCAAGATTCGCCGGATATTCACCCGTCCCCGCATAGTGCATCTCGAGCGCTGTTGCCGCTCCGCGCAAATCCGACTGCATCGATGCCACTGCCGCCCGCTGCGTGATACCCTGGTAGCTAACAATGCTAATTGCCGCAAGAATAGCCACAACAACGATAACAATGAGCAGTTCGACGATAGTAAACCCCTGTGATTTCTCGGTGTTTAGACTCATTCGTTGCATCGTACTACGGTGCCGCCTTCCAATCATTGAGATACGGATGATTCATCAGGTTGCGTAGCGCCGTCCGTTCGGCTTCCGTGCCGTCGCTGCCGTGAATTGCACCCCAAGTGCCCGATGAGAACCACAGCGCGCCGCGTAGTTTCGGCAGTGCCTGTGCTTCGGTAGCGATACTCGATATCCAGGCAGCGCGGCGAGAGTCGCCGGTCAGCGCACCGAATTCACCCAGCAGCCGCGGCTTGTTGACCGCACCCGCACCGAACAGTCCGCCATCGATGGCGCTGTACATCGGGCTAACGATTTGTGTAAATGACCGCCAGTTGCTACCGGAGTTGTTATATGGATCCCACATAATCACATCGACCCAGTTGTCGCCCGGGTACATATGCCCCAGCCGCGTGGCGTTGCGTGACAGTGTCCAACCCGCCGGGCAAAATCCCCAGAGGATATTTGGGATATTGAATGTTTTGCCATAGTCCACGATGTAGCGCGCATAGTTGACATACTCCTGCGGGTCCGGCATGGTCGGATTACTGTAGGGTTGCGCATTGTTGTAGGTGATAATTCCGTGCGAAAAACCCTCCAGTACATAGGGGTTGTCGTCCATCTCAACACCCATGTCGAAGATAAAGGTCGTGCCGTAGGTCTCGGCCATGGTTTTCAGGCTCGAGAATACTTTGTCGAGCAGCGGGTCCATCGAGCCATTCAGGTACTGTGCGTATTTGAACCCGACATAGCGGTTACTGTCAGCTGGGTTGGTATAGTCCCAGCCGAGTGGCGGCATCTGGGGATGTTGCGTGTATTGGTTGTAGCCAAAAACCCTGGTGCTAAACGCATAGCGAAACACGCCGCCGCGATTGACAAGCGGCGTCTCGTCGGCTATTGGCCAGCTGGTCCACATATTACTATCGCGATAACGAATCATGCCGTCGAATTGTCGGCCAAGCGTCGATTCAAGCGCGGTCAGATTACTAATGCTCGAGACATACATACCGAGTACAAATCCCTGGCCGGCAGCCGGCAACCCGGGCGGCGACTGCATGCTACCCGTGCCGCCACCGAGCGACTGATGCCCTGGTGCGCGATATGCGCCATCAATCCAGGTATAGGCGACATCGGATTCCGGCATTATGGCTCCACCTCCATCGCCAGGTAGTGAACGATTGCTTTACCGTCGGCCCAGTCCTCAGGGCTATCACCCATCCAGTCAGGATGCAGCCCATTTGGCGGCGCTGTTGGGCCAGAGGCTAATACGCGAACCACTTCTACCCACGGCCGCGTGGCGGGTGGGGTTGTCCATTGATTGGTGCTCCAATTGTATTCCCATACCCATATCTCGCTGCGATTGGTAATGACTGGTGCGACCGATGAGCCGTTCCAATATCCAACAATCATGGCCGGCGTTGCAGCTGCACCATTCCATAGCGCGATGTGGTCCTCTAGAGGCGAGCCTCCGCCAGAACCATCACTAGCGTGTGGGCCAATCCGCAGCGTCCCGACACTCACACCAGCAGACGCGATACCAAGGCGTATCTCGGTAAAGGTGGCCGTACCAGTGTCAATACCCGTCAGCAGGGTCGAATCGTATATCGGGGTCGTTGACAGTAATTCAAAAATAGCCGCTCGATAGGTCTGGGTCACCCGGTCGATTTGTACTTCTACGCGGTAGGTGCTATTCAGCGCAACGGTGTTGTTTGGTGTCTGGGCAAACTGCGTACCGCCAACTCGAAGCCAGCGGAACTGGCCGGGCGAGCCCGACCCGGCAAGGTTGATACGAGCATTCTCATTACTCGGCGTGCGGATGCCACTTATCGTCCATGAAGCCGATGTCCACGACGACGGAATCGTCACATAGTAACGCAGAGTAAAGCGGTCGGCACTCATGGCCCACGAGGCATAGTTCAGTGCTGAGCCAGCCGCGAACTCCATCGTATGTGCATTGATAATACTTGGCGCCGTACCAGTAATCGCAGGGAGCGCGCCACCGTCCCACTCAAAGAGCGTGGCCATTAGCTTGCCTTCCTAACGATGAGTGTACCGGCGGGTAGGGTCGCCGGAATCGTCGATTCGTCTTGATCATGCTCCAGCCAATAGACCGCACCGACCGGCTGACCGCCCTGCACCATGCGGCCATCCGTCCAGCGCACACCCCACATGACATTGCCCGGCGAGGCAGGCGCGCCCGACCGACGGTCAGACAGCTGGAATGCTTCGCCATTTGTAATGCCGTCACCATTGCTGCGAATCGCCCGTACCAGCGCGTCGCCCCAACTATACGGCGAAGTACCGCGAATCGCACCCCATTCGTTGTGCCAGTATTTATCGATGCCGTTGATGGCAATTTTGGCGATATCGGGGTTGTCGGTGGCTAGCGCGTAGGTGATGTTGCGGCTAAATTGAGGATTGACCGGGACGGTTGACATGGTAACGCTTGTTGTCACCTTCCCATCAAGCGTTCCCTGTAGCCCACTTATGCCCGCGATAGTTGTTGCGCCCGGGCTTCCACTCGCTCCTGTCGCTCCCGTTGCCCCAGGAGTTCCTTGGATACCTTGTGCCCCCGTAGCCCCTTGCACACCCGGCGTCCCACTCGCTCCATTTGTTCCTGCTGGACCAGTTGCACCATTCGGTCCAGTAGCACCCTGTGGTCCACGGAATTCTACGCCATTACCATTGGTTGGGAAGCTAGTACCGCTCCAGATGTAGAGTTTACCATCAGATTCAACAAGATAGCCTTCACCAGCATTGGAAGCATTGAGGGAGGATGGGAGATTGGCGTAGGTAGCGACAGAGCCGGCAATTTCTATGCCTGCGCCGTCTTGACCGTCTTGGCCAGCGGGGCCGGTTGCTCCGGTGGCTCCATGAGAGCCGTTGGTGCCTGGGGTTCCGGAGGCTCCGGGTGTTCCTGAAGCTCCAGCAGTACCTGGGGTTCCGCTGGCTCCTGTGGCGCCTTGAACACCAGTGGCTCCGGCGAGACCAGAGGGGCCTTGAGGACCTGTTGCTCCGATGGCACCGTTTGTTCCGGGAGTGCCAGGTGTGCCGGGTGTGCCTGAGGCGCCGGTGGCACCTTGAGAGCCGGGAGTTCCAGGAGTTCCTGGGACACCGGAGGCTCCAGGGGTACCTGGGGTTCCGCTGGCTCCAGGAGTGCCTGAAGGTCCTTGGGGACCAGTGGCTCCGATTGGGCCTGTGGCTCCTTGTTGACCGGCAACTGCATCAACCTTGTCTTTGAGGTCTTGGGAGAGATTGGCGGTGGTGATGGTGTTGGGGGCGATGATGCTGGCGGTGACAGAGTTGTCTTTGAGTGTTCCGTCTGGTTTGTGAACTTGGGAGAGATAGTCGTTGAGGATTTGTCCCCATTGGCCTTGGTCTTTTCCGGGGTGGGGTAGTCTAGGCATGGCGAGAGACTCCGTTCGATATGTAGGTAATGCGTGCTATCGGCTGGCTGGTCATGTTGGTATACTCTCCTTCGTTGCCATGGATATATGCCTGACGGCATATATCCATAATCGGATACGGTTGTATCGCGTTAATGGTTATGAGTCGAGTATACCCCCCCTCCTAGCGGGGATGTCAAGGGGAAATTACACCGACAAACAACGATGAGAATATCTTTTGACAGTAGAGTCACCGAAAAAACAGGGGGCTCCTATGCAACTTGGCTATATTTTATTTTTCAATTAACCGATGCTCGGTACATATATGTACTTTTTTCATGGCTATCTCTTCAATGCCTCCGTCACACGCCTGCCAGTTGGGAGTGCTGGGTCAATGCCTTCAAGGGCCTTAGTGGCATCGGCGAGGGTGTAACCAAGTGCCATCAGCGCTTCAAGGGCTTCGTCGGAGGTGTTGAGCTCGGTCTGGACTGGCTCGTCTTTGCGGCCATAGTGCGTCGGCGAACCAACTTTATCAGAAAGGTCGACCACTACGCGCTCTGCTGTTTTTTTGCCAACACCTGAGGCTTTTTGCACGAAGGCGCTATCAGAATTAGCAATAGCGTTTCGCACAGCTTCAGCATCGCCCAAGCTGAGGATGGACAGTGCCGCTTTTGGCCCAACCCCTTGCACGGTAATCAACATCTCAAACAATTTTTTCGCGGCCAAGCTAGAAAAACCAAACAGCTCCTGCGATTGCTCGCGAATGTGGTGGTGCGTGTAGAATTTCGCCTCTTGGTCTAACGCAACTTTGTCATAATCCCCCGTAGCAACCGCGATTTCATAGCCCACACCGTGCACATCGACAATCAACGAACCATTAAATTTCTCAACAACAACTCCAATTACATGCGCTATCATACTTCTTAGTATACCCTAGAAAAGAAGCATAGACGAATGACGGGTAGGCTAATTAGGGATAGACACCCAGTCATAAGTAGAATCATAAGCCGAACGACCAGTTGTTGATGGCGTTGCGGGCTGATCCACCGAGCCCCAACCCGACATAACACCCGGCAGCCCACAGTCGACCCTGCCCTTCAGGAAATAGTAAAGAATAGCAGGCCGTGGCTGACCGTTAAACTGGCGATCGGGAATATGGTGGTACAGAATACCATTACCACGAGTACCTGAATTCGATACACTACGAGGAAGACTGCCTATAGCTGCCATGTTGGTATCAAATGAGGTGTTCGTCGCGGAGGGATCAGTTCCATTCAGCTGTACACAGCCAGACCCCGTAGTAACACAGATATATGCATTAGTAGCTGGATACCTCCCTTCTTGAGCTATGTACATTTGAACAGCCTTCAAGGTTTGGCTTGCTGCATTGATGATGGTCGTGTTATTGGACCGTTGCTGTATGCCATTGTAGGCAACCACAGAAATAGTAGCCAAGATAGCAATAACTACAATAACAATGAGTAGTTCGACAATGGTAAAACCATAAGCTTTTTGACCATACATCAAGCATATCCCTACCCCTGGCGAATTGTCAATGTAAGGAAAGACGCTTAATTGAACGGAGCTTGATCGGGACTATCTTCATCATCAGTATCTGGTGGTCGACAATTTGCGGTATCTCGACTGTGGAGTGTGCTGTCAAACGCCGACTCTTTAATATCGATAACCGTTCCGCTCACTATTTCGCACACAGCTATCGTTTTATCTTTACAATCATCGAGGTTTTTCGAGTGTTTTTTGCTATTGAAATCTCTTTCTTTGATTTCAACGACTTTTTTCGCATCGAGGTCGCACACTTTTATGCTCGGCTCTTCGGGAGTACAGGTTGCCGTAGGAAGCGCTGTCGATAAGTAATATTCTTGGTAGGTACCGTTGGTGATCGAGTTGGTGGCAATACCGTGGTTGCTATAGCAAGTTGCTTTTCGTACCACCGTATCTGGTGCCTTAAACGACTCATTTTGCTTGCCTTGCAGCGCATATTGCATGAATGAGCGCCAAATTGGGCCCGCCATGCCCGATCCACCATTCAGCATTGCGCTGTTATTATTGTTACCCACCCATACACCGACGGCTAGGCTGGGCGTATAGCCAATCGTCCATGCATCTTTATTATCATCGGTTGTTCCGGTTTTTACCGCCGCCGTATGCCCTGTAACAGTGAGGCTCGAGCCGAATACCGGCGCTCTGGCAGAATTATCCGATAAAATATTTGATATCAAAAATGCGCCTGCTTGATTGATAGCTCGCTTAGCCTGTTTTGAAGCCTTATAGATAGATGCTCCAAACTTATCCTTTATTTCACTGACTATACTCGTAGAATAATTCTGGCCTTCATTTGCCAGCGCTGCATAAGCATTTGTCATCTCTACGAGTGGCACTTCAGCCGAGCCAATCGCAAGCGACAGCCCATGCTTTTCGGCATCGCTAAGAGTGGTGATGCCAAAGCTTTTCGCCGCCTGGATAGAACGGTCAACGCCGTATTCTTGCATGACTTCAATGCTTGGGATATTGAGCGATTGGCTAATTGCATTTCGCAGCGTCACCGGCCCACGAAATCGTCTATCGGCATTTTGCGGCTGCCAGCCATTGAGATTGATCGGCTTATCTTGCAATACTGTTGCCGGCGTAACGGTACCATTCGCCAGTGCAGCTGCGTAGTAAATAGTCTTAAAAGTAGAGCCTGGTTGGCGAGCAGTCGTTGCCATATTTACCATACCCCAGTCTTTATTTGTATAATCAACGCTGCCCACAAGGGCTCGAATTTCTCCGGTTTTTGGGTCTATAGCAACTGCGCTCGCGTTCGAGCCGCCCTGGCTGGCAATGTATGGAAGTTGGTCACGAACTTGCTGGTTCAGGTTTTTCTGCAAATCGAGGTCGAGCGTCGTTTTCACTTGATAGCCAGAGCGCATTACCTGCTCATAGCCGTACGAATCTTCCAACTGCTTTAACACCATTTCGACAAAATGCGGCGCGACAGACTGCGTATTCGCAGACTTAGCAAACTTCAACTCCTCTTTTATGGCCACCGCCTTCTCGTCTTCGGTGATAAAGCCATTTTTTACCATTCGACCGAGTACAATTTCTTGCCGCTCGAAGGCATATTCTTTATTGCCGCTAATAGGCGAGTAAGCATTTGGTGCAGGCAGAAGGCCTATCAGCAGTGCACTTTCCGCCAAAGTAAGATCTTGCGGTTTTTTGTTAAAATACAGCTGTGCCGCTTCTTCGATGCCAAAAGCATTCTCACCAAAAAACACCGAGTTGAGATACATCTCTAGTATCTGATCTTTCGTGTATTGCTGCTCTATAGCAATCGCGACGAATAGTTCTTGATATTTTCGTATATAGCTGCGCTGATCGCTTAAAATCATATTTTTTGCCAGCTGCTGAGTAATAGTTGAGCCGCCACCCACTCTCGTAAAAGCCGCCCTGAAGATACTGAGAATGCTAAAGCCGCCGTGATTATAAAAATCTTTGTCTTCACTGGCAATTAGAGCGTGCTTGAGATGCTCCGGCATATCGTTTAGCGGCACCATGGTACGATGCTCCGACCGCCCAACACTATAAAATACCTTGCCATTTTTGTCAGACATAACGATACCTGTGTTGTTGCGGTTCATCAGCCGCTCTTGGTTGGAAATATCGTTGGCAAAGTATAAGTAAGTGATGATTGGGACGATGATGAGAAAAAGGAGCACCGGCGTTGCCAACACAAGTATCTTTTTCGGCCATGAGAGCTTACGAAACCAAGCAAATCGCCTTTTTACAGCGCTTTTTGCCTGTTTCGTTTTAGACACTGGTTTCGTATACTTGCCTTTTCGGACTTGCTTCATACGCTCTATTATAGCATTTCTGCTACGGTACCTTCAGCATGAAGCTGCACATAATAGCAGCTGCTAGGGCATCGGCGCAATCGTCTGGTTTCGGCACCTCTTTAAGATTGAGCTGTAACCGAACCATTTCTTGCATTTGTTTCTTGGTTGCCCTACCATAACCCGTCATGGTTTGTTTTATCTGCAAGGGTGTATATTCCTCTATCTGTAATTTAGCTCGTTGTCCCACCAACATCGCCACACCTCTGGCATGCGAGACACTCATGGCCGTCGTCACATTTTGCGCAAAAAACAGTTTTTCAATAGCCATGATACTTGGGTTGGTTTCGGCAACTATTTCTTCGAGGCCATTAAATATTTCCTCGAGCCGTTCTGGCAGGGGAGTATGAGCAGGGGTGGTGATAACACCAGCCGTTACAAGCGTAGTTTTGCCACCTTCGGCATCGATAACACCAAAACCAAGTATGCCAGTGCCTGGATCTATACCAATAATTCTCATTTCTTTCCCTGACTCACGATTTTTCTCAGTGTTTTTGCTATTTCTTGCCGCCACTCCCATACGCCAATCGCCAAACCACCTACCACTATACCACCAAACGCCCACCATGCCACAAAACTCTTGGCGCCATCTTTGACTGTTTCAACTGGAAAGTCGGCTATGGTGGCGCTAGCGACCCTCACTTTGCGGCAACGGTTCGTCTCTGGGTTTCGCTCGTATCCTTCTTGGCACGGCTTCAGTATGTCGTCGGTGCTGGCGATTTTTTTGCAGCGGTTCGTCGCGGGATTACGAAACTGATCATCGCGGCATGGCTTTAACACCGCAGCAGCCGCAGAGGCGATAGAACGACAGCGGTTGGTCTCCTCACTGCGGTATTGACCTTCTTTGCACGGCGCTAACTTTTTCGGTTGAGGAATAGTGCGGCATCGACCAGTCAGAGGATTGCGCTCTCGTCCTTCGCCACACTCTGCCAACACTGCCGGTTCAACTATCTTGTTGCATCTGCCGGTCAACTCATTTCTGGTATATCCCTCATCACACGGCAGGTATCGCTGATAGACATTTTCTCCGTCTGGTGTTATTGCATAAGTACTCCACCATTCATCGTCCACAAAGCTCCAGGAAGTATTTTTCGCCAGATTTTTATAGGACACTTCATCGACCTCGTTGCCCACAGAATCTAAAATATATACCGTGCCCTCAGTCGTTTTCGTAAGCGTCAGATTGGTTTCGGCTATTTTTACTGCCAATAATTGCTGAGGGTCTAGCTCTATGTCACCAAAATTGTATGACTTTGTTGTGCTGCGATTTGTCTTGAGCAAACACCCTTTGAGATCGATAGTTTTATGTGATGTATTTTTCACTTCCACAAATTGGTGAGCCGTATCGAGATTCGCACCAATTTCATTGAGCTTCACGGCTTTGCAATAGTTTACTGGCGCAACAACAGTTGGTGGTTGCTCTTCTTCACCGGGAGGTTCTGGAGTTATCGTTTGGCTAGGGCAACCGACAGATTGTCGCAAGTTCATCACCGTGTATATCGCAAAATCTCGCGAGTTGTCATTTGTATCAACCATCTGGCCCGAAGCATCCATGCATCGCTGGATAGTGTCGGAGCTTATGCCAGTGAACGCTTTTGTCTCGAACTTTTTCGCACTACCCCAGCCGACCATATCAACCACCTGGCCATTTCGCTCTAGCCATACTGCATCATTTTGCGTGATGACATTTTTTGTATAATCTTTACCGTTGGCATTTTTTACCTCAAAATATCTGTCGCTAGCAAAAGGAGTTTGGTCGGCATTCTCAGGATGACTGAAATTGGCTATAACAAAATAGCCAAAAGCATCGATAGTATCGGTCGCAGAAAAGGTGTAAAGCACTTGAGGCGCGTCATTTTTGTAGTACCACAATTTCCAGCCATAAAGTGAATGTGTTTGCGCATTTGGATTATACATTTCGACAAATTCATCACTGGCGCTCCCGGCCCTTGCCTTGGCTATCAACAGTGGAAAATCTGGCTGAATTGGTAGCTGTGGCTCTGGAGTTTCCTCTTCGCCGTCTGATTGCGTGGCCACCGACTCATCATTCAAAACGATTTCTTCTGCTTTCTTCGTTACGCCGTTAACTTCTCGCTCATCCTCCAGCAAAAGCCCTGTTTCACTCGCGCCATTATCATCATCCGTCTCAGCAAGAGCCACTCCAGCAGGAGTAATAAGCGAAATCACAAGAGAAAAAATGAGAATGAACAGAGCGGTTCGCTTCATACACGGCCTCCCGATTACACTTAATTGGCCTCAGTATAGCAAACCGCTTGTGGCTTATGCAACATCTGCGGTGATGTCGGCGTTCGTATGAACACTTGTCACATCGTCGATATCATCAAGTGCATCGAGTACTTTCAGCAATTTCCGCGCTGTTTCCGGATCATCAACAACCACTTCAGCATTCGGCACATATTGCAATTCTGCAACGACTACTTTCATGCCCTGCTCCAAAAGAGCACTGCGAACTTTCGCAAGATCTTTCATCTCGGTATAGACGATAATCTCACCGTCTTCCTCAACCGCATCTTCAGCACCAGCATCAAGCACAGTTAATAGTGCTTCTTCACCTGCCGCAACGACGCGAATGACCCCCTTGCGGGTAAACTGAAATACCACGCTACCACTATCGGCCATAGTGCCACCATTTTTTGTCAGAGCAGTTTTGACTTCCGGCAAAGTACGATTGCGATTATCCGTCGCTGTCTCGATGATAATTCCCACACCGCCCGGACCATATCCTTCATAAGCAATCTCTTCCATGACAGCCGCGTTTTTGTCTGCCACACGGTCAATCGCCCGCTGGATATTTGCGCCAGGCATATTTGCCGCCTTGGCTTTTTCAATGGCAAGCGCTAATGCAGAGTTGATATTTGGATCGATACCACCGCGCGCTGCAACCGCGATTTGGTTGCCAAGCTTCGTAAAAATCGCCCCCCGCTTGGCATCATTTGCGCCCTTTTGCCGTTTAATTGTTTCCCATTTGCTGTGTCCCGACATTGCCCGTCCTTTCGCCAAAGTTTGCTTTTACAATTTATTCATAGTGTACCATTTATTCCACTATACTGCCAGCTCGCAGCTTATACCCAGTTGCTCGCTGCATATACAAACAGCCAGCAATGATGCATGTGTATAGTAGGGTAAATCCGACCAATTGTATCTCCATCGAGGCCTGCGCCCATGGTACGCTCGCCGTGGTCTTTGCAACAGCCACCATATAGTCTAGTAACCATTGAGCTGGTAAACCCGCTAGTTCCACGAAACCGGGCAAACTGTATCCTACTAGTCCGGTGATAAATGTCAGCATCATCGCAAGTGGCACAAGTGGCAACACCAAAGCATTTGCGACCACCGCAACTACAGATATCTGCCCAAAAGCCAGCAAAATGAGTGGCGCAGTAGCTATTTGTGCAGCAATCGTTTCACCCAAAATTTGCCGGAACATTTTGGGCTTATCATCCCCAAAGAAGTATGCTTGTAGCAGCGGTGCGATAACCATCACGCCAAAAAACGCCGCAAAACTGAGCTGCCAACCCAAATTGCCCCACACGCTGCTTGGCTCAATCATGCCAGTCACCATCGCCGCGAACGCAATGAGCGTCATTGGGTGAAACTTCCGCCCATAATACCACGCGGCCAGCGCTAATCCTGCCACCAACCCCGCCCTCGTCATACTAGGGCTAAATCCTGTCACAAACATAAAGCACACCACCAAGAGCCCAGCCAAAAACACCGTAAGATAGCGCGAATATTTCTGGAACAATCGTCGCATCGCTCGCACCAATATCGTCAGATTGTAACCACTCGCCACCACGATATGCGTTAACCCAGCAATCTTCAAAGCTTCGTCGAGATCTGGCGGCAAAGCTCGGCGCTGGCCTAACAAATAGCCCAATCCTAAGCTAGCCGCTGGCTCATCGATGCCCTTACGAACTTGTTCAGCAAAACTATCTCTCGCCCTTAAGGCAATGTCGCCAATTTCCGCCCGCTCTATTTTTACTACCTCAGCGCGATACATGCTGGCGACAAAATTACCGAACCCGGGCGACAATTTCCCCTTCACCGTCACCGTATCACTTCGTTTTATGCCCTCTTTCTTCACTGTTACCCACAGTGGCCCTGGTAGCTTTTTCGATGCAAATGAGATTGAGGTAAGCCGCAAAGTTGTCGCTCCTTGCTTATCCAGATCGGGATCTTCCATGACAACACCCGAAAGCTCAATGTCCTTACCCAAGAGCGGCTGATAGATATTTCTTGCGAGGCTATCGCCAGATCCTCGGCACAAACCAACCAACGCTCCAGCTATCGCAGCCGCAAGTATCAATATTCGCCACTGCTTCCAAAATACTATCACCATGATGGCAATTGCCACCATATACCACACCGGTGAGGTAAACCAAGCCGCAAACGGTTGAGCGCTCAAACCAAGGCCCGCCACTACACCGCCGCAAAACACCGTAAAATGCCAAGTAATATGTAGCGGCAATCGCCAACGCCATAATTTCATATAGTCATGATAGCACTTATGCCTAGGAAATACCGTCCATATTGACTTTTGCTCTTTGGTAATGTATAAAAGATAAGGAACATTTCGGGTCCGTAGCTCAGCTGGTTAGAGCACCTGCCTTTTAAGCAGGGTGTCATGGGTTCAAGCCCCATCGGACCCTCCATTTCGGAAAAATTACGGAAATTGCCGCCCAACTGGGCGGTTTTTTCTTTGGTTGTGCCGAGCGCAAACCAAGGGGTTTTCAGGGGGGAGATTTGAAATTGGTCGCCACTCGTGGCGACATTTTTGTTTGTTAAAAACAGGTTCAACCCGAAGATTTCTCGTAAAAGTGTTTTCTTTGCAGAAAAGTCGTCCGCATGAGCGATTTCATAGATAGAAACGGCTTTATCAAGCCATTTCGTCATCGGTTCAACCCAGACACTTTGTCCTAGCGCAATATCGCTCATTTGTTCTTGTAAAGACTTCTTCTCGCTCATCAAATCAGCTTTCTTCACAAGGTAGGTTTGGCGGTCAATAAGTTCGTCCAAGAAACTATCAAGAAGTCTTTGCAATTTCCCCGACAGGTGCGCCACCTTGCCTCGTAGTTCGTCTAGCGATACATCACTTTTAGCTTGCTCCTCTCGTTCGGCTTTGTCTATACTTTGGCGCAACCAGTCGCCCCAGCCGTCAGGCAGGGCAAATTGCGCCAGCAAGCCCGACAATTGTTCATCTAGCAGCTCGGAGCGCACAGGTTGTTCGGTGCAGGTTATCGTTTTGCTCTTGCGAGTACAGCGGTAATACACATACTGATGAATATTGCTATTTTTCTGTCGTTTAGTCTTGTTTTCGGCGGTAATCATCGTGCCGCAGCCGCATTTGAGCAGCCCACAATACGGCGCAGGTTCTTTTGTATGGTCTTGTTGCCGAAAACAACGCAGCGCAACCACTTTTTGCACATCGTCGTATAGTTTCTTGTTTATGAGCGGCGCATGCTTGCCCTCGTGCATCTCGCCACGGTACACAAAATGTCCATAATAAAACGGATTCGTCAAAATCTTTTTGACCTTGTCTGGTTTGTAGACTTTGCCACCTTTGGTTTTTACGCCTTGCGAGTACAGATAGTCAGCAATATCTGCAAAACGGCTTTCGTTCTTGGCGTACATTTCAAAGATAGCCACAACAAGCGGCGCTTGTTGTTTGTCAACTTTGATAGTCTTGGCTCTTTTGTCGTTGTAATAGCCAAATGGAGCATTACTGGGGTACTCGCCACGCCGTACTTTCTGGCGCAAGCCTCGTTTGGTGTTTTCGCTCAAATTATCTACATAATACTTGCTTTGCCCAAAAGCGATATTTAACAGAACTTGCCTTGACTGGTATTTTCAAACCAAAAGGTCTGAAACTTGAGGTCGGCAAGTTTGCGTTGGTCAAGTAAATAAATGAGTTGTCCGCCGTCTACCGAATTGCGAGCCAGTCGGTCGGGGTGCCACGCAAGAATTGCGTTTGCCTCGCCAGCTTGTATGCGCTCCAGTACTTCGCCGAACTTTGGGCGACCGGGGATTTTTGCTGACCGCTTTTCTATGACCGTATCTATAACCGTTAATTGGTTATCTTTAGCAAACTTGCGGAGTTCCGCAAGTTGCGCCTCGATAGATAATACTTGTTTGTCCTCAACATCAGTACTCTTACGAGCATACAAGATATACTTGTTCATTTTCCTCACCCTCCTTTGGTACTCAAAAAGCCGCTTCGCTGGAATACAAATTAGCAGAACTAACCTGTGCGAAACGGCTATTTGAGTAGTCAAATAGTGTCGTCCTGCTAATAATTTGTATTCCACTTACTATTTTACACGATGAGCCACACGAAGTGTAGCGGCTCTAGCCGCTCTAACAAACAAAAATCCATGCGCTTTAGCGCATGGGCGATCTCAAATCTCCCCCCCTGAAAAACCCTTGGTTTGCGCTCCGCGCAACCAAAGAAAAAACCGCCCAGTTGGGCGGCAATTTCCGTAATTTTTCCGAAATGGAGCGATTTTTTGAACTCGCTAGAACCCATTTTACCGATAACGACCGATGAGGACAAGCCCCGCCGCCTAGCGGGCAAGTATGCCCACTGCGCCCCACCAGAAAAACCCTTTGCATATTTTTTTGAGATTTCCCCCGCCGAGATTTTCAACGGAAGTAAAACCTGTTATAATTACAACCATGAAAAACATACTTGTTACTGGTGGGACTCGTGGTATTGGTCGGGCAATTACTGAAAAGCTACTGTCAGAGGGCCATAAGGTGTATGTGGTGTACAAAGAAGGTGTCGAACAAGCTAGCGAACTTGCCGAAAAATATGGCGACAAGGTTGCCGTATTGCAAGCAGACTTGGCTAATAGGAAGCAAGTCGGCGCACTTATTGGAAAGCTAAAGGATATTCAGCTTGATGGTATCGTGAACAATGCGGGCATCGTGTATCTAACAAAATGGGATAACTTCAATTTTGACGAGTGGGACGAAACACTAGCGGTTAATCTGACTGCACCTGTAAAACTTGTTCACGGTTTGCGAAGTAGCCTCAAGGACGGTGGGGCAGTAGTGAATATCGCCAGCGTGGACGGTTTTGTCGCCGCTTTTGACACTGTCGCCTATGCCGCCAGCAAAGCCGCCCTGATAAGTGTTACAAAATCTCTCGCCGCAATACTTGGTCCGCGCAATATTCGTGTCAATGCGATTGCGCCTGGCTGGGTGGAAACTGAAATGACTGCCGATACTATGCCTGATGAAAGCAAAGAATTGACACCACTAAAACGCAACGCGAAGCCAGAAGAAGTCGCCAATGTTGCGAGTTTCTTGCTGTCTGACCAGTCTAGTTTTGTCAGTGGCACGACGATTACGGTAGACGGTGGTTTGACGGCTGTGGACTATACGCTTTATAAGGAGAGTGAACGGTAGTGAGCAAACAAATAACATCTACGCAAAAATTAATAGGCATAAGTAGTCTACTGGCAGTTGGCGTTCTTTTTGGTCTGTCGGGCGTTATGGCAAAATATCTGTCCGATAGCCTCAATCCCTATCAGGTCGTCGAGTATCGTTTTGCAATTGCCCTGATTGCAGCACTCGCAATTGTTATATTCCTGAGAAAAAAGATACATTTCGGCACGCACGACAAGAAGACGCTAGCGTTGTTTGCTGTTAGTTTTCCTGTGTCTGTTATTCTGTTCACACTCGCCATATTTAATACATCGGTTGCGCTCGCAGTCTTTTCATTTTATATCGCGACGCTCGTGTCATCGTTTGTGCTTGGTAAATTATTTTTCGGCGAACGAATCCACATCTACAAACAAATTGCGCTTGCGCTTGTACTGCTTGCAGTTGTTGTATTTACCGACCCGTTTGGCTCTGCAACGCTTGGCGTTGGTTTTGCGTTTGGGTTGCTGTCCGGTGTTGTGCAAGGCATTGCATCCAGTTTCCAGAAGAAGTTGAGCGGAACGACCGATCGCATAAGTTTGCTTGTATTGCAAACGGCAGTCGGTGCGGCTCTTGCCGCAATAGTTCTTCTTGTTATTAGCGAGCCTTTGGTTGTGTCGCTATCAGGTTTTGATTGGTTTATTGCGGGTGTCTTTGGTATCAGTATGCTAGCTATAAGTTATTTGTTTCTGGTTGGTTTCAAGTACACAAACCTCAACACTGGCAGTATTCTTGTATCTAGTGAGCTATTGTTTGGCCCGTTATTCGCACTTTTGTTGCTTGCCGAAAGTCTTGGCCCGCACGTTATAATCGGTGGTATTTTGACGGCTATTGCTGCTGTGTTTGCAAATATAGCAGCGCCAAAGAAGCGCGGATAGTTTTTTGCGCGAAGCGCGGGTGGCAGTGCCGACCGAGCTACGCCGTCTTTTTCGGCTTTAGCCGAAAAGCGAACCACCAGAAAATCCCTTTACCTTAGTTCAAAAAATCTCGGCGGGGGAAATCTCAAAAAAATATGCAAAGGGTTTTTCTGGTGGGGCGCAGTGGGCATACTTGCCCGCTAGGCGGCGGGGCTCAGAGATTTAGCATTTTGTGCTAAAATGGGTTCTAGCGAGTTCAAAAAATCGCTCCAAGTTGAAAATAGCCTCTTTTGAGGCTCTTTTTTATGTGCTATAAAGAATAGTATGAGAGAGATTAATCCTCAAACATTTACCGCATATGCTAGCCAGTTAAAAATGAGTGCTAACTTGCGTCGACGGCTACGGCCTTCAGCTGCAGTAGATATTGCCACAAATAATTGGCAGCATTTCGAGTTGCTCGGCACGCCGACAAAAGATGGCAATGCTGGCATTCTATTCATAGAGCTACACAATACTCTTTACGCCACTACTTATGAGCTTGCGCCCATCAATAGCACGCCAACTGGTCGAGCAAAGCCTGTCATCTGCGACTTCTGTAAAACCTGGCAATCTGGCGGACGAACCGCAAGCATTACTTTCCGCACAAAAGCTCGCTCTCTTGATTCGGTTAGTTTCTTATGCTGTGCCGATCTTCTTTGCAGCTTACATGTAAGGGACAAGACCAACGCTTCAAAAATAGCAAGGACGCAGCTGCGAGAACACCTTGCACCAGAGCAAAGAGTTGACCGACTACAGCACCGACTTGCTGACCTTGTGACACAGCTTGCATTAGTGCCGCTCTCTACAGGCAGCGAGTAGGCTATTCTTCCAATTTCAGTTCACGAAGATAACAATGACCGCACAGCGAATCGTAGGTCACAGCCTGCTCGCCATCAATAGCCACTTGACTTCCCTCAAACACAAAATTTCCGTCTACCATGCGACAATTGAATTCAGCCTGAGAACCACAGCGGCACATAGTAGGAATTTTATCGATATTGTCAGCTAGCTCAAACAATCTTGCGCTGCCAGGAAATAATTGTCGCCGAAAATCCGCCCGCAAACCATAGCAAATCACTGAGATATCATGTATTTTGGCTATACTAAACAGCTGATCGACTTGCCTCGGCGAAAGAAATTGCGCTTCATCGACCAGCACACAATGAATAATCCCCTTTTTCAACCTCGTTTTCACTTCTTGCTCAATATCCATCTCTGGCGTTGCCAATATATCAACCGCCCACGATCCGCCTGCCCTCGCCGTAATATGCTTGCCGCCCTTCGTATCGATCGACGGCTTTACTACCATAACCGTCAAGCCTTGCTCGACATAGTTGTACGCTGTCTTAATGAGCGTGTCACTCTTGCCACTATTCATTGCGCCGTATTTAAAATGTAGTTTCGCCATACTTCTCTTTAGTATATCATTTTGCCTCAGTACCGTTTTTGGTATAATGATACTATATGCATGAAATCATCGCTCTTGTAGCGCCGTCACTCATCGCTGTTGGATTTTATAGTCACCTTCACCGTGACAAGCTATCGACACAAAAGCTCATCTCTGCCTTCGGCATATTTCTCGTACTGATAAATCTTTTCATGTACCTATTCATCATCTATCTTTTCGGCAATCAAGAAGTCTCGTTTGAAGGGAAAAAATTTGTCGATTATCTCATAGGTAGCTTTATCCTCGCTATTCTGCTGCCATTTGTGGTCAATCTCGTTGGGCAGACCGTCGGTATTGAAGTAAAGAGAAATGCTAAAAAGAAATAAACAAACTATTTCAAAGAAGAGAGCGTTCGCCAAGATAGCTATTTTAGTACTACTCGCTTTCACTGCCCTTTTTTTTGTAACAAGCCGTTACAAGCAAGCTCATTTTGGTGATGCACAGATAGATGAAATTCTCTTCTACATCATGAATGGGGCGGTTGAAGGACAATCAGCAAGCTTACTCGAAGCAGCGAAAGACAACTTCCTTCTCTTGGGCATTTCATTCTTCATTTTAGTCCTGCCGGTTATTGATTTTTATCGCAATAAAATCACTATCAAGATCGATCTCTCTTTTATCGGCAGAAAAAAGGCCCTCGAGATCAATCCTTCAAGAATATCTATAAAATTCAAACTCATCTATGCTTTGGCATTATTCATCCTATCCTTCTGGTTTCTACTAAGCAGTTTTGGTATGTTCCAATATCTTCACTCACTTACTCAGAAAAGCCACATTTACGAACAATATTTTGTTGACCCCAATAAGACAACACTTACCTTTCCTGAAAAAAAGAAAAATTTGGTCTACATATACCTGGAGTCAATGGAAAATACCGTTGCTTCCCACGCGAGCGGTGGACAAGCAAAAAAATCTCTCATACCCGAACTTGAAACACTCGCGCTTGATCCCAACAATACTTCGTTTTCGAATTTGCCGAACGGACTAGGTGGGGCACTGCCAGCCACTGGCACCACCTGGACAGTCGGCGGCATGGTGGCGCAATCAAGTGGCTTACCGCTCAAAACAAGTATTCTAGGACAAGACCATAATGCGATGGGCGTATACAAACAGTTCCTTCCTGGGGCAACAACACTTGGTGATATCTTGAAAAAAGAGGGATACAACCAAACATTCATCATGGGCTCTGAGTCGTCGTTCGGAGGACGCGATAAATTATTGTCTCAACATGGTAATTATCTTATAAAAGACTTACCCTATGCCAAACAGCATAAGCTCATCGATCCAGACTACGGCGTCTGGTGGGGTTATGAAGATAAAAAACTATTCAGCTTCGCCAAAGACGAGCTGTCTCGACTCAGTAAGCTCAACACACCATTTAATATGCAGCTACTGACAGCCGATACTCATTTCACCGACGGCTATCTCGATCCAACCTGTCCAACACCCTACCAAAATCAATATGACAATGTCTGGGCATGCTCATCAAAACAAGTGAGCGACTTCATATCATGGATACAGTCACAGCCATTCGCCAAAGATACCGTTATCATCGTATCTGGCGATCATCTGGGTATGCAAACTTCGTATTACGATGCTCTCACCACCGATCCAAATTATCAGCGCACTATTTACAATGTATTCATCAACTCAAACACCACACCAACGGAACCGAAACAGCGCCTTTTTTCAACTTTCGACATGTTCCCATCTACCTTAGCCGCCATGGGGGTCGCCATCAAAGGCGACCGCTTGGGTCTCGGTACAAATCTCTTCTCCAGCCAGCCAACCCTCATTGAGAAATATGGGAGCCTTAATGTACTCAACGACGAACTTGGTAAATATTCTGAATATTACGAAAAGAATATCTTCCGAAAAACAGATTAGCGTAGCTGTATTTTTCCTGCTTCGACACCCACCGTGACTATTGAATCTTCTTTAATGGCGCCTTCGATAATGCGTTTGGCTAGTGGGTTGAGCACCTCGCGTTGGATCAGCCGTTTCAATGGCCGGGCGCCATATTGCTCATCAAAGCCAGTGGTTGCGAGCCAATCAATGGCACCGTCATCGAATTGTAGTTGTATGTGCTTGTTCGCTGCAATATCTTTGGTGATTTTTTCCAGCTGAACGCGTGTAATATGCTGCATCGCAGCCGCATCAATAGGCTGAAATACCACAATGTCATCGATACGATTGATAAACTCTGGCTTAAAATGTCGTCGCAATACTTCATCGAGCTTGGAAGTATCGCGCACGCCTGCCGCACTCGACCCGATATTACTCGTCATAATAATGATTGTATTCTTGAAATTCACTGTCCTCCCCTGGCCATCGGTCAAGCGACCGTCATCAAGTACCTGCAGTAACACATTGAAAACATCGGGATGCGCTTTTTCGATTTCATCAAAAAGGACAATGCTATATGGCCGTCGACGAACCGCCTCTGTTAATTGGCCTCCTTGTTCGTACCCAACATAGCCTGGTGGCGAGCCAATCAAACGAGCTACCGCGTGTTGCTCCATGTATTCACCCATGTCGATTCGAGTCATGGCGTGCTCATCATTAAATAACTCCCCCGTGAATTCGTCAACTCAAACGCCTAGTCGTCATTTACACTTATTGACATTTTAACAATCTTGTGCTAAAATAGCAATATGGTGCGTACCCTTACCGCCGCACAAGAGCTGGCTGAATTTTCAAGGCAACCTCGAAGCCCCAAAGAGGCGCTTATTTCCGTAAATCTTGGCGCATTCGCAATGGGACACGATATCAACAGGCCTGAGACCGAACTATCACCACCGATAGTTCCCGCAGGCTTGCACGAATTCATCATCGGCAATCAAGCGCCAAGCCCAGATATAACCGACTTTATCGCCACCCTTCCTCCCGATGCTCGTCGCATGATCGAACAATGCGCTGGTGTCTACCAAGAAGCCGCTGCAGTCAGCCCTTCACTTTGGATCGATGAAGACCTCTTGGCGATGCCATCGGCATACAAGCGGTGCGCAGTAATAAAACAAGAAAATGAATATAGAGACACTGGCCTACGATTGAAACTAATCCAAACCCTCCCAAAAGAGCAAAGATTACCCCTTCTCGAATACATCGCTAACGACACTGAAATATCTGATTTCTGTCGCATCGACGCCATCACATACATGGGCAATAGCCCCTTGAGCGAAAGTACTCTTCACTCTATTCGACAACTTTCAGAGACACTCCCTTTCCGATTCAGCCAGTATGTCTCCGAGGGATATATGGAACACGCCATCCAACAGATGACAGATCAACAGCAGCGAAAAATCTACCAAAACCTCGCATGCGCATGCCAAGATAGCATTATACACCGCAAGCATTTTGGCGGGATTGAGGTCGCTTGCATAAAAATGTTTCCAGATGATATACAGCAACCCCTGAAAGAAGCGATAACGACCCTCCTCATGAGCCTTCCAGAAAAAGTTACCATCTCCTCCAGCGAAGAGCTGTCTTGTGTCACCGACCTCGCAGCATTGATGCAGCGCGCTCTGAAGCGAGCAGAAACAATCAGCCGTCACCAATGGACTCTCACAAATATACTCGAAGGGTTTTCACTCCTTAGCCCTGACGATGCGATGAAGATTATCCAAAACTACCCCGATGAAAAAACTTTTTTTGGCATCATATCTCCGCACATTTCGCCAAAAGCTACCTCTAATTTAATTCAGAATCTTCCAGATAGCGATACAAAGGATCGTTTATTTACGCTTTTTCAAGACAAGATAGTTTATGAGTTACAGTGTCTGCTAGGTCACGGTAAAGATGGTATCTCAAGTGCTATCATATCCCTAGCACCAGCTATCCATGGCTCAGGCATCACCATTCCCGACCATATTATAGAAAGATTATACCGTATGCTTGAAATAGATATTATGAGGAGCTCCCATGTGTATTGTTCTGCGACCATTCAAGAAGCTATGCAACTCCTTCCAGAAGACATGCAACAGCAACTAGGCGATAGTCTAGCACTCAGACACTACGAACTATACGGCATTCAAGGCGCTGACGAACAAATATACGATAGTAAAGCTCTCAGCCACATTCCGCCCCCGTTCTTAGAGGCACTTCGCACTGCCAATGTGCCACCCAAGAACACTACACTCACCACTCAGTCAAAACTCCACACGAGCGCGCCAGAACATGGGATTATACCTCAACGAAAAACTGGCAGCGACACCTACATTGGCTCAGATGAAACAGCAGTACGAATCATACCGTTTCATGCCTTTAATGCCTGGTTGGCAGCCTATCTACACCCAGATGCATGGCGTGAATTTGGCTATGTTCCAATAGAACCTATATGCAGTGTAGCTTTGACAGACCACATTTCATCTGGCTACTTTGAGTTATCCTCATATAAAAGTGCTGCTGTCCAAACACTATCATTACGAGGCGAAGATGCTTCTACATCAATCAACTCCTACACTCCTGCCATAGCCATAAAGATTCTTGAGGCCATTCATGATATCAGGAATACATTACAGCATGAGGTCGGAGTAATCCATGGACACCCGCACCTTGGCAACTTCATGCTCGTACCCCAGCTAACGAACGGCCAGCCTGACCCCGCTAAAATGCCCCGTGTATATATGATCGACTTCGACCAAGCTACACGCAGACTACCCGAGTAATCATCAAGGATTTTCATCTATCATTTCATTGCTATCGCAAGCATTTTTTGCTACTATAAACATAAGCTTTGATAGACCACCACATGTCACAAGTGAAACAAATATTTATCAATCCCTAACGGGGGTAAAAACAGTACAAATGACTGTGTGGTCGCACTCGTTATCAGTTTTTGATAGGCGGCGGTTTTTGCGAAAACTATGCCTTGGATTGCTAGTTGTTGTCATTATTACAACTGGCTTTTTCTGGGTGGCTTCTCATATCGCAAACGCTGCGCCGAATACCATGAGTTTTTCGGCTCGCCTCAAGAACAACAAAGGAACGGTGGTAGCCGATGGTTTTTATAATGTGCGGTTCAAACTATACAACCAAGAATCGACGGGTACTCACCTCTGGAGTGAGACCTATTTTGACGAAAATGGCGCTACGAGCGGGCAAGACTATCGCGTACGGGTGATCAACGGCTACCTCAGTGTCAAGCTCGGCTCAAGGACACCGTTCCTCGAAAACATCAACTGGAATGATACTTTGTGGCTGACTATGGACATCGGCGGTACCGAGCAAACCGCCACCCCAACCGACTGGGACGGTGAAATGACCCCAAGGATTCAACTGACCGCCACCCCATACTCCATGAATTCAGGTGCTGTTGGCGGCAAAAAAGCCGACCAATTAGTGCAGCTAGGGCAAGGCCGACAAGACGATTCAACGCTAGGCAGCAGCATTTTCATCAACAAAATAAACGGGGGCAACCTTGTTCAGTTGCAATCTGCCGGTACCGATGTCTTCAGGATTGAATCAACCGGTAGTATCACACTCGGAGCAGCAACTGACCAAACTATCAAAGTCGGCACCTCAGAAAGTGGCGTTGGGCACAATCTCACCATCTCAGCAGGCCAAGGTGGTGACGAAGACAGCAACAACGGCGGCACCCTGATACTCCAAGGCGGCGCAGCTAGCGGGCTCGATGGCAATGGCGGTGATGTTTCTATCGATGCTGGTGCTGGCAATGGCGAAGGAAGCGGCGGCGCCATTTCACTGGGAACCGTCAATGCCGACTCTATCACCATCGGCAATAGCGGCTCAACCACTACAGTTGAAGGCGGCTTACACACTGGCAATATCGATACTTCTGGAGCAAATGAATTGAAACTCGGTGAGCACAATGCCACCGGTATAAGCCTCGGACAAGACACCCGCCTCGAAACAGATAAAACTTTCAGCGTCAACGGTGATACCGTCATCAAGAGTGGCTCAAGCGACACCACAAACACCTTCAAAGTACAAAATACCGAAGGAGATAGCCAACTCGCTGTCGATGCCGCCAATAACAGAGTCACCATCGGCACCTACGACAACACCGGCACACTCCTCGTGCTCGATACCAAGATCTCAGCAGGTGACCCTACCGGCACACTCGGAGCAATGTATTACAACGCCAACGCTGGCAAATTCCGCTGTTACGAAGCCGGCAAGGACGGCAATGAATGGAAAGATTGTATCACTCCCTTGCCTATTTCGGTCGTCCCAGAAGATAACACCACAACCGATGAAACTGACCCAATCGCCGTCGACGGTATGACCTTTGATCTCGCAAAAAATACGAAATACTACTATAAATTTGTCATTATCCATGAGTCTAGTGAAACTACAACGGGCTCCGGCTTTGGCGTCACCACACCTGACAATCTCGTCATGAGCAACTGGTGCATCAATACTACCGCCATCACCAGCACGGCTGCGCCGGGTCTTGGCTCTTACTGTGGTACTGGCGATGCTTCAACCACAACGACAGGCATTGACAATCCTGGCAACCACTTCACCTCTCACCTTGAAGGATACATCGAGACAGGCAATACTGCTGGCGAGCTGACACTGCGCTTCAAGTCGGAAACAAACGGCAAAGAAGTAACAGTCGATAAAAAGTCATTCGGTATTTTGCAGATTGTACAATAGTTAGCTCTGTCTCTTTAGATCCGATGCCAATGTGTTCACGGTGGCGGTATCAATACTGCCATCAGAAGTAAAGAAAATCAACGCATCGCCTGTATTCAGCAAAAATTGACTTTTACCACCCGACGATAAGTCGTAGAGAGTGCCGTTATTTGTCGCCGTTGTCGTCACCGTGCCGTTGCCAATCAGTTTCTTCATATCGAAATTGGCAGGAACTGGCTGAACCGTCACGACGATCTCTTTGTTCGTTGCCTTCTGTATAAACGAATAGGTCAAAGCCCCGTTACTCAGCTGCGTTCTTGTCGCATCGAGAACGAACCCGCTAGGAATAGTAGTCGGTGTATATACCGGAAATGATGCCTGCTCAACAATTGTCCTATCGATGATCGATGTTGGGGTCCATGGCTTATATATCAGCAAAACAGCAGTGGTGGTGACTATAACGACAAATCCCGCCACGCCAATACTTATCCATTGCCATCGCTTAACCACTGTTCGTCTGCGTAAAAGTGTACCAGGCTTTTGCATGCTGGCCTTCATGTTCTTTGCCGAACTATTGGCTGCCTTGTCGATATCGCTGAATTAGTTTCGCTACATCGCCATCTGGCTTGATATTTTCGAAAAACAACATTTGTTCACGGTTGATAATCATCGCATCTTCAGGTTTATGCACTTCATCACCCAGTTTGATCAGCTTCAAGTCACCACTATCGGTCGTATTTTTACTGTCCGAGCCATTGTTTGACTGAATATAGAACACATTACTCAATTTTAGATAATTGTCATTTATCTCTGTCAGATTACCAAAGTATATCTGCCCGCTCGTCAAAAAGACTGCCTGGTACTTATTTTCATCGATGGCGAGAGCACCGCCAGTAGTGGTATTCTTAGGTGCAAAAGCCAGCCAGATAATAACACCTATCGCCACAGCCAAAAGAGCCAGAACAATGCCCAAAAACAGCCGCTCTCCACCGCCCTTCTTGGTTTTTTTCTGTCGTTTAGCGGGCTGATCGGGCATGGATACAGCGGCCGCAACAGGTTGTCCTACTGGTGCCGTCGCTTCATGCAGGCCTCGTTCGGTCTCCACACGCTGAGCTGGCTGCCGTTCCGACAACCGAGAAGTTCGCGATAGACCCCCGTCCAGCCTCATACTGCTCTCCCACACTTCCTCAACATACTTACTTATATCATAGCATAAGAGCTATTATTTCAATAGTCTATTCGTCTATATCTGGATTTTTGCCGTCTTCAAATAGTGCAGCGGCCGCTGCCTGAAGCTCCTTCAAGTAAATTTGAAGCCTGGCTGCTGTTTCAGGAGCAATGCCGGTCAACTCTCTAGCAGTAAAAGTCTGTCCAACCGCTAGATTTGCAAGCGACGCTTTTATGTCGGCAAAACAACCCGGTATAGGGTCTGTATCTGAGGCCCGAACATCCAGCGCTTCTGCATGTGGGTCCGTAGCGGGCTGTCGAAGTGTACTGCCATTCATATTTTCATTATAGCACATACTATTGACTTTTTCAAGCTTTTTTGCTATAATCGCTTTATGGCAACAATTACACAAACAGAAACTTGCGAATTAGTCAATACAGAGCTCCACGAAGAACCTTTTCTGAGCGAGGTCAGAGAAGATCCAGAGACCGTCACAGAACTTGCCGATAGAGATATGAATGATACTCGCATCTATGCCGCCCAAAACAATACGCCCTTTCCAAAATCACCTTTAGCGCTCAGCCCCGAGCTTGCCCAAGAGTACGAGCGAGGAAAGGTGGCAGGATCCACCTTACAACGACTCGGCTGCGAAGCGTGTGTACTGGCACCAGTCTGCCCTATACGAGAACTCTTGGTGCAGACAAAAGAAGCTGGTTCTCTATCTGAACTGGTTTATATGCTAGATAGTGCACCCGATTGGGTCAAAAAAGCCCGCACTCAAAGAACTTTCGAAACAACTCTCACCCCAACTACTCTAGAAGATTACACAGCGCTCTTAGCTGGCATCATCAATATAGAAACAGATCCGCTATCGGTAAGCAACACGCCCGGACTCCGAGATATCAAAACCATCAACCCCGATGCCCAGTTGCCTGGCCAGGTATTATATGGCCCAGATAAGGATAGCAAGAGTGGCGTTGAAGTATATGATGCCAGAGAATACATTACGGGTTTTAACGGTACACAAATGGACGCAAAAAGTGAGATTAATGTCCTGGGTAAGTTCGCGAGCTTGTGCGTAAACGAGGAAGCACCTGGTACACCGATGGTCGTCTCAGCACAAGGCGAAATCTCAAGGCCAATAACAGCGTGGAGAAATAAAGACGGCAGACTTTTTGAAATTCGCATGAACGGCAAAAACCGCCTCTACTACCTCGTGCTGCCCAACTCTCCTCAGTCTGGTAGAGCACGGGTCGTTCTCATCGGAGGACACGGTGATAGTAGCACCGAGCAAGACATATTTATCGATGCCATATGTTAGCAAGCCTTTATGTAATGTCGATCATCATCGGTAAATGATCCGAGGCTTCGGTATGTGGTACAGCAAAATGCGTTATGTTGATGTCGGGCGATACGAAAGAATAGTCGGCAAAAAGTTGTTTGTTGTCAGGCCACGGTGCCCATGCCAATTCATTTCTGGTGGTTGGTATAGCATATTCAGCCACCAAATTACGGTAGCCAGCCCGGCTAAACATCTTGACGCTCTCAGTTTCTGGTAATAGGTTGAAGTCGCCGCAAACAATAGTTTTGCTGCCACTTAGTGCATCGATGATTTGCTGGCTCTGCCGCAATCGTCCTTCAGTATCCAGTTTGTGCCCCGGGTGAGGCATACCGTGAATATTTACTATCGTCAGCGTATCTCCATCGTTCGTCGCCACTTCAACCGCCAGAGCCTTGCCTGTCTCAGTATCGTCATCGGCCAGCAGGCCATAACTATGGCTGATCGCAAGCGGCTTCTTGACGATTGTCATCAAGTAATAGTGTTTGTTCTCCTCGATAAACTTTTCTGCCACAACCGCCTGAAAACGATTATCGTCAAAAATCCCTGCAATCACCTCTTCCGCGCCACTGCCAACTGCTTCCTGAAAACAGAATATATCCGTTATCTCTACCTCGGATAACAAAAAATCTCGAAGCTGCTCCTTCTGGAAGCCATGCCATATATTCAACGATAGAATTCTCATGCTTTAGCTATAGTAGCATAGCGAGCATCATGGGTATAGCAAAAAAGATACCTATGCAACCAAGAGCACCCCACACTATAGCTTCGGTATATTGTTCATCGGCTACATCGACTTTATAGTACGCAAACCACGCCATCGCAAACTGTAGCGCCACTATCAACAGAGATCTGAACTCAAATAATTGCGAAATTGGCGCATCATAAGCAGCGAACATATACGCCTTCAATACGGTCGATAGCAAAAAATAGGGACCAATGGCGAGCAATGCCGCAACAAAAGGACGAAGAGTGGTGGTCATAAGCAATCGAAACACCACGACATATAGCAGTATACCCGCAAGGAGAACATAGCCTTCACTCATATGTACAGTGTAGCATAAGTGGTATTATGCTCGTCGTTTCATCAAGCTAAGCACAACCGAGCCAAAGAGCAACACAGCAAGAACACTTAGACTAATGCTCACTGGTATATGCCAGCCAAACCATGGAATGCCAAAGGGGAGCGATTCGGGCGCGACAATCATTTTGAATGAGATCCATGCCAATATACCGGCCAAGCCCCATTCTAGCGCCCAAAATTTGTCAGCGACCGAGCGGTACACAAAAAACAGTGCGCGCAGCCCCAAAATGGCAAAAACATTTGAGCTGTAGGCGATGAATCTATCTGGCGAGACGGCAAGCACTGCTGGTACCGAATCGACAGCAAAGATGATATCGGTGAGTTCTATGAGAATAATCACCCCAGCCATGAGCGTGAGCATGCGCTTGCCGTTCACCTTCGTAGTCAGTTTATGACCATCGAACTTGTCGTGAATAGGCAATAGTTTCGTGATGGTTTTCCATAGCTTCTTCTCGGTTATTTCGAGTTTTTCTACTTCTGGACCATTATCTTTCGCCTCTTTAAAAGCTTTCACTGCCGCTCGCAAGAGTATCAATCCAAACAACACACTTATCCACGCATACGCCATGAGGAGCTGCAGCCCAACCAAAATAAAGATCAGCCGAAAGATGATCGCCCCAGCAATGCCATAGTTCAACATGCGGCGCTCCAGCTCTGGCGGAACCTTAAAGCTGGTGAAAATGAGCCCCATCACAAATAGATTATCGAGACTAAGCGCTTTTTCGACCGCCCACGCCGCCAAATACTCACCACTCGCCTGCCCACCGATGAAAAAATACACCGGAATCGCAAATAGCAGCGCTGTTACAATATAGGCCAGCGACCACACAGTCGCCTCTTTGGTGCCAATCACATGGTCTTTTCGGGTGTGCAGTGCCTCTATAACAGCATAAACTGCCATCACCGCCAGTAGTACGGCATACATGAACCACGGAGTATCGTAGCTATGAAGGCTAGTGCTGGTTGAGGCAAAATGATGAAACACTGTGTCTTAGCTTAGTATATTTCGGCGTGAAAGCATAGCGTTATGCGGCCTAGCGATGGGGGTTTGCTTCGAGATGGTGCGACTGGACAATAGTTTCGATACCGCGAAGAGCAACGAAATGAGCTGGCGCGCCTTGTTCGGTCAGATATTTCATAGCTTCGCCTCGTGGCATATGCAAAATACCTTGGCCTGCACCGCCCCATTGCCATGGATTTAAATCGCTGATCATATCAGTATCAGTCGGCTTGGCATCTGGCACATTATGCGCAAGCACATAGTGCCAGTTTCCTTCACTGTCCTGATGCAGCTCACGGCGTATTGGTGCATCTGGGTGATTGCGTTGAAGCATATTCATCACCGCAAGAGTAAGGAGATGACATTGGTTGCCTCTCGTCTGATCATATCCATAAGGCAACCCCGCCGTCTCATTTATCCCAGCCGCCGCTTCGGCAGCATAGCGTGCGATATCGGTTTTGGTGATTTCGACCATATCTTTTTATTATATCACAGTTGTGGTTGTTTTGTCAAGTTATAAATTGGGCAATTATCCCCTCTGAGCAAGTACACAATAAATAAGCGGGTTATGGTAGAATATAAAAGTAGTTTAATAATCTAGAACCGGTAATTTACGTGAACGGCACGGCTGTAACACCCTTTGTGGGTCGAACAGCCGTGTCTTTTTTATTACAGCTACATTATGGGGATTTAGTTTAACGGTAAAATGGCGGTCCTGTCAGATCGCAGATCGGGGTTCAACTCCCCGGATCTCCACCATAAAATACAAATTTAAAACAAAAGCCAACAATAGAAAATGCCCACTATTGGCGTAGTGGGCTGGCGGTCCTGTCACTTCTTATTATAGCAAGTGACGGTGTTAGGCGCTACCCTTTTGAACCTCAAAAGGTCTATTAAACACGCTCGTAGTGCATTTGCTTAAAACAATGAAGAATGTTATAATACTACACGATAAGCTGTCTAGACTTATGAAATACACCGTCAAACAACTAATGACGGATTTTCCTGATGATGTCGCTTGCCTTGAATGGCTCGTGCAGTATTTATACCCTGATGGAATAATCTGTCCTAAATGTGATGCACCGACCAAACACTATAGAGTTTCGGGTCGCCGCTCTTACGTTTGTTCAAAGTGTGGCAATCATTTTTATCCGCTTGCTGGAACAATATTTCATAAATCACGTACACCTCTTACGGACTGGTTTCACGTCATCTACCTTATGAGTACAAATAAAGCCGGTACGAGCGCTCGGCAAGTCCAGCGTGAGATTGGTGTTACTTATAAAACAGCGTGGCGTATGATGCACCAGATACGATCAATGATGGGCAACCAAAATATGAAATTAGAGGGCGAGGTCGAAGTGGATGAGGCGTACATCCATCCTAATGTTCATAAGCGGTCATCGGCAAAGCGTAGATATGGGCGCAATGGGCGTGATGTTGGGCAAATACTATTTGGCGCAGTACAACGTGGCGGCGATGTAAAGGTATGGCACGTTAGATCATCTGGCGTTCGGGTGTTACAGCCGATAATACTGAGTAATGTTAAAGAGGGTACAGTGGTGCATAGCGATGGACACGGTTCATACAAAAGACTGCCATACTTTGGATACGAGCATAGAACTACAAACCACGAAAAGCACGAATACTATACACCCGATAGCTATACGCAAAATATTGAAAACTTTTGGTCGCACATAAAACGGAGCATAAGAGGTGTATATCGCCACGTTAATCCAGGCTATTTACAGCTCTATGCTAATGAGTTTGCGTGGCGATATAATCACCGCCAACACAAAGTGCTGTTTTGGCACTTACTGACAGATGTTATTTCGCCGCCTGTTTCTTCTTTTTCGGAACAGCAGCGGGTTGCTGCTTACGTGCGACCTGCTTTAAAACATCAAAAAATTGTTTCTTAGTGGGCTGTTTTTTCTTTGGAGTTGCCATTAGCTTTATTATACCCCTAAGTGTGCCAGTAGTGGTTAGGCGATATTGTGTAATAGATTGCCGGTATCCAGAGCAGTAACCAGCCGAATAAAACGTGCTTTACGATACTGTGACCTTTTTGCTCTCGGACGTAGTTTGCTTTTGGTTTGTTTGATTGTTGTGGGGTGTCCATTTTCCTACCTTTCTTTGTTAATAAAAAAGGACAGCCATCGCTGGCTGTCTAGACCCACAACAAGGTTTTATCCCTATTGCTTTTTAGCAAATGGCTGCCCATTTTCGGGATAAATAAAAATGGCCTCATTGTGGTTCTAGACAAGGCTTATTATAGCAAAAATAAATAGTTACAGCCGTTTTTCAAAATGCTCAGCCAATTTGGCGGTCATTTCTTCTACGGAGCTAAATTCTATGAAAACATCACTAATAAACCGCAAAGAACCAGAGGGCTTAGACCCAGAACGATAAAAGCAAACTATCGGCACATTAAAACTATCAGCCCAACCAAGTTCAATTCCTTGACCAGTAGAGGGTTGCGAAACCTCAGCTAATACAACATCGCTCTCTTTGATAATATCTTTGGACTTTGTATTTATGTTTTCCTCATCGTGCGGAAAGAAAATATCGTGATTTACAGCAAGGGTCTGTTTAAGAGGCTCGTACAGTCCTACCTCGTAGTCGTAGGAGGTAGCGTGAGTAAGATACAATTTCATATTGTCTATTGTAACATCGGTGGTTATTAATCTGCTTGGTTTGGGGTTACTTGCTTAGATGGGATAACTGCCATGATATGAGACTCGAGGATATCATTGACTGGTTCTTCTCGACTTATTCCAAAGAAGAATTTGATATTGAGTGGCTGCCACTCAATATGCCGAACAAAGATGAAAACATTAGCAATAAAACTGCAACGCTCTTTAGAATTGAAGAAAGTATCAGGAAGCAGTATGCCGTTTTGACTGCCAACGGGAGTATTGATAGCGAGATTGTAAATATAATGCACACGCCCAGTCTCGGCGATATGGCGAGCTTTGTGGAGAATAAATATGTATATCTGAGCGATGACGAGATTTCTTGGTCGATCGTAAGCTTACTCTACTCCGATCAGTCATCGATTGTGCATATCGACAAACAAAGAGAGGGTCATAACTTTATAGACTTGATTACTAAACACTCTTTAAAGCTCACCGACTTTCACGATTATCAAAAGCCGAGAGTACAGTACCTTATTGATCATAGAGTCATCAGCGTCAAGGAAGATGGTACTCTGGGTTATACGGACATCCACGAGCTATTTGTCTATAAGAAACTCTTTGCAGATGGTGTCATGGGATACCATCATAGTTCACCAGAAGTTCAAAAAGCTATGGAAACAATGCGCGGTCAAGGACGAGTTACATTCAAGAACAGCTTGTATGCAACGCAGGAATCGGACTACCTTAACTTCCTACTAAACAATAGTTTGTATGATAATAGTTGGGCGATACGAAACTTGTATCAGCATGGAACACCGACCTACAAAAATGATAGCCGTTACATATTCGACTACCAAATGGCGTTGTTGGTGCTTGTTCACCATGTCATAAAAATTAACGATGAGTTGAGCTTGAGAAAGGCTGCTGGAGGCAAGGAACCTGCCTATACTAGGTTGTAGTCATAGATCACTCGTTTTTTGCTCATCTATTACGCTTACCGCTCCTCATTCCCCTCCACAATCACCCCAATCTCCTCATCAAATACCCCAGATATGAACTGGCAGTAGCTCTCTATATTCTGCTTGAAATACTGCGGTTTGGCGGCCTGAATGTTACCGACGATATAGTAGCCAACGGCCATCATGGCGACATATCCAGCATCGCTTGGCAGCGGAACACTCAGCCGATTTTCTGGCTGGCCCCAAGTCGTATTTTCTTCGCCAAAAGAGATAAAGAGCTCGTCTTCACTCGGCACCACGGTCGTCGCATGCCGTACATATTCACTAGTTTCGACATCGCGCGCCACTTCACGGCCAAATAGCTCGATAAACTTGACTTGTAGCATACGAATGATGCCAGAAAATTGCGGCGGAACAATGAGATAATACTTATTGAACCGTGAAAAATCTGGCAACTCCAACGCGTCAATATGCTCAGCTATAAACCGCCGAATCGCCGCAATATCTGCCTGCTCGTACCCCTGTATCATCGCCATATAGGTACTGGTGTTATAAGTATACGGCTCACGATTTTTCGGAAACACAAATGCCTGCAATGCGTCGGTACTAAGCGCTTGCTCGGCTGGTGAATTGGCGTTGCTGGTGATGAGACTGACGGGTTTACCCGCTGCCGCAGCCGCTTTGGCGATAAGAGGCGCATGCTTGCCACCCGATGCCGACACAATCACCACGCCATCGATATCGGCGATATTCCGCAACGCCGCCTCAACCGTACTTTCACTCGCAAACACCGCGTCACTATTCGCAAAAATGATCCGCCCCGTCGCCTCAGCGTTACCAGAACCCACTACCAGCGGTCGACGATACCGACCCGTATCAAGCTGCGGCACTTGGCGCGCTTCAAGCATCTCCAGCGCACCCAGCACCACAGTATCAAGATTCGGCAGCGAATCAATCGTAAATGTCTCTAAAATCTGTTTGTTACTCTGCATATATTCCCCCTTTGGTTTCTTTTATGGTACCATATGTCGCGCACCGCAAGCGACATGTGCCTGGGGGAAATCCGTCTAATACTACTCTACTTTTGCCTCAGCTTTCGCTACTTCATCGTAGCACAAGTCACCCTTAAAGGCATTTCGTATGTCTTGGGTGTTATACCTCGAGCACGCAAGATAATTTTGAGTGCCCGTAAAATACTGCCATTCACCATCTTTCGCTTTATAGAACAAAGCCGCATATCCACCGGCAGGTGCACCAGCCATGCTCATTCCAAGCGTTGCCTTTTGATATCCCTCAACGGTTGAGTTTTCTATAGTACCGTCAGACATAAGAACGCCTTTTGACGAGCTACCTTCTTTAGCTGCTTGCGCCTTCACCATAGGTGCTAATTTATCGACAAGTGCTTCGAGCTTTTTCGCATCCCCACAACTTGCATCGGTGGCATGGGTCTGCGATGCTACGCCACTGATATCACACACAACACCATTTCCCGTATAAATATCAACTTGATTTCCACTTTCGGCAATTCCTAATGTCTCTTTTTTGACCAAACCAAGCGACGCGTACAGTGCTTGCACTTTCTGGCGAACTTCTTTGTCAATATCTCGAGGAAACTGCACATCGTCGTTACCATAACCGAGCGAAAATACGACCCTTGCACCATCTCCTCGCACATAAAAATCCTTGCCCTCCGCTTTATAACTTGGCGTCCAAACTGTCTCACCAGGCGCTGATGAACCTTCTGTTACAGCACTGTCAAAAGAACTATCTTTTTGCTTCTTTTCAGCAACAATCCCTTCCCATTCCTTTTTTACCTTATCGATAACACCAGCAGCAGTCAACTCGGCCACCGGTTGCTCCTCTTCCTTTTGCGCCGTCTTAGGCGTTTCTTGCTCAGTTTTTGGCGCAAACAACGCCTGCGTTGCAAAAAACGAACCCGCCCCAAGCGCTATGACACCCACAACAGCCACCAAAATAACCAAAACTGTTTTATTGCCCTTTTTCTTCGGTGGTTCATTCGGCATTTCCGGCATAACAGTGCTATTTTGCGGTGCAATGGGCTGTTCTGGGCTCATAGATTCTCCCTATTTATAGTTATGTATTTTAGTATAGCACCCCCCCCCCTAACTATCGTCAAGCTTGCATTTATTTGCATAATGTGCTACAATTATAGTATAGTAGACCGTTTTAGGCCTTAACTCTTATAAACTACTGTATAATGGTTGTATCGAACTAGTGTATAAAATAGTGAGATAGGAATATGTCGACAGAGGTTATAGCTGAAATTACAGAGTTTTTCCAGTCCTACCCAGAGCAATGCTTTAGTAAAGGACACGGTTTATTGCGACCAGATGATGTTCCTCGCTCTGTCTATTACATCGAGAGCGGCAGCATCAGCCAGTATGACATTGCTCCAAGCGGTAATGAAATAGTGGTCGGCAGCTATCGTGCTGGTGACTTTATGCCAATTGCACAAGCTCTCCGCCCATCACCTGTGCAATTTTTCTTTGAGGTCACCGAAAAAAGTATATTGCGACTTGCTCCTATCGATGAAATGGCGGATTTTATAGCACACCACCCACATATATCGCTGTATCTTTTGGAGAAAGCCTACGAAGATACCGAGTGCTTACTACGGCGACTATCTCATCAGATGGGCGGTACGGCTTTGAGCCAAATACTGTTTGAGATAACCGACAATGCCAGACGATTCGGCGTGAGACAAACAAATGGCGATATGAAGCTGTCGCTGAACGAAAATGAAATAGCCAAACGAGTGGGCTTGTCGCGAGAAACGGTCAATCGCACCCTCAAGCCGCTGAAACAACACGGCGTTATAAAATCTGGCGCTTCGGGTATCGTAATTTGCGACCTAGAGCGCATAGAAGATCAGCTGGCATCGTCACTATAACCCCTTCCCCCTACAAAAAACAGGGCCCGAAAGCCCTGCTTTTTATTGAGTAGGAAGTGCCTAGACTTCACAGGCTCCACCAACACACCCAAGTTCTTTTGCGCCGATGGTTTGGTCTTCTCGTTCGTATACCACCAGTTTCGAGAAGTCGAGCGTGCCAAGTGCTTCCTTGCGTTTGTCATACTCTTCTTCGGTGATTTCTTCGTACGGAGCCAGTTGGTAAACATGGTCGTTTCGCGGCAGGAACGAGAGTCCGCCAACGATGTCCCAGTTTTTGTACACAAAGTCGGCAATACCCATCCACTCATCATCACCAGCATAGATAGTAACCGATGGATTATGTTCGGTAAAGTTTTCTTTGAGTCGCTTCCATTCTTTGAGCATTTCGAGCGCTGAAACATCTTTCGAGACGACTGCGCCCTCTGGAGCTTTGACTGGGAATTCCATCACCATAGTGGTGGCGGTGGCAGTCGAATAGCCAACTTCTGGGAAGATAGGCACACCTTGGTCGCGAGCCAGCTTGAGCAATGGGTCGTTAACGCTGATACGGACGCGACGAATATAGTGCTTGGCAAACCATGGATGCATGCCTGAGCCAACGCCGAGAAGCTGGCCAGAGTTGCCGTGCGGCTTCACACAAGTGATGGCAGTCGATGGGTTAGCATCGAATCGCTTGGCGTATTCTTTGTTGACATCGATCGCCTCTTTGCGAAGCGCCTTCAGAGTAGAGTCGGTGCGTACAAGGTCGTTGTCGTAATACCCAGTGATCGAGACACCAAGAAGCTGCTCAGCCTCACAGTTATCTTGCCATGCTTTGTCAAGGTAGCCAAAGTGCGTCAAGGTAGCTTGATAGGTACCAAGGATAGTCGCCAGACGCATTTTGCGCTTGAGGTCATCCATGCTATCTTCTGGTCGCACTACGATAGAAGTAAGGTTGCAAAATTGCTTGCTGCGGAGGTAGATCTCGCCACATGGGTTGACGCCCACCTGTGATTGATCTTTAATTTGCTCCCAACGACGAGCTGGCACTTGCTGTTCAAGACCGCCGCGGTTGTAAATACCTCGTTCACCAGAGCCAGATGTCACCAGGGCCGTCCACTCTTGCAAGAACTCACCAGCACTTGGCTTTACCTCATAGACTGCTGAGTTATTTGCCATACTTCGTTGACCTTCAGTTTGCCAAAAGGCACCCTTTTTTGAGTCACGCAAGGCGACATCATCGAGAGCAGAGAGAGAAATGAGAGCCGAGCGACGAACACCACCTGCTACCACAATCAGTCCAATTTGGCAGATAATATCGTGGAGATCGAGTGTCGACAGGCGACGACCTTGGCGAGCCAGCATTTTCTTGCGAGTAAAGTCCATCAGTTCACGAAGTGGTGCTGGACCAGATGAACGACCACCCATAGTAAACAGTCGTGCACCAGCTGGTCGCAGCTGAGAATAGTCGATATCTACATCGTCACCGCTTGCCCAGACTTGGCATGCCTCAACATACGCGCGGCACCAGCCTTCTTTGCTATCTTCGACAACGATAGGATCTACCTTATTGCCAGATTGCTTTTGAATTTGCGGAAAGAGCTCGACATTTTCTGACTCAACTGAGAAACCGCATCCTGCGCCACACATCGAAACATACATAATTTCCGAGAGATCTTGCCAGGTTTTTGGCGCAATGTAGGCACAGTTGTAGGCAGTAACATTGGTTGCATCGCACGCTTCGCCAGCTGACCACAGTAGTCGCATCGAAGGACAAACTTCTTGCTTCAATATACCTTCGCGAACCTCTTTGTATTCGCTGGCTTTTAGCTTATCGCCAAGCTTGAATTTCATGTATTCCATAAAACGATCGATGGCCTCTTCCCAAGTTTCACGGCGGCCAAGATCATCACGCCACCTTGCATAAAACTGGTAGAAAATGAACTCTTGATACGAAGACTTGAAATACTTGCTACTCGAAGCAATTGCCTCTTTCACTTCTGGTGACACCAGCGCTTCTTGCTCGCGCTTTTTGGCATGCTCTTCGCGGTAAATGATGTAGGCTTTGGCGGTAGCGGTGTATTCTGCGAGCATCAGCTGGCGCTCTACTTCGTCTTGGACTGCTTCGACGGTTGGTACAAATGTCTTATATTTCTTTGCGGTCAACATCAGCTCACTCGCCACGCGGTGCGCCACGATAGCTGCTTCGGCCTCACTGCCTTCGCTAGTTTCTTTCATGGCTTTAGAAATAGCACGGACAATTTTATTAAACTCAAACGGCACCTTACGGTCGTCTCGCTTCTTGGTGAATGGTATATATTTGTTATAGATTTGGACTGTTCTGTCGTCTGTCGATGACTTAGCTGTCCGCTCTTTAGCGGCTGTTTCTGCCATTATAACCCCCTCTTAAAATGTTTGTGTGCTTTCTAGAAGCAATATACTTAGTATAGGTAAGCAAAAACAATAAATCTGTGACATACATCACATTTAGGTGTAATAGTTAATATTACAACGCTATATATAGCGTGTACACCATATATAGCGTAAATACTGCCTCCATTTTAGGACCCGCTATATGTAGTGTGGCTCTCTAGTAATCGATGCCGGGGTTGGCGAGAAATTTATCGTCGTAATGATGTTTTATTTTATGCATATCTGTGGCGATATCGACTTTTGAAAGGAGGCTACTTGGAAAATTGCGACCTGTTAAACACAGGCTCGTCGTAGCATGTTTTGTAGTGATGAGTGATGACAGCTGCTTCTTCGTGAGAAGACCATCGTGCACAGCGTTGTTTATTTCGTCGCAAATCACCAGTTGGTATTCCCCGCTGCTTGCGAGAGTTTGCGCTATCGCATAGGTATCTTCGGCCGCGACTTTATGTTCATGCTCCGATACATGCTTGGCACTCATTGTGCCGGCATTGTAAAACCCTTTTCCACCCCTGTAAAAATAGAGCTGATCGCTATACAAAGGCTGGATTTTTTCGATAAATTCATGCTCGCCCACCCGCCAATGCTTGATGAATTGGAGATATGCGACCTTCCAGCCACCGCCTAGCGCTCGCGCCATCAACCCAAGGCTTGCGCTGGTCTTACCTTTGCCATCCCCAGTATATACCAGCACAACTGACGGTTTCGTCTCGTATCCTTCCATATTCATCTATGGTACCTGCTTATTCTTTTCATTGTCAATAAAACCACTAAATATAGTGTCAAAATTACGACATATACCCCTATATTTAGTGAATAAGTGACATATATCACAGTGTTTTGCTCGGTTTTGGCGTACAGTAACTATACACAATACATTTCGAATAGGGGTCACGGGTAAGTGAGGTGCAATTCCTCCACTGTCGCGCAACTGTAAAGCCAGAAAACCGCCCTATCCGAGCAATATGCTATGGTCTTCGCGGAAAAGAGCAGGCAGTCTTATCCAACAAGACTTCCCCACCCGCTCGTACTATAGCGGAAGGGGGAAACGGAACAATGACATCGCCAGCAACAGCCGAATTGCGTCCGTTTACTCCTGAAGTCGAAATCGCGCGCGCGCCTGAAAATCCTTTCGAAACAGACGAAGAAGTGCACGCTGCAATGCCTCCTTTCGAGCATAGCTCAGAACTCGACCCCAGCAATGCGGAAACCGAGAGTAAAGTTTCTACTGAATTTCCTTATATTGTTCTCGAAAGCGGCATATATGCTCAAGATGAAAATGGCGAACCACTGCTCCATATGCCTCTCATTTTGGATACCGATCAGGCTGCAATATTTAATGAAGTCATAGCACTTCTAGAACCTGCGACGGTTGAAACAAAACTCGACCCTAGTTTCGGTTTTGGCGATGACGAGCATGAAGCTTGGTCGGTTCAGACCTATGTGCCCAAGGGTTACGATGCTCATGGCAACCAGCTCATGACTATTGTCGCCACCATGGAATTGCGACTGATTGAGTTGCTAGAAGAACCCGAAGTTGAAGACGGCGATAGTGGAATCACTGATACTGCCGAGTTGGCAGAAACCGTGAAGAATCACGAGCCAGATAATGAAACGCAACCAGATGACGGTGACGGTGGTGGAGATTTATATGTGGCCGTAACAGAAACAGCAGAAACGGAAAAGCTAGAGACGGGTGAGGCAGAATATGGCGTGATATTTGAAAGTGATGCCGATACTGGTGCTGTGGAGACGAGTGCATTGACTGACGATTCAGAAGAAATTATGGAAAAAGTTGATACGGTCGATGAATTGCCTGTCTATGACATAGGCACAGAAAGTCTATCTGAAAGAACTGACTCTGTTGTCGAGGAAATTACAACAGAAGAAACTCCAGTGGCAGCAAAGAGCGAAGAATCTATGGCGGAAGCAGAGATAGAAGATATCAACGATTCACTAGTGATAGAAAATGAGGCAATAGTTGATACTCCAGCGCTAGAAACAACTACGAAAGAAGCTCCAGCAATAAGCTCGGAAACAACAGTAGAAGAAATCGCGCCAACCATTTCATCCGCCGATACTGATACAGAAGGTGCGATCCATCAGAAAACCGAAGAGAAAATTACCGAGAGCGTAACAATTGATCCAGAAACGATTGCCGAGCAACCAAAAAGAGAAGCTATATCAAATCGAGAGGAGCCAAAAAGAGAAATAGTTGTCAAAAAAACAACGGCTGAAGCATCACCGTCCGTACTAATACCGGCGAAAATTGAGGAAGTTGAGGAAAAAGCTGTATTCGTCCAATTACGACAAAAACCGGCAGTTGAAGAAAAAGTTGCGCCAGCTCCTGCTGTAAACATTGTAAAAGCCCAAAAAGAGATAGCCGTCGCACAGACTGCACAAAACAAACAGCCGATCGCCGAGAAACAACATGCAACACCCAAGATCGAAGAGAGATTCTATCATCAACCAGCGGAAGTTATCGCCAAAAAGCCAATCACAGCCACACCCAAAGAAATGCAAGAACCCACTAAAACTCATTTCGAATTTCTATCAGAAAACAACTTCGCTCCACCTGGAACAAGTACTTACAGCTATAGCTACCCTCCTCAAGAAGAAGCTATTAGTTCGCCAAAGCAAAATCAAAGACAGCAGCAAACTACTTCGCAATCATTCGACCATCACACGAATCTTTTTCAGCAGCAAATATCGTATAGCTTCTCCGTCAACGACACGACTCAAGCCGACCCTACCGACTTGGTATTTACTTTCAGCGCAACTCCCAGGGGATCAAATCCTTCTCAAGAGCAACTACAGGTGAATAGAGTATGACCGAAGTTTCGTTGAAGTTTCGCAATCTGACAGCGCGGTCTAAAAAGCTACGGCCCATCGCTGGTCGTGAAGCAGAGTTGCGCCGTTTAGTGCAAATTCTCCTTAAGCCAAATCATCATCATGCAATTATTGTTGGTGAGCCAGGCCTTGGAAAAACGAGTTTGATCGCTATGCTGGCTCAAGCAGTCGGCGAGGGCGCACTGCCTCATTTACCCAGCAAAGTGTACGAGCTCGATATTACGCCAGTTCTCAACCTATTGGTAGCAGGCGACAGCGTTCAGAGTTGCTACCAAGCTATCCATACCAACCTTGCCAAATTGCCCGGTGCTATTGTGGTGGTCGAAGATATCCAACTACTCGCCGCCAACAACTCTACGAGATTAGAGCAAACAGTCGGACTACTCCAAATGATTGCCGATATCCCTAATGTTTGGCTAATTGCCAGCACCACCAAGACGGCTTTCGACCGTCTATTTCGACATGATTATTCGTTTAGTCGCCTGTTCACTTCGCTTGAAGTTGAATCTCTACCGGACCACACTATCGCTCGCATTTTGCGACAATCATTCGCCGATCAACGGATCAAGGCAGACGATGATGCTATCGATACACTCATGAAGCTAGCCAGGCGCTATGGACATGGGCGTGAACTGCCAGATACCGGCATACGACTCATCGAAGATATTGCTATTCGGGCCGCATTTGACGGCAAACACCAAGTGAGTGCCAATGATATAAAGTCGTTTATAGCCGAACGAGAAAAAGTACCGCTCGCCAGCCTAACACAAAAAGATCATTCCCACTTAACCGATCTAGAGAAACGGCTCAATCAACAAGTGATTGGTCAAGCAGCTGCACTGAAAGTGATATCTCGCTCAATCATCAAGAATGAACTCGGGCTTACTGATGAAACGCGGCCGAGGGGTTCGTTCTTGCTGCTCGGGCCATCGGGCGTTGGTAAAACCGAGACAGCTAAAGCACTCACCAATATCGTATTTGATAATCCCAAAGCCATGGTGCGCCTTGATATGAGCGAATATTCCGAATCACATAGCGCTATTCGTTTGACTGGTTCGCCGCCAGGCTATGTTGGTTTCGAGGAAGGCGGGCAGCTCACAGGCGCTGTCATGCGCCAACCGTATTCGCTGGTGCTGCTCGATGAAATAGAGAAAGCGCATGCCAAGTTATTTGATGTATTTTTGCAGCTGCTCGATGACGGCCGCCTTACTGATTCGAGCGGCACTACCGTCGATTTCACGCATACAATGGTGCTTGCCACCTCAAACATCGGTAGTCTCGAAATCGCCAACGCCGCACAAAAAGGCATAGATATCACTACGCCTCAGTTTGCTTCAACCACACTTATGCCATTGCTACTAAAAAGTTTTCGCCCAGAGTTCATTAACCGCTTCGATGCCATACTGGTGTATCAACCTCTTGCCGTGTCGCAATTAATAGCACTCGCACAGCGAGAGATAACGAAACTCGAACACCGTTTGCATTCCAAAAATATATCATTTCATATATCGGACAAAACTCTCGAAACCCTATTGCAAGCCGACTACAACCCCCTATTTGGTGCACGGCCTGTAAAACGGCTTGTTGCCAATCACTTCGAAATGCCGATTGCTGAACGAATTATTAGCGGACAACTCGATGGCGGCGTAATTATCACCGGTGATGAACCGTGGCTACAATAGTGTCTATTGCTGTTTTGCTCGGACGGCTCGTTTGAATTTTTTCGTCGCCGTTTCATCGGCAAACCGTGCAAATGGCTTATAGAGAAAGAGTCGCTTATCTTTCTCGACTCCTTCATCGACATCGGCAATGGCATTTACTAAAAATTCTTGGATAAGCCATTCTCTCCCTGGTGCGGTCTGCCCAACTACGGTAATGCGCGTTGTATCACTCGCCCATTTTTCTACTCTGGTTATTTTCAGCGGCGATGCAAGCATCATGGTGCCCGTTGGTATAGTACCGATAATTTCTTTGATAGTGTTCACCGCCCGATCGGCGTCTCGAGTGAACACATCGACCGCAATAGTGCGCAGACCTCTTGGAGTCACATGTACCGCTTGAATGTATTGGTTATTTACCCAAATCACTTCACCATTTAGGCTACGAAGTTTCGTTGAACGGAGGTTAAACCGCTCTACTACTCCCGTCAATTCATTGAACGGCTCAATCCTCACATGATCACCCACACCAAACCATTGCTCGGTGATCATCATCGCGCCTGAAGTAATATCTCTTAGTAGCATACCAAGTGTCTGGCCTGCAAATACCACAAAAAAAGCACTTGCTCCAATAGCTGCGACGCCGCTCGGGTTATCGGTCGGACTCAAAATACGCCAAGTAATATACGCCACCACTGCCACTATCAATGCTCGGATCACCGCTACAGCGATACTAAGATATGTCTCAACTTGCCGTAGTTGCATCATTTTTAGTTCGTTATCGGTTCTGTCGGCATGGACTGCCACTTTTTGTGCTGCCCATATGAGAAGCTTGGCAACATAGCGACTGAGGAAAAATGCCAAAACAAGCACCAAGATAAACAGCAGCACGGCGCTAAACGCATTCTTTTGGCTAAAGAATTTTGCTACTTCTTGAAATGGTCCAGTATGCACTATGTCTTCAATCATCGATAGCTATTGTATCATGCTCCCTTCGCCCAAAGAACAGTACTATTTACAACCATCACAATGTATGTATATTATACATATGGTAGCAGAAGGATTTGATATACCTCGCCTAGATCAGACTGAGGCTTTTTGGAGGCTTTATGACCCGCGCAATACACAAAAAAATCTCGGTTTACTTGTCACTCATTTGTGTGAGAAACGACAAACGCCCACAAACATAACGACCATTCGCGGCCTCGCTGGGGCCGCTTTGCATATTCATCCAGAGCCCACCAGACTATCAGGTGCGTCACTCATCTGGGCGGAGACAACCCATGCTTCACTCGCCAGTGATAATACCTTACGCCATGAATTTGCTGGCATTACTGGTGAATCGGCAGAATCTTTACAAACCATAGAAACGATAGTAGAAAACGATACCGAACTAGCAGCCCGTCTCATTGCCGAGTATATAGTACGGGTTGCGAACGATGATGAGCAGCTAGAGACGCTCAGTACACTACTTGGTGTACCAATAAATCGACAAACCAATACTCTGGTGCTCGCAGGTCTTTTATTGTCTTTCGCATCACACCGGGGCCAATTCCGTCAGAATCTTGATGAAAACGGCCAATCTCGTCCCTACTTCTCGCACCCCTTGGCAACAGCAATATTGTATCAAAAATCCTGGAACAAAACAGTCAGCCATATAGAAGCACCCGATGAGACATGGCTACACCGACAACTATTCGTGAACCTCATGCATGATGCCTTCGAAGATATGATTCATAAAGATCCGCGGCAATCATTCCTAGATGGTAGCACTCTTCGAACAACACCATTACTGCTCTACAAAGTACTAATAGAACTTGGTGAAGATACACAGCACGCAACCGATATCGTTCGCGACCTTATGCTAGTCACTAAAACTCGAGGACTAGACGGCAAATCTCAGGAACCAACAGAGTATGTTCAGCAGTGCACTTCGTCCATTCGAGCCATGATAGCTAAGTTTTGCGATACGGTACACAACAAGATTATTGACACCAAAGCCGATAAAGACGGTCGCGCAAAAACCAATCAAGAATACGACACCATGCTAGCTGCCATACACACAGACATCAACCGTACCATGCAGGATGATTTTGGACATGCGCTGCTCTCAAATCTTTATGACATGGCGATTGAGTTCGAGAAAGACCACGACAGCTTTATGAAGCACGCCGCTAACGATCCGCTCGGCAAACAAGCCTAGGATTCTTATTTTTTCGTAATAGTAACGACGGGTGAGTAATCAATGCAAGGCTGGTCTTGTGTACCGGCAGTGTAGGCACACACTCGTACGGAATAGGTTCCTGGAGCATCTTTTTTGCCGAGTTCACCCCATTCATCACCGATAGTAGGGTAATATATTGCATGATCTTTGCCAAAAGTTGGCGTTTGGCTGGTTTTACTCACTACCATCTTATAGCCATGTACCGCCTTGCCTGTGTAACTCCAGCGAACCTTATCGCCGTAGGCAGTAATACTCATCGTCCCAGGCGTGACTTTTTCTTTGCTGCTATTGTTTTGCTTTTCAGATTTTTGTTGCTTTTCTTTTGTCTTTTTTTCTGTTTCTTGCTTAGTTTTTTCGGTTACACTTTTCTCAGCTTGCTGTTTTTTCTCTTTTTCTTCAGCTTTTTCGTTCGATTTTTCTTTTACTTTGCTGAGAATACCGAGCTTATCTTTAAATTTGGCGTCTTTTTCGTCTTCGCTCGTGTTCCATGCTAAAAAGGCATTATCTGCAAGTGCACTCACATCGATATCGGTTACTGAATCCTTCAATGTTTTATCTGGATTCATTTTATAATATTGCTTCCCTTCAGCAATAGCCTCTGCAACTTCACTCGCCTTCACTTGGCTTTGGTATACTTGCACACCTTTTTCACTCACGGTATTCGTGGTAGCAAATGCTGTGCCAAGAGCAGTAAATGAAGTTCCGTCAACCGTTACCACAAAGCTTCGATCGCTCTCAACCACTCGAGAATACACCGTGCCGCTTAAGTGAGCAATTTTTATATCATTCGTAGCAAGACTATCGATTCGAGCTTGGCTGTTAGCATCGAGCCGAAGGACACTCCCGTCATCAAAAGACAATACCACTCGACCATTAGGTGCCGTTCGAACTTCACCACCTTCGGCAACCTGCATATTAACTGCTAACGCCTGCCAGTCACCTGACTGCGCTCGATATTCCGCACCGCCATCAACCACAATTGCCTGCAAACCGAGCACATTTCTTTGAGTTTGAGGAGTAGCAGATTGATCATGCCCTGTTGCCTCTTCCGAACTATTTTGCTGCATCAACACATACACAATCACAGTCGCGGCGAGCACCAACGCTACACCAAGCAAGGCAAATACAAGAGGTCGCTTCGACTTCTTTCTCACTGGCTCCTCAAGAGTATGCGTCGAGACCGCTTCACTCGTCGGCTGAGAGGGAAGTACTGGCTCTACAAAAGTATCAGAAGATGATTCTTCAACTCGCATAATTTCTGGATGATATGCCGACATTTCATCGCCTTCGGTGGGTTCGCTTTCTGGATTTTTGGCTTCTATTGCAGGCTCGTCAGCAACAAACTGATCTATTCCATCATCATACTGTTGTTCTTCCGGTCGTTCATTCGGTAGTTCCTGAGGATTATCATTCATACGATCCTGGTCATTCATGCACACTCCCTATTTTTAGCATCTATAAGTTATGCTCCTATCATAATTTGCCGAGAGTAATAACGCAAGCGCTTACTCTGCTCGCAGTGTATACTAGATATATGGCCGCTATAGAATTTTATTACGATCCAATATGCCCATTTTGCTGGATCACCAGTCGATGGCTCCTCCAAGTAAGTGCCGAACGCACCATTAACATAACTTGGCGACAATTTAGTCTAGCGCTAAAAAATGATGAACTGGCACCAAGAGGTGATGAGTCAGAGCATGCCCTTTCCCACCGAGATTCACATCGTATACATCGCGTTATTCGACAAGCGACTAGTCAACAACTCGCTTCTTCTATCGATCTCTACTCGACTTTTGGCACTCGTCACCATCTAGAAAAACGGCCGTATGATGATGAGCTGATTCAAGAAGTATTAGCAGCCCATCACTTGCCCGTTGAGCTACTTCAAGCAGCCAATGATACTTCGATAGATACTCGTCTTATGCGTGAACTTGATGCTGCCCTTGATGCTGCTGGCACAGATATTGGCGTACCAGTCATCGTCTTCACCGATAAAAACAATAAGCGGCTTGGGTATTTTGGCCCCGTATTGAATGAGTTGCCGGATAGCCTCGATGAATCACTCGCCATCTGGGACGGCCTCGAACAACTAGCTACGACTTCCAGTTTTTATGAGATAAAACGCACGCGCAGTGGTTATCCAATCGTCGATAGCACTGCTTAAATCGTATCGCTCTCTTTTGAAGTATGTTTCGGCAGACCAAAAAAGGCAATCAGCGCTGCTGCGAAAATGATAGCAGCAGCAATAAGCGCCGAATGTGACACGCCATTCATAAAGGCGTTTTGCGCAGCATGCACTACCTGCTCGGCCAATGGGCCAAGCTTATCTGCTACTTGCATGGCAACCGCGAGCGAACTTTGCAAAGCATCGCCGATTGCGCCTGGAAATTTTGCTGCCGTTTCAGCGATACTATTTTCATAGCTTGCACTCAGTACCGCACCAAGCACCGCCACTCCCAATGCACCACCGAGCTCTCGTGTGGTATCATTCATCGCCGAGCCCATACCTGAACGGTTACGCGGCACCGATGCCATGAGAATATTTGTACCCGGTGTCATAGCAAGCGTAATACCAAGCATCATAATAAGCATGGTCACAAAAAGAAAGCCGTAGGTGAGATCGATCGTCCATGTCGACATGATAAGAAATGCGATGGATGTAAGAGTAAGTCCTATGCCAATTGCCGTGCGAGCGCCGATTTTTTTCACAATATTCGGCACAAGCGGCGAAATGAACATCATTGGTAGCATGAGCGGAATAGTCCTGAGTGATGATTCAAGGGGTGTGTAATTCATAACAAGCTGCATGAGTTGGCTCATCGAGAAAAATACACCAGACATCGCCAAAAATACTAGCGTCAGCGTAAGACTTGATATAGCAAAGGCACGATTTTTAAAGAGATCCATATCCAGCATCGGTGTCTTCGTACGGCGTTCCCAAAGAACAAAGAGCACCAACATGACCAAACCACCGATCAAGCTTGCTGCCACTGCTGGTTCAGCTACGCCAACCGAAGGCGCTTCTGTCACACCATAGACAATGCCGAAGATGGCGAGTGACGATAGCACGCCGCCCAGCCAATCTACGGGTGTTTCTTTTTCATCTTTCGATTCGTGTGCCAAATATTGGTTGGCGATGAGCCCGATGATAGCGATTGCGGCGCTAAAATAAAACAATGAATGCCATGAAAAATGCTCAAGCAAAATACCGCTGATGACTGAACCAAACATCATACCAACACCAGCAACAGCCCCCCAAATAGCCACCGCCCGGGCTCGTTCACCCTTCGGAAAAGTATTGTTGATAATCGATAGTGTTGTCGGCATGACAAACGCCGCACCCATTCCCATCACTATTCGAGAAATGATCAGTTCGGCACCAGTCTGCGCCAAAAAGCCTGCGTACAACGACCCCAGCGTAAAAATCGCCAGGCCGATTTGCATGGCTAGCTTACGACCATAGCGATCACCCACTGCACCCGCCACAAACAGCAAGCTAGCAAACACGAGCGTATAGACATTGACCACCCAGGTAAGATCCAGCTGGCTTAGCGTAAGGTCTTTCGCCATCATCGGCAGTGCCATATTCAGGCTACTGTTCGCCAGCATAACACCAAGAAGCGTCAGACAGAGTGTACCAAGAATCCACCATCGCCTCGCATAGGTTATGGGGTCAATTCCTTCCAAATCTTTGGTGCCACCACCTTTTTTTGGCGCACGCGTATCTATCTTTTTCCGAGAAAATATATTCATACCAATTTGTCCTTATTTTTAGATATACCCTTTTTCGCTCATAAAAGAAGCGAAAGCATCGTTCATAGTATAGGGATTCAGTAGCCGCGCGTCAAGACAATGCTATACTATTATGTATGGACACTCAAGCTTTTGAATCGCTCGGCAAATATCCGCTCGAAGGCCTCACCTCATCGCTCAATGGTATATTGTTCGCCATTACCATCGGCTCAGTAGTTATAACAGTCATCGTGCTTGTTTTTTGGGTTATTAACCGAATACACCAACGAGAAGTACAACGGGCTATCATTGAAATTCGCAATATTCTAAAAGAAATGAACGAAAGAGATAAAAGGGAAGACTTGTCGCCTCGTTTAGCAGCCATACACACAGATAGCCCTGCAACGACAAATCAGCAAACTTAACCTAAACTTTTCTCAAGCGAGAAACGGGAAGTTTCCACTAGTTCCCATGTATCAAAATTCGTCAAAATAAAATCGTATACCGTCCGTGTATTCGCATATATAGCGCTTCCGTCTAGCGCACCTATCTGCTGCTTCGTCAACCAGCGAATATCGTGCGATTCGCCCTCGGAGAGGTGTTTCCTCGGCTCATCTTCTGTAAAAAAGGCATAAGTAATATCGCTGTGACAATGTTCATTCGTTATAGCGTGCGTATTGAGCAGCAATGGCTGAGGATGCAACACTGCACCGTCGAGCCATTTTAGGCGAAGCTTTGGCTGAAGAAGTCTCAGTTGTGATAATTCATACCCCGACTCTTCTTCGAGTTCATGTGCCACTGCCTGCCATGGCGTTTCGTCAAGTTCTATGTGTCCACCCACGGGCAATAGTATTCCAAGTTTCTTATGCATATGAAGCATAATCTCCAGCTCATCATGGCGTTTACGGCATACATATGCAGTCACGGTGGCATCTATCTGCCCTGGCTCGTTGTGAATATGTGGCATTTCGTCTACACTCCTCTCGTACTGCTAATTATACGATGCTAGCTCCGAGACAACAATAATGCGCTTGTCGTACAAATGCATCGCCTGATCATAGGTGCCTCCGCAGGTGATGAGGGTGAGTTGGTTGGCGATACTTGGGCCCTGCGAGAAGAGGACGCTGGCGGCTTCTTTGAGGTCTACCGCTTGAATGGATTTGATACGGAAGTCTTTTTTGCTGCCGTCGCCAAACTCGATGGTGTAGGTGTCGCCTGGCTTGACTTTGTCGAGGTTGATAAATATACCGTCTTCGTTCGGCCCATTTAAGTGGCCGTCGATGATACTGAGGCCTTTTTCGCCCGGGCGGACGCTGTCGACAAACCAGCCGCCTATGTGAATATTGTTCGGCACGGCAACTTCTTTATTTTGGTCAACACCGACATTTTGTAGGTAGGCATCGACGCCGATGCTTGGCATGATAATCTTCTTGGGGTCGTTGGCGCTGCCTTGCCATTTGTAGTCTGCACTCGGCTTTTTCTCATCAGGCTGGTCGGTGGAGTGTGTGATGACGGCGGCGGGCTGCGCTGGTTGGGCAGGCTGCTGCGCCAGCGGCCACAGGTTGCTGCCAAATAGCACCGCCACCAGGCCGATAACAGCAATGGCGGCTGCGATAACTTTACGCCGTAAATAATCCCGCTCGCCCAGCAGTAGCGCACCCAGCGCCACAATCGCCACCACACTGAGCGCCGATACAAATGTCGCCACACCCACCAGCGCACCAGCCGCCAGCGCAAAGATAAATGCCCAGTTGGACAGCGAGCGCAGCACCAGCAGCCAGATGACATGCTTGGTAAACACCTGCCGCTTTGGCACGGGCAAGCGCCGCGCCAGCACCACTGCCCACATAATGACGCCGACTGTCAGTGTGACGATGGGCGCGGCCGTGTAGACGCCGACTTCATTGATGATGTACTTTTCGGCGACGCCGAGGACACTAATCGTACACGCCATGGCAATACCCCAGGCAAAGCCACGGCGCGTCATCTTTTGGCTGCCCTTTTGTCGGACGATGAAGATGGCGGCCAGTATCAGCAGCCCGCCGCCGATTTGCGCCAGCGACGGCAGCTCAGACAATAGCAAGGCTGCCAGTAGCGTGACAATGATGATGCGGAGATTATAGACAATCGAAAATGTGCTGGCCTCGAGATAGTGCAGTGCCTTGGTGATGCCGACCAGCAGCACGATACCGAGCACGACCGCTAGGCCCATCACCGCCGCAGCCGCAGCGTCAATCCGGCCAAAGTCCATCGGCAAAAACGGCGCAGCCAGCAGCATCGGCACCATGATGCCCGTCTGCAACAGCGTGGCCAGCACCCACGGGTGGAACTTGCCCGCCACGGCCGTGCGCCGCAGCAGCAAGTTGTAGCCGACCAGCCCCACCAGGTGGGCCAATAGTAGCATTCCCCACATCATAGTCTATGGCCTATTGTACCTTATTGCCTGCCGCCGAGGCCAGTGTTTGGTACGCCTATAACTAATTTTCCTAAGCCCACTGGGTCGACAATGGTGCCGTTTTTCAGTCCGTCGATGTCGAGGTCGCCGCCGTCGGTAACTTCGTATGATACGACCGTGACATTTTGCTCGGTGATGATGCGTTTGGTTAGCAAGGCGTCGTTAATCGTGAAGAAGCTGTTGTTGTTCGGGTTGTGTTTGCGCACGGTCAAGCCGTCGGCCGAGACGCCGTAGTAATACAGTTTGACGATCGTTTTGTCGTCGTCGCAGCCTGTCGCCGTGAAATCCACAAAGCCAGTGTCATATGTGTACGCAGCGTCTTTGACCGTGAAGTCGCTGGCACGCACCATAGAGGCAAGGGATACGTCACAGCTATCATCTACTTCCAGCACCACTTTGCTATCTGTCGTTGGGTCGGTCAGGCTGATGACATTTTGGTTGCCGTCAGGAATAGTATCATCGTTCGCATCTTCGTCCCAGATGGCATAGAATGTCATGTCGTCGCTGATAACGACGGTCTCGCCAGCGTTAAAGTCGATACCCTCTCTGTCGGCGTCCGTGTTCCATTCCACAAACACATAGCCAGTTCGGGTTGGTGCAGCGGGCAGGGTTGCCTCTTCATTCTGATCAAGGCCGGTGATTGGCGCGACGGCGCTGCCGCCCTGCGTGTCAAATGTCAGCGTGTAGGTGCGTGGGACGACAGTGATCGTAAACTGGCTGCGAGTCGGTTGTGGCAGCGAGGCACCACCGAACTCGACGACAAATCGGCGAGAGCTACTGCATGAAATGTCGTTCCACTGGCCACCAGTGACGAATTGCATACAATCTTCGTTGCTCTGATTGTTTGGCTCGCCAGCGCTCCAGTTGGTGTAGCTCAGCAAGTCTCCGGCCTCGGGGCCAGTTTGCCAGCGCCAGGTACCCTCGACGGCCTCATCGGTGGCACCCAGCCAGCCAGTGCGGTTAGCAGAGGGCAAATTGTTGTAGATGAATGCATTTTCCTGTGCGCTGGTGATTGTCGCGAGATAACCGGTCTGTCCGCCAAATCTGTAGGTTTGGGCAGCCGCTTCGGCTTGGTGCCATGTCATAGAGTCGCTCACCACGATGTAGGCGTGACCATTGCCGTCCTCACCATTATTCCATAACACATCGCCGACATTATTGCCCAGTTCTGCCGTGATAGTCACCTCGCCAACACTGCCAGCTGTGTATTGCATAGTAGCCAGGGCGCTGTTGATATCATCGCGATTACCTGTCAACATGACATAGCTCGTGCCACGGCCAGTAGCCGTTACTCCAGTTACATGTGTAAAATCAATCGTGCCGCCGCCAGTCGCCTTGAGAGTTACATCCAGCTCATCGTTGCCCGCACCGGTAACCTGCAGGTCAGTAACCGCCAGTGTCGTGCCAGTCATGGCCATCTTGTCGCTTACATTTGTAAATCCGGTCTGTGCTGTTTTGTCCTGGCTGCCGTCACCAGTCAAGTGGAAGTCAAAATATTGCCCAGTAAAGTGCTCGTCAATCCACTGATCCCAATCATCATAATCATGGTCGAAATTGACCCACTCGTCATCACCCCGATCATACTGCTCTTCGTAGGCATTCATGGCCAAACCCAGAGCGAACGGACACTCATAGTCAATAAAATCGTACAATTGCCCTTTCGTGAGACTATATGACCCCGTGGCGTCAGCCTGAATCAGTGTGCCAAGGCTTTCGCCACAGCCAGCCCAAATCTCTGCAGATGGAATCGGCTGATTGTCGTAGGTGTCGATAATCTGCCCGTGCATCGCCACTGCATCGCGGTCGATTGCCGCACTAGCGGTATGTGATGTCACCAAGCCATACAGACTACTCGTTGCCAGCACCGCTGCCGCCACAAAGAGCTGCACGCGCTGCATAATATTTTTTCGTTGTGTTGCTATCTTCACCTCAAACTCCCTCTACCCCTTCAGGACCACTCCCACAGCCCAAGCATTACTGGTTTGTCTATCACTATACATAAATGGCATAGCCCATGTCTATGAATGAAACCACATTATTTTTGTGAACTGAATCACATTTTATGATATGCTGGAAAGTATGTCAGATTTTCACAGCTACGCCCACAGCCACCTTGCTTATCTGCAAAAGCACGGCCAAAAAGTCATCTACAAAAAGGGGCAGCTGCTCGTACGGCGCGAAGAAGACAGTCCATGGAGTTTCTTCATCGAGAGTGGGTATGTGAAAATGATGTTCACCGACGATATCGGCAACGAACGCGTGCTCGGCTTTGGCATCCCAGGCATGACCATCACCCAAAGTGGGTCGTTCTACAGTATGCCGCATGTCGAGCTAGAGTACGAAGCCCACACCGACTGTATCGTCTGGCGCATGCCAAGAAGTGAGTTTATCGCTGCGATGCAACAAAATCCTGAGATATTCCGCGAATGGCACGAACGAATTTTACAAAACCACAACCTCCTCATCGAGCGCATCCTCTATATCGGAGAAAAACAACCCCGCCGTCGTATCATCAGCTGGCTTCTCGCCATGGCTCGCTATTACAGCTTTCATCAACCCGATGACAGTTATTTTATCGAGATCCCCGTGAATCAAAGTATCATCGCCAGCTGGACTCATCTTAGCCGCGAAACCACCAGCAAAATTATCAGCGAACTAAAAAAACAAGGGCTCATTCATATCAAACATCGCTTCATCACCGTGCCAGATATCGAGAAGTTACGCAAAGCATTATACGCGTAGAGAAAAGGCACCGTTAACTCCTATACACAAGCACGATATAGCTTGATACACTGTACTTATGAGTACTATCCAGAAAAATCTCCCAATCACATCAGACAAAGGCACGGGTACACCACTCGTTTTGCTCCATGGCCTTGGAAATAATCATACTAGCTGGCAATTTGTTCTAAAGTACATTGATTATACGAAATTTCGCGTTATTACTCTCGATTTATTAGGATTCGGCGATGCTCCAAAGCCAAACAATAGCAACTACACCCCAAAAGATCACGCCAAGGCAGTGCTGGCAACTCTTGATGCGCTCGGTATTGAACAAGCTGTATTTGCGGGGCATTCTATGGGCTGTATCGTAGCCATCGAGATAGCACACACTTGGCCCAAACGAGCAATATCGCTCTTGCTTCTTGGCGCACCACTCTATAAAGCAACACCAACACACAGCTGGAGACACAAATGGTTCCGCGCTGAAGGATTGTATTTTTCGCTATTTGAAGTCATACAGCGACATCCAGAGGCCATAAAAACAGGGAGTGACCTCGCAAACGAACTATTACCTTTCGTAAAAGGCATGAATATTACCGATGAAACCTGGCCGGCCTTCACGAAAAGCCTCGAACACACCATCATGCAACAACAATCATTTACCAAAGCGGTACAACTTCATACTCCCAGCATATTTGTAAATGGCCTTCTCGATATTTTCATCATTCGACGGAATATTCGCGCCATTTGCCGAGAAAATCGCACTTATACTCGCCTTCGCCGTACAATTGGACCTCATGAACTAACGCCGCGACAAGGGCGAACTATCGGTAAGATTATCAATCGGCTGAAAATATAGCTTTTTTCCAATTCATACCCTAAACTTGACTATTTTTACATATTGTGCTACAATGAAAGGATGATGCATATGCATTCATTCAATCATACTACTACTTCTAATGAAGCATTAAGGCTCTTCAATGAACTGCGCGACGGAACTGCAAACCCTCACCGCGCAGGCTTATTGGCGCCTTGGTCGGATGGTAGTCGAAGTATTGCAACACAGCTATTCTACACACAACCACGAGTATCAGGTTGGGATGATGAAAACAATATACGCACAGCCGACATCGTAAAGCTCCAAACCATGTACCCCCTCACCGAAGAAGGTATAGCATTTGCCGCTTTACTTGCCCAAGCTGGCCTACCAACCAAGGAAATTGGTCAGTTTCGCATACCAGAAATACTGTCGCTTGCTCGCAAACTCAGTGTCGATGAAGTACCGCAGCTTGCCGTCAATGTTTTCGGCGTTGGTCGCACTCTATTTCCTAATGCGATGGATATCAACTTAGTTGGCGGCGGCAGACCAGTCCTTCAGAGTGAAATAGACCTTCGTGGCGATAATTCAAATGATTCGTTTGCACACGCACTCGAAGCAGTCGCCCTTCAAAGCCCAGAAACGCAAGGAAAAGATGTTTTTAAAATGTTCTCATGGCTCGGCGAACGATTCATACCAGGCCTCCTTACCCCAACGACAGCCAAAGGGCATCGAAAACTCAACACCGAAGAAGACTTCCGGCATTGGATCGAAGGTATCATTCACTACCATGAAATTACACAATTACCACACCACAAGCGCACTGCTGCAATTGGTCAAATTGTCATAAAAAGTGGCAGACATGTTGCTATGGGCACGGATGCTGGATAGCTCAAGCCCAATCTGCTGAAAGCATAAGTTATAGTTTATACCCAGCCAACAACACCTTAAGCTTCTCACTCAGTTTCGGCCAAGAAAAACTGCCGCCCACCCTCCAGGAGGCTCGAGCTTCTGTTCGTGGCAATAGCGCAAATAGCGTATCTTTTAGCTCATCGTGTGGATACACATATATATCGTCGCCATTTCTAAAGGCGATATGAATATCTTTGCCCTCGTATTTTCGGCTTATCGTCAAACGGCTCTTCAGTTGCACTTTCAAAAAGTCTACACCATCTACATGATGGGCGATAAAGTCCGCCCCCTGCCAATCGTCATTCAGCCACATGCAAGAATAGCCATAGTCAGCCAAAGCTGCTGCTATTTTATGAAAGTTGTAATTTTCTTTCTGCCGAGCGTTGAGATTTTGATAGGTGATTTTTTGGAATTTCATATACTTTCTCACTAGCTATTATACCAAATGGAAACCTCGAATATTCCTAACAAAAACTGCCGGCATTGCTATGCCGACAGTCTACTCACCCTAACTCAACAATTCTATTCTTGGCTCCGCTTACAGGTCACGGACTTTAAAATAAAATAAATTACTAAACATTTCTCTTTTTGCTTAGTGCTTTTCCGATGAGGGGACCCAACAACAGACCGATAGGGATTCCTATTGCAACATTATCTAGTAGCGCCAGTCCAAAATCCAGCGCCTAGGCAGAGTCCTAATACGATACCCATTACGAGGTTATTGCTTTCTTCGTTTGAGTTTTTTCTTATCGATGACCTTAGCGTATTATACGCAAATATCGTTTTGTAAAAGGGGTTGAATTATAGACATTAAATGTATATAATAGATGACATATGAGGTTATCGAAAACAGTCGAACAGGCGTGTTGCATACTATCTATTCTTGCCGAGCATCACGGTCAACCCGTGACAAACGTTGAGTTGAACGAGCGCATGAATGTATCGCAATCATACCTTACCAAAATAACTCGCAAATTGGTTATCGCGGGCATTATTACATCCGCACAGGGCGTCAAAGGTGGCTTTATACTCGCACAACCGATGACTTCTATTAAGCTTGGTGAGGTCGTTAAAGCCACAGATGGGTCACAGCCCTTTTTTCGACCAACAAATGTTATAAAACAAGCTTTTCCCGCTCAAGATTACATAGTGCATAAGGGTGTTAAGCTATTACACGATGGCTTCATGCGCGCGGAGCAGAAATGGTTTGATGAGCTTAATCTCATAACAATGGAACAACTAATTAGTAAGGCAAAGACTACACGATAATGACTAAACAAAACCGCACCACGAAGAAAACTCTGCGAGATACAGCACTCTACAACGAGTGGCACCATCTTAAAACAAACCGCATATTAATAGTATCGGTCATCGTAATGCTGTTCATTCCTATCATGTACGGGGGCTTTTTCCTTGGGTCTATTTGGGACCCGTACGGCAATACGAAAAACCTTCCTGTTGCGGTTGTCAATAACGATACAGGCGCAACCCTTAAAGACAAGAAGGTTGCGGTGGGGGACGAGCTCGTTAATACACTCAAGGACGAACACTCGTTTGAATGGCATTTTGTATCTGAGGATAAAGCCGACAAAGGTCTAGATGACGGCAGTTACTATATGAAAATTGTCATCCCAGAGAACGCGTCAGAAAATGTCACAACTATTACCTCTGATACACCATCAAAAACAACCATCGCCTACACGACAACTCCATCGCGTAACTATATTGCTTCACTTTTAACAAACCAAGCAGCCCAAACCATCGCTCAAAATGTTTCATCCAAAATCACGACGTCCTACGCTCAAGCTGTCCTTGATCAAATAGGCGAACTGAAGACTGGCCTAAATACAGCCGCCGACGGTGCTACTCAGTTGAGTAACGGTTCGGCACAGCTGCAGTCGGGCATCAGTACCTACACCGGTGGTGTTGCTAAGGTTCGTAATGGCATAGAGCAGCTCTCAGCCGGGCTACCTACAGCGTCACAAATTGCACAACTTTCAGATGGGGTTAAAAGCGTACAGTCGGGCGTAAATGCCCTCAACACCGCTGTGTCTACACCTAATAGTACTGTGGTTGCCCAGCAAACACAGGTGCAAAGTGATGCGGCGGCGCTGCATGCGGCACTTATGAACTATCAAGCTGCCGCCACAGCAAATACCTCGAGCTTGACGGCCTTGCAAACAGCGCTGGCATCCGGCACCCCAACAGTGACCGTCAATTCGAGTGATATATCTGCAGCACTTCAGGTACTGAGTGTCTCACAGACTGTTACACAAAAGTCTGTTAGCCTACTCACAAACCTCAATACGCTCACCACTATGCTCAATACGCAGCAGGCTACTCTAAAGAGTTCAGTAGCAACCCTAAATACCGGCGTCAACACGCTTACTCCCGGTCTCCTGAGTGCTGTCGATGGGTATACGACGCTGGCTTCTGGCAGCTCGCAACTTCTGGCTGGTACAAACCAGCTAACCGCTTCGTCAGCCGCACTGAACGACGGTGCCGCCCAAATGAGCGGCGGTACGTCAACTCTCGCCAACGCTCTGACGAGCGCCGCACAGCAGGTATCTGTTCAGCCTACAGGTGAGGCCACAGCCAAACAGCTTGCCACGCCGGTCGACACTCATCACAACGAAACCGCCGACGTGCCTAATTATGGTTATGCGCTGTCGCCCTATGTTCTATCCCTCGGTCTTTACGTAGGTGCGTTGGTGTTTAACGTCATCTATCCGGTGCGTCGCTTATACGCAAACCCTCGAAGCTCTCGTTCGTGGTGGTACGCCAAAATGTCCGTCGCCTTTGCTGTGGCAATCGGCCAAGCACTCGTGCTTGATGCCATTATGATCATGGGGCTCGGCCTCCATCCCGATCAACTTGGCAAATTCGTACTACTGAGCATCATCACCTCACTGACCTACATGTCGATTGTTTCGTTCCTCGCGATTGCACTCGATAACGTTGGTCGCTTCCTCGCCATGTTGCTATTAGTCTTACAACTTGGAGCGGCCGGTGGTGCATTTCCTATTCTCCTTTCATCTGGCTTCTTCCAGGCAGTGAACCCTTTGATGCCAATGACGTATTCAATTTATGGATTCCGAGAAGCAATTTCATCTGGTATCGGCACCCATGCCTACTGGTCTAGCTTACTTGTACTCGTTGCGATTGGCGTGGCCGCAAACCTTATGCTTCTTATTGCTCTGCGGATCCACGGAAATCGACGCTTCCAGCATGAAAGCATTGATGCCTAACAATCGCGTGAGTATAGCCCGATACGCTACTTCCTGACACTATCTAGTTTGGTAATTAATATGCGGGCCCTCGTTCTCATCCACTCATCTCTCAGTACTCCATACCCGCCTTTTAACGCTTGGGTTTTTCTTCTTCCTTATCACACTAGCACTTGAGAAACTGTATACACTCAGTCGTCTGAAAAAACTATTTTCTGCCTTTTTTTGGACATACTCAGTTGGTCTTGCGACGACCGTTGTATCTATGTTTGCTATCGGTGTCATTCAGGCGAATGGCGGCGAGGAAAGTAAAGCTCTTGTGGGTATTTCTGGTCTCGGACACATTTTGATTACAGCCGGAATTATTATCTATACTGCCACCATCAACAAAGCACTGAAGACGTCGCCAGTAAAGTAAAGTGTTGAAAATATGCCAACAGTGTAAAAACAAAAAATTATTTCTTTCGTTATAGTGCCTATGTCTGGCTCCCCTTGTGACCTGGAACTATCTAACAGGGATAGTAGGCTACAAATCGGACACGTCTAAATACAAAGTCGGTTTCATATTTTTAACAGCTCCTGCCATATTCGTACCATCGCCCACGTATCCATCTTGCAATATTCGGTTAGGTCGGCGAGTATCTGATCTTTCTGGTCCGCTCGTGTTTCATCGAGCACCGCTTCCATCCAGAGCCGTTGAGCCGAGTTGCCGTCTTGAATGCCAAGATCTTTATAGCTTAGCTCAGGGCACACTACTGGCAACACCTTTTTGATGCTCGCACTTCCCTCGCAGCGCGGATCGTCATACCACTTTGCCTTAAATGGAATCATGAGGTCGACGACACGTTCGTTGATGGCCGTAATTTGCTCGGCATACTCCGGATACATCCGCCCAAGCTCTTCGTTTACCGATTTTTCGAAGCGCATATTCCAGGTGATGATCGAGCCAGCATCGCCCATGTCTTCTACTAGTTGCTTAGCTAAGTCTGGCGCTGGATTAGTATTTTCTCTGTGAAGATACTCTTTATGTTCAACTTCCGCGCCTGGCTCACGGATGATATGCAGAGAATATTGAAACGGTACTTGCTGGTACGGTCGCTGGCCGTCGAAATACGGCACAAGACCCTGCATTGTTTCGTAATCAAAGAAGTAGAGCGGATATTGTAGTTCACCCAAAAAGCGTTCGATCTCTTGCTTGTTGATTTCGGCTCGAGTATCTTCTGGCCACACCTTTGGTTCGGGCGGAAAGATATTGTCATAGACTTTCATCCATTCAGATTTTGAACCAAGCTTAGCAAGTTCTGGATTTGGATCTGGCATTTCTGCTTGCGCAGCAGCTTTCTTTGCTGCTTCCATGTATTCTGGAGTTTTTAAAGCAATTTCATTTACCTCGTCGGTCACGTCAGCAAACGTCGTGAGCTCTATTGGATTAACGTCACCCTCGCGGACATACTGATTATTTACATGAATCACTGATGCGTTTCGAACCGTAAAGCCGTTGCCCTCAAGCACGGTTTTTTGGAAAACAAGATCGTACAGGTGATCGGGCTTAACGCGTGTGCTAGATTTAATCTCATACAAGTCAATCGTCTTATCCTCTATGACTGAAACGATATCTGAAATGCAAGTAAACCCATTCCATTCAAACCGAGGCTGGAATACAACTTGAGCACCAGACTCAAAAGCTTGCTGGGTTCGCAGTGGTAGTGAGCGGTATTCATCAAAATCACTAAAGCCGAGCGTTACCCCTTCTGGAAACAGTGACTCAACATACGGCTCAAATGCATGCCCGGCGTCGAACATTGCTTGTGTCGCTGCATCGACAGGTGGAAGCTTGCTCGGTTCATTCTTCTTCAGCCAAAGCCAGGCTGGCTGGCGGAGAAAGAGCATGTAGTCGGACTTAGAGATTATCAATAGCTATATTCTCCAATTATCCGGAGTAGCCTTAGCGTAATCATACATTCCAATCTCCGTGAAGTGTCTTTTAGCACACTCAATTTTCTGCAGCTCTGATTCGCGTTCACTACCGCCTTTTGTCTCCCGCACCATATAAATTTTCTCCTGTCCGTCAACTTCTTTGACGATTGCCCAGTCAGGATTGTAGTCACCGACAGGCGTAGGTACGACAAACTTTGCTGGCAGTTTAAGAAACAGCTTTATATCCTCACGACTATCAAGAAGTTTCGCAAACTCTTGCTCAACCGAGGAGTCGAGCGATAGTTTATCGGTAATAGTTTTCTGCGTATTATGCACCTCGTAAAGCCGATCGATAAACCTTTCGGTCTCTTCTTCGCTGTCACGCTGGAAGTTACGAAGCTCATAGACCTCTTCGCCTATTTTTTCATATTTGATGCCATCTACAACTAGACTTGAGAGTACCGACTTGATTGCATTCTTCACCATCTGGATATAATCGTAGGGGTTTTGCAAGAACTCATGTAGTCGATTGCTACCGAGCAGTATATCGACGATTGTGTGGCGCGTCAGACCAGTGTCGTCCTGCAACTCACTAATAATGTCCGGCAGTTCAAATGTACCCGTGAGGTCTGTCGAGCTTTCGCCTACCATGCCAGCATTCGTCACGCCACCACGCCTAAGTAGTACTCGGTTCTTCTTTACCTCGATTCGCAGAGGCTTTACTTCCGACGCTCGTTTAATAGCTTCGATCGCCGCCATCACCACTTGCCCGTTATCAAACTCCACCCTGTAGGTCGTTTTGCGAGAAATCTTCTTCCAAAGTTTTTCCAGGACAGGGCTGTACATCACTTCTTTATTTAGTCGAATTGTCTCTTTTTTGCGTGCGTCTTTGACAAATTTATCGAGCTTACATCCCTCTATCACATCGACAACTTCTGCATGATAACCTTGCAGTCCATCAGGTAGATCAAGGTTAAAGCCCAAGTTCTGTGGTGCAAAGTTGGCAAGCACTCGACCTTCATCGTCTATAAATCCGCGCCGATTCAAATGCTCCCACACTTTTTTTGAGGCCTCGTGACCAAGGGTCTTTTCTGGCTCGTCATGTAGTTGTATTCGTGCGAACTCTCCCTTTCTCACATAGCCAATCTGAATCCCAGCTTGTTTATATTCTTTCTGAAGGTTGTTAGCAAAGTCACGATATGATTCATTGGCAATCACTATCAGCTGATTGACTTGCTCATCAAACGTGCGGATATATTCATTTCCAACCTGTTGCACAGCCAAGCGCAATCCACGGCCAATTGTTTGGCGGCGATCCTTGGCGCTGTTGCTTTCGCGCATCATACATATCTGGAATACATTTGGATTATCCCAACCTTCTTTGAGAGCAGAGTGGCTAAAGATAAACCGTACTGGATTGGCATTGTCGAGCAGCTTTTCTTTACCGCTCATGATGAGGTCGTAGGCTGATTCGTCGTTGGCGTTGCCGCGACCCTCTTTGCTGTCAACAAATGTCGTTTTGCCGCCTTTTCGCATTTCGGCGAAGTAGGCTTTTCGTACTTCCTCTGGGTCTTCTGGCAGGATTTCCTGATACAAGTGACTTTTATTGCGCTCTTCGATATAGAGTTCGTTAAACCACTTCACGAATTTGCCATCAATCTGATTTCCATCATCGTCATATGCCAAGTAGTTCTCGACTTTATCGATAAAGAACAGGCTCAGCACCTTTATATTTGAGCCTTTTAGAATATACTCGCGCTTGATATGTTCACGAATAGTCGTGCGTATCATCTCGCGCATTATTTGGTCTTCGTTGCCGCCCCAATTTTCGCCAAGCATCAACACGCCGTGTGAGCCGATATCGACATTTGCAGGGATAGTCGAAATATCATTTATCGTATATCCATCGTAAATACTATTATTAGTGCGGATATCGAGCTTGTCATGATGATTCACCCATAGTGGCTTGCGGCCAACATTGCCGTTTTTGTCACGCACCAGCACTTCTACATAGGCTTGTAGTTTCGGCGTATTACGTACGTCGAGCAGCTTGATGTACGGCTTGGCATCGCTACCCTGCTGCTGAGCATTAGCTACTACGATGCCTTTGACGAGCTTTTCGCGGTGTGCGTCTACCGGATCGAGTCGATACATCATATTGTATTCACGCACATGTGTAGCGCTATAGCGCAACGTACACATCGGGCTCAGCTTTTCGATAGCTCCGCCAGACAAATCGCCTTCCATATTTTGTGGTTCATCCATGATAACAATAGGGTTTGTAGCCGCCATAAAATCGACCGGAGCAATTCCGTTCAATTTGTCGCGTTCTTGATGAAATATCCTATTTGAACTATCGCCCTTGATCGACTGGATCGTCATAATCATAAACTGCATACTTGTGCTTGTAGCGAAGCTTTGTACCACTTCTGGGCTTTTGCCGTCATACACGTTTGTATCGAATGGCAAATTCGGATAAATCTCTCGGAAGTGCTCGCGCATACTATCGATGCTACTCTTTACACCCTCTTTGATGGCGATACTTGGGACTAAAATAATAAATTTACGGAAGTTGTATTTTTGTGCCAGCTCAAATGCCGTCCGCAGATACACGTATGTCTTACCTGTACCGGTTTCCATCTCGATACTGAAGTTTAGGCCATCGAGCTTAGCACCTGGCTCTATCCCATTTTCATTTTGAATAGAGCGGACATTTTCTAGTATCGAATCCTCATCGAGCAGCAGGTTATTGCCAATCGCGCCGATTTCGTTAAATAACCCAGCTTGCGCCCCAGGTACCGCACGCGACTTCAGTGCGGTGCTAAAATCTTCAGCATCGTTCGGCTGGCCTTCGAATATATCAGCAATCGCGTCGATCGCTTTTATCTGAAAATCTTGTCGTGCATCGTATTTAATTTTCATTCGATTGACTTTCTTTCAGTTTTCTCTTGTCATCTGATTTAATTCGAGTTTTAGCACGACCAATGCCATCTGGCGTTGGGAGATTTTCCGGCATCGTTCCACCGAGGTCTTTAATAGTTTTACGGACCTTCTGACCTACTTCGTAGTGCGCTAGATTAGCACTATATTCTCCTCGAATACCTTCTCTTTTCAGTTTTGCATCGGCTTGCGTTGCTCGAAATAGATTAGCGGCTAACTCTTCACTTCCCATATGGTCGAGGATTTGTTGTGATTTCTTAAGTTTTTTGCGCTGTTTTATCTGACTAGCACTCATTCCGCCATACAGTCCTTGATAACCTGCATTTTGAAATCGCGCAAAATCTGCAACACCTGCTTCTTTGGCAGAGCTAGCTAGACTTGCATTATGTTTGGTCACTTCATCACGCAGCATTACACGCTTTCGGTCTTCTAGTAAGCTATCTGCTGCTTCTTGACGTCTCGTCTGTATGGCAAAGTATGTTTGTCCAAGTGCAACGATTTCCTTTGACGGATCAGAGTTCTGCACAATAAGATAGCAAGCATAGCGATCAAGTATCACATTGTCGCGTTCGCGCTGTGCTCCAGAGCCTATCGTAACCATTTCGTTAATGTCCACGAAATGGTTGTGGACAACTGCCCCACTGTTCTTCGCGGCTTCCTTTGCTTTCTCTAATACAGGCAGAATATTCCGATATTCTGCATATTCTAGGATTTTATACAAATCTCGCGCCGTCCAGTACTCTGCGCCGTATTCATTTATCTTTTTTGATTGCTCGAAAACGTTATGATCCATTTCTACACCGTCCAAAGCTCTACATCATAACTTTTACAAGTCTGTACAAGATTGGTTTTTAGCTGACTGTCACCCTGGAACGCGTCGTCGAGGATGACGAAGCGGCTTGGAGTTAGCTCGGTTACGATGGCGCGGAGTTGTTCTAGGGTTGGTTTGATGTGTTCGTTGAGATAAAAGACTGGTTGTGTGCTACTGTCTACATCATAGTCACTTGCCACTACCTGGTGTACTGTTAGGCCGTCGAGGTCACGAGTTTGCGTGCGACCAGTGAGTGGCAGGCCGAGTTTGAGCATGACCTCTACTAGCAAGTCTTCTTCGCTAGCGTTGTCATCACTACTGCTTCGCATAGCATCGAGGCGCATTTGCAATTCGCCGAGGTCATTTGTGGCCTCAGATTTCCATTTGGTAAAGTTGGTGTCGCTGAGTTTGTAGGTGCGGTAGCCAGCGTCGAGTGGAGTGTCGCGTTCGGCAAGTTTATCGGCAAAGTCCGCCTTTATCTTTTCGCCCGCGCGGTTGATGCGCTCACGAGCGATGTCGCTAATTTTGCGGTAACCGGCTTTGTAAGCTTCGCTCTTTTCGTCTATCGGTTCAGGTAACTGCACTTGTATATGCTTGCGATTGCCACCGTCCTCGGCGTTGAGTTGCATGACGGCGTGAGCCGTGGTGCCTGAGCCTGAAAAGAAATCAAGGATAGTGGAATTATTTTTCGTGCCAATATTTATAAGATGCGAAATTAGGCTCGATGGTTTTGGGGTGTCGAAAAGGTTACCGCTCATCAAACTATCGACTTCGGATTGTCCGCTTTGAGTCGAGCCAACATCAAGCAAAAGGTTTGGATTTGCAGAATAGGAGTCACCGTCTTCGAAATCGTAGATCTTTAGCTTTACGATGCCGTTATCGAAAATAAATCGATTCTTTGATTCGAGTTCACGAGCTTTATCGATCCCGATTTGCCATCTTTTTCCAGGACGTGGGGCATGACCTATTATTTCAAACTTCATTGACTCACGGTTATAGTCACCGGTGCTCTTCTTCTCTAATCCTGCGGTGCGATACTTACCTTCTGCGTCTTCAAATGGATAACTTCGTTCAGAAGACGACACAACTCGCGAATTCAAGGGAAGTTTCGCTGCATTTCTTGCAAAACATAAAACGTACTCTGTCAGTGCGCTAAGCTGCGCACCCGCTACGTTAGTTGATGTTCCTTTTTTTTTCCAAATAAATGAACCTACAAAATTTCCTTCACCAAAAACTTCACAGGACAGCTTTTTCAAATTATCTTGCTCGGAGTCATCAATCGAAATAAAAATCACCCCATCATCTGTCAGCAAATTCCGTGCCAGCTTCAGTCGTGGATACATCATATTCAGCCAATTGCTGTGGTAGCGCCCTTGGGTTTCGGCATTGGTGCTAATCTTTTTACCACCCTCGTCAACTTGTTTGCTAAATTCTAGGTAGTTTTGCAGGCCTTCTTTGAAGTTGTCTGGGTAGACGAAATCTTTGCCGGTGTTGTACGGAGGGTCGATGTAGATCATCTTGATGGCGTTGTGATATTGCTTTTGTAACACCTTTAGCACCTCAAGGTTGTCGCCCTCGATAAAGATATTTTGGGTAGTGTCCCAGTCTTTGCTCAGCTCTTTGGCAGGCTTCAGCGTGGCAGTCGTCGGGTTCTGCGCCGCTCGCATCGCACGCTTCTTGCCCGGCCAAAACAGACCGAACCGCTCGTTTGTATCGCCAGCGTCTTCGTCTAGCAATTCCTTGAGCTTAGCAACATCAACTTTGCCATCAGCAATCGCCTCTGGCACCAAATCCTCCAACTGCTTCGCTAGTTGCGTACGGAACTCTGGCGATTTACCGTCTAGTTCGTGAATATCTGTATTTTGATCGCTTTGCATAAATCCCCTACTCTGCCTCATTCTTTACAACCAGTAATCCATTTTTATCCATTGCCTTTAACACATCGTGCAACAAGTAATTATTTGCGAATCGCATAATGTACTTTTTTTGGTAATTCGGGTGTATCATCAGCAGCTTCTTGTCTCTCATATTAGCAATAACACGCGACGCTTGTACAGCGTCAGATGCGGTTGTGCCGAAAAGGTGTTTGATGTTCTGCACCTGAATAATGTCGTCGCGCATGGCAATTTTAAGGATCTGATATTCCTCATTGGACAAAAATTTACTGTCGACAGCGTTTTTTAGTGCCGGTTCAATGATATTATTTGTTGCATAATCGCGATCAAGTAGCCGGTTAACACGGTCCATCTCAGCAGAGATACCCTGTGCTACGTACAGACACCATTGCTCTGTGCCCTTTTCAGTGCCTTTGTCCGCTATCGCGAGCATGTCGTAATACTTTTGGCGATCGATGCAGAATATTGCTGACGGGTTAAGAATCGTGCGCTTCGTTTTATTGATATACTCCGAGCGGACAAGCATTGCATACGTAAGTAGGCGGGCTGTTCGCCCATTACCATTGTCAAACGGATGGATAGCTGCAAAACGATGATGAGCAATGGCAATCTTAATAATGTCATGCTGGCTGGCTGCATCCTCATTGATGTAATCGCACAGCTCTTGCATAAGTGATGGCACCTCTGTGTGTTCTGGCGGTGTGTGAGTGCTTTTTTCGATTCTTACAGGCTCGGTACGCCACCTGCCTGGAGTTTTACTGCCATCTTTTTTCAAGCCCTCTACAAGGATCTTATGAAGCTCACGGATGAGAGACGGAGTGATTTTAAGCGCGGTATCTTCACTAAAGGCATCTTCTATAAACTCTATTGCTGCGCGAATATTACGTAATTCTCTGGCGTCTTCACTTTTAGGAGCCTTGTCTTGCTCCAGCGAGTCCATGGCTGCACCAACAACGGTCGTGCGATTACCCTCTATGCGAGCACTAGCGACACTCTCTAGGATATGCATAATCTCCTTTAGATCAAAGAACAGCCAAGGTGGCGTCGTGCCCCCTAGTCGTGTGTAGCGGAGTTTTTCGAGTGCAAATATCTCACTCACTAGTGGTGAGTCAAAAGGTGGATTGATTGCCTTTATTGGTTTCATAGAATTATTATAAGACTATCTATTATTTTATACAAGTGTTTATAACAAATTAATTGTACTCGTATCTGTTAAATAGTGATATAATTTTATTTATACTTGTAACATTTGGCTATATATTTACAAAACAGAATCACCAGTGGGATAGACACTTACGTTATCTTTACCGAAGAACGCTTTCGCATCCTCGATGACCGAAAGGGCCTTCTGGCGCTTCCACTCGGCCGTAACATCAACGTAGAAAAATATCACAAGATTTTTAATTGCACGCGAGCCAGCTGTATAGACCAGCCTCCTGGTCTTTATGTCAGACCTTTTACTGTCATCTGTTGTAAAAATATTTTCATAGTTACTGCCCTGCCACCAGTTGCCATTATCCATAACGGCAACAACGTTATCGTAAGCATTGCCTTTTGAGCTATGTTGCGTACCGAACTCTCCGTCGTCTTTTAATAAAGACTCGTACAGGTTGATGACTTCTGAATAAGAGATGCTTTTTAGATGGCTAAGTAACCGTGACGCTTGAGTGGCTCGCTCGGTATATCTATCCCCCTTTACGAAAATATTACTATATCGTTCACAAGTATCGATTACATCACTTATCGTCCCCCGCCTGGCCAAAGCCAAGGTGTCTAACCCCTGCTTTAAGGCTTTTCGCTGTACATGTGACTTTATTTCTAAGCCAAGTACCTCCATCATTTTGGGTATTTTATTGTCTTTATATAAATCAACAACGCCTTCTATGCGTAGCAAGAACTCAAGAAATGGGCATAAGTTTTCTTTGTCGGTCACAAGACGTTTACTGAGATGTCCTACATCCAAATATTTCATGTCAAGAAAAAGCGATAGTTTTTCTTCGTCAATACTGGCCTCTGATAAATCTATACCACTACTGTTTATCAGATTTACAACTTCTCGAAGAGTATATTCTTGATTTTTTTGTAAATCCAGAACCTTGAGTTCCTTCAATCTCCTTGCAACTTCTTGCATAGTCCAGCCGGGCGTATCATATGTATCATAAAGCTCTTGGTAGCCAGCATTACGGGCCAGTAGGCGATGAGTTAAATAGAGTGCTTTGCGTGGTTTTTGTACATCAAAATCTTCCATGAACTGCTTCATGTCGTAGCGACTAGTCGAGTATACAAACCTAACAGTCCCTAGATAGTCTTTATGCTGACCGACAGCATTTTGTAATATATCATCGTGGCGAATTTTGTTATTAAACCCGTCGATAATTGCTTGACAACTACGGTAGTTGTCGGGTTTCGTAATTCTTGTTATTGCCCACTCATCGTAGCGCAAGTCGTCTACGCTAGTCTCGTAGATTTTTTGCATGTGGTCGCCAAATAAACCAATCGTAAGCGAGTGATTTGCGGTATCAACGGGGATGATACTTTCAAATAACCTCGATACGATCTCTTTATGGGTATCCTGGTACTCATCGATTAGAATAAGGTCATATTGTGATTTCGTAACGCGAGCTAGCAGTGGATGCTTTTGATACATATAATCAGCAAGGTAAATCACCTCATCATGTGATACTTGACCGTTGCGAAGACTCAGGTATTGCCCGTATTTCACACCATCCTCAAATAGGCTGCGTGTCAACTCTAGGCCTGCTGGAACGGATATTTTACCGCTATTGGCTAGATGAATTACGGAATCAACCAGTTCTTTTTGATAGTTTTTTAATTGATTCCACAGGAAATTATGAATCGTCGATACAGACAAGTTATCGTTCTGATATCTTTCGTTTACTACGTCTACTGCTGCATTTGTATAAGTAATACAGGCTATTCGAGCATTTGGGTCTTTCGTGTACTTGTATTGAATGATCTCCACTAAAGAATGTGTTTTACCACTGCCTGCGCCCCCATGGAGAAGAAAATGCCGGTTGTTGTCGATACAAGCAAACACTTGCTCTATCGGGCTTAATTCTTTGCTAACCACTCGAGACCTTCTTCGATGTATTTTGGTATCTGAATGCTGCTACCACTTCCTAGCTTCGAATCCGCATTGATGATATCTATGGCAAACATAGCCTTCGATTTGATGTAGTCTTCATCGGCTGTGTACGTGACAGCTGAAGATGCATCGAACTTACTGCTCAAGCTGGATTTAAATAAAGTCTTGTTTGTAACGAGCCAGTTTTTATTTATCGACATAAATGAGTCCTCAAAGCTTCGAGCTAAGTATGACCCTTGCTCAGTTTGGTAAGTTATCTGCAGATTGCCGTCGTTACTTGGTGTAAATGTGCCCCCACTAAGATCAAACCTCTTGTTGTCAAAATCTTTACTCTTAATGTTTGATATCTCATCGTTAGGAAAATAATGTTTCAGTGTAGGGTTCGTTGTTGCTTCCGCTTCTGCTGTGGCACATTTTACATATCTATTTGAATCATTCTTTTTGCCAGTGTCAATGTCGGTAATCATTAGAGTTGGCACTCCTAGTAACCGGATAAAGTCTTCGAAAAGGTACATGTAATTACCGACGTCGATAGTAGAAATGTATTGCGAGCCCAAATCTGTGCGTTTATTCTTATCGTGAAGTTTGATGAAATAAGGCATCAAGATACGCTCGGTATCGCCCTCTATAAAGATCACTTTGTCTGCAAAGAAGAGCTCTGCTCTATGAACCGTCAAATATTGCTTCAGAAATGCTTCATGCTCTTTGCCAGAATACGCCTCGCGAACATGTATCGGCTTTACCTTACTCTCCAATTTACGAAGAAAAACTATATCATCCGTGTCGCTAAACTGAGAGATAATATGGGAAGAGTGCGTCGTTGCTATGGTTAGCAGATTGTTGACATTCTGCTTATTTAAAAAGCTTTTTATTTTGTTAGCGAAGACGTATTGCATGTGCGGATGTGTGTGTGCTTCTGGCTCTTCAATAAATAAAATATTTGCCAATACTTTACCCCGAGTGCGTTCAATTCTCTCTATAATTGTACGGAGTTTAATAATAATTGCGTACATATTCATATAACCTAATCCGCTATGCCCCTCAGGGAGTCGCCTATCCTCATCTCCGTAGAAAATCTTTGTGTTGCCGTAGCCTAAAAGAGATTCATTGCGTATCATAGAACGAACAAAAAGTTTTTGTTCTTCAGTGCCTGGAATAAATTCTTTAATATCATCTATTACATTTTTAAAAATGCCGTCCTTAGAATTATTATACTTTTCAGTCAGGTTCTTATCAGTCTCAGCAATTAACCCATATAGTTCTTTAAGCTGCTCCGAATTATCACTTTCACTCCCCAGATATGTATGCACGTATTTTGATAATGTTGCACGCTCGTATTTATCGTCAGCGTCGTTTGCTACGCCCCTCTTTGCTTTGATAGAGTATAATTTAATAATATCTGATATACCAAAGTATCTGCCATGACTTTTATCGTGCGAATCATAGTCAAGAATCACTTCACCCGATGATGCACAGCATAGTACAGATGCGTAGGAATACCAGCGTTTTTCGAGAAAGTTCTCTAGCTTGCCCCCATACTGCTCTTTGCCTGCTTCGAACTCCTCTAGTAATTCGTCTAACTTTTGATAGTCTAATGGCTTGCGAAGAGAAATTGTCACACTCTGATGCTTATCATCAAGTGATAGCACTGGAATTAGAGAAAGGTCGGATGACGGGTCTGAATAGTCAATTGTTATGGCGAGTTCTGATGCTAATGACAGTAGCGTGTCCTTTGCTTCATCAAGAGTCTTTTCTTTTTTTTGATATGCAATGATAAGTCTGACTAATTCACGGCGCCGAGCAAGTGTTATATCATCAAAAGATACTTTCTGCATATCATTATTTAGACATTCGTCTAAAAGGGTGAGAATCGAGGTTTTTCCAACATTATTACGTCCAATACATAACATGAAATCACTACTATCGTTAGGTGATAGCTCAAAGTCTTCGAGTAGACGATAGTTCTTTATGTATATTGTCGATATTCTCATAGCCTCTCCTAAATAACACTAATGTACACTTCAAATAGCCGCTCCTGAACAACCTCACCCTCACTTGCCTGCTGCGCAGCCGAGATCTTGTCATAGATTTCGTCTTCCATACTATCTTCAAGATTAAGGCGTTCGTGCTGCAGGGCTCGGCGTTTTTTGCGAAGGGCCTGTATCTCGCCTGCTATACGGAGTTTCTCGGCATTGGTAGGAGCTTGTTTTTCTAGTCGCTCTTTTTCGCGGATTTTTGACGACAAAGCGTCTTCTTTCATCTCGTATTCGGTGACTTTGTCTTTGTACTGGCGCTCGAGGAGGTCTTTTTTGTCCATGTAGACGGCCGTGTTGCGCTCTTTTACTTCTTCGTGCAGCTCTTCTATCAGGCGATTTGTGTAGATATCTAGTAGGTCTGAGGATTTAATACTATCTAGTTTATCGATATCAACAACTTTTAACGACAGCAGGTTGCGACATGCTTCGCCATCGAGCATATCGCCATTGTCTAGCTCGGCAGAAGCTAGTACATAGTTCTCGCTCATGTCACTCTGCCCTACTTTGATCGGGAATGTGACACTTCGAACAAGCATAGTACCGCTGCGACCCTTTAGCTTTTTAACATCGCTACCGACACGCTCAGACTCGTCAATGCAGAAAGTCAGTTTGGCCGGTGGTGTATCAGTTTTACGAGCCGTGTCGCGCACGTATTCAGCTAGTTCACCTGAGTATTTGTATTGACGCGAGTGCGCAGGCTGCTCACGCTTTTTATAAAAATACTTACCAGCTGGCGCGTCTTTGGCTGGCGAAGTACTTAACGTAAAGATGTGGTTGTCTTGAAAGTCAGCATAGTCTCGCAACTCATATCGGGTGAGCCCCATAAACATGCGCTCAAAACTGTTGAATGCTTCTTCAGTCTGTTCCCCGTAGCGTTTAAACCGATCCTGTACGTGTGGGTCAAGCCCTTCGAAGATCTTAGCACGGGCGCGTAACTGTTCTGACGAAATCTCGTCTTTGAACTCGTCTTGAAGCTTGGCAAACTTCTCCGTAATTTCTTTATCTGTACGGCAAGTGTTGAGAATATTGCTGATGGTTTTTTCAAAATCAAAGCCATCTTCGATTGCACCAAGAACTTCGTTGCTGGCACCAAAAGTATCTTTAAATAAGCTGAACTTATCTGCCAGTAGCTCGAGGATCCTCTGCTCAGCTACGTTACCTTGATTACTAAAGTTCACAACCACAACATCGAACTGCTGGCCCATACGATGAATACGACCAATTCTCTGCTCGACGCGCTGTGGATTCCACGGTAGGTCGTAGTTGATCATCATCGAACAAAACTGCAAGTTGATACCTTCGCTAGCGGCTTCGGTGGCGATCATTATCTGCAAGTCATCTTCTTTGAATTTGTCTATGAGTGCCTTGCGACGATCAGCTGATTCAATGCCAGTTATCAAGTCAGTGTCTTTGTTAGCTTCTTTCCACTCATTGTAAATCTTGTTGGCTTCTGGTGAATTGTTTTGACCGTTAAACTTAATGTATTTTCCACCAAAACCTTCTTTTTCGAGCACACTAGCTATGTAGTCCTGAGTGATTGTGGATTCGGTAAATATGATAGCCTTGCGCGCAGCTTTTGATTCGAGAGCTTGGAAACCAAGATTTATTGCGTCGACTAAGTGTTCGGCTTTGACATTGCTAGTGATGGATTCTGCTAGATCAGCATAGCTTTTCAGTTCATCGATCTCAGCTCGGAATTCGGCGCGCTGTTTAGCAGAATCGAGTGCATAGTTATCTATAGCGCCAGACTGTTCAAATGCCTCTATCTCTTCTTCAGATAAGTCATCAAATTCGACTAGTCCGCCGCGATTATCTCGAACTTTGCCAGCTGAATACTCATCTTCCATACGTGACACGATTCGTCTAAGTGTGCTGGATACAGCAAACGTTGATGAACCTAAGCGCTTACGCAAAATAAGCGCTGACAGATGCCGCTGCGAAGAAGCAAATGCCCAGAGTTTTTCGCGATGAAGATAGTCATCGACAAGCTCATATAACTTCTGTTCATCTCCAGATGGTGTAAATTGTACTGTTTGCGCTACACGGTTGGTGTATTTAACATATCGCTCAGCCTCTTTTCGAAGTGTTCGCTTGGCGATTTTTGACATGCGGTCGCGTAAATCTTCTAACGCATACGGATGGCTTGATTTGATATAGCGCTGTTTGAAAACATCTAACGAATGGAAGTACTTGGGATCGAACACGGACACCAATCCATACAGCTCTTCAAGCTTGTTTTGAAGTGGCGTAGCAGTGAGAAGTAAGACCTTAGTTGTCCATTTCGAAATTTCAGCGATCGAACCGGCTATACCTTTTTTGTTTGTGTAGAAGTTACGTAGTTTGTGCGCCTCATCTAGGATCATCAAATCCCAGCCAGCTGAGAGCTTTTGCGAGTTTCGATTTGCAAATTCATAGGAACATATATAAATACCGTTTTTATCGAAGTTTTTATGAGCTTTTAGCCATTTTGAATCAACAACAGCCGATGGAAGGTTAAACTTTTCGGAAAGCTCTTGGGACCACTGCTGGCGCAAGCTGGATGGTGAGATAACAAGAATTTTACGTTTGCGTTCGGCCCAGTATTGCATGACAACTATGCCGGCTTCAATCGTTTTACCGAGACCCACTTCGTCAGCCATGATAATACCCTTTGTATTAGGCGAGTTTAGAGCAAAAAGTGCCGCATCAACCTGATGTGGCGTTGGCATTATCTGAGCATCGAACATCAGACCAGAGAGTTTGGCGACATCATCATTAGCATGAACTCGCTCAAGTTCATGTACAACATACTTGGCCTGATATGCAGATGAAATCATTGATAAAATTATATACTAATTACCTCTGTTGTGCAATCTACACAATAGATAGATAGGACTTACTGGTTACTATCAAGTGATCTTCCAATTGAACTCCTAATATCAAACCAGCTTCTTTTAACCGTTCTGTCACATCGCGATCAGCCTGGCTCGGCTCCGTATTTCCACTCGGATGATTATGCGCCACGATGATACTGGCGGCGCGATCGGTTATGGCTTCGGCAAAGACTTCGCGCGGATGAACCAAACTAGCGGTGAGTGTGCCGATGGTGATGATGCGCTTGGCGATGAGGCGATTGGCGCCGTCGAGCGTGAGGCAGACGAAGTATTCTTGCTTTTTGTCACGAATGTCGCTCAACTGCTCGGCGGCTTTTTCGGGACTGTCGATGATTGGACGCTCGCTAACTTCAAACTGTCTGCGCCACAGCTCGAACCCGGCCATAATATTTGTTGCTTTTGCTGGGCCAAGACTTTTTATACTAAGTAAATCTTCGTAAGCTAGTTCGCTGCCTTTTTCTTTCAGTAATTTTTGCACCTCGCGAGCAAGCTTAGTCACATCAGCGTACTGCGTACCGCTGCCAATTATCGCCATCAGAAGTTCGTAGTCGCTCAGTGCCTCAGCACCTCGCGCCTGGAGCTTCTCCCTTGGACGTAAGTCTTTGCGACGATCCGACATCTTCATATTTGCAGTATATACCTTGTTTACTATTTGCTCTAGTCGTTGCGGCTTTTTTCTAAAAGCACCTTGAGACCACCCACTACTGATTGATGTCGTAACTCTGCTGAATAAGATTCATTACGTAGTCTAGATCGGTCAATGAACCCGGTCAGCATTTCGGCTATCTAGTCACTCTAGGAAAAACTGGTCAATATCAGGACTAAACACCAGGGGCGAACACAAAAAACCGCCCTTTCGGACGGTTCCATCGGTTTCGTACCTTTTGGTAACAATTGGTACTCTTGTCTGACTCAAGGGGTAAATCTGACTTTTGGTCAGGGAACCCGGTCTGGGTATTTACCTGCTGAGTCTGGCTCCTGCGGCTGGGCTCGAACCAGCGACCTATTGGTTAACAGCCAACCGCTCTACCACTGAGCTACGCAGGAATATGTTGCCAAGAATACAATCGTTGATATTAAAGTACAAAGAGTATTATACCTTGAGAAACTACCCTAGTCAACGAATTATCCATGAAGCTATTCCTTTTAGCGGATTTTCTCAATCTGGCGGGTCAATTCCGCGATGTTTTGCCACGAGCTGCCGTCACTCAACACCACTAAAATATAGGTGCCGCTAGAAGTGTACACTATCGCTGCATCATGCAGCAAACCGTCGAGAAAGCCGACTTTATTAGCCACTTGCCCCTTAGACCCCGCTGGTATACCCTGGCGAAAAATATTAGCGCGCATCGCGCTCAGAAGCCTATCGCGCCCGAGTGTACTAAAGTTTTGCTTCGCTTGCAATTGTCCGAGCAATAGCGCTAGGTCATTTGCCGTCGTAAACGGACCGCCTCTCACCGTAAAATTAGAGTTTTTCAAACCGATAGACTGTATTTCATTAGTAATAGCAGTCAGCCCAAATGTACTCAAATACGCCTCAGCACAAGGGTTATCCGACACACGAATCATCTTATCGAAACAATCAGCATTCGCCGACCATGTTTCCCGACCGTCATCGACTCGCTTGAGTAAACTATACGCTGCAAATAACTTATAGGTACTGGCGGTGACGAATTGCTTGTCTCCCTGATACTCAGCCCGGCGCTTTTTACCATCGAGTTCGATGTAGGTCATAGCGTATGAACCAGCATGATCAGCGGCAAAATTCTTCAATAGCGCAGAAATCCCTCTGTCTGTCGGACTATAACTTCGCTCATATGCCACCGTTGGTGATATGGTTTTCGTCACCACTTTCGAGACTACCGTTTTGCCCTGCAATTGCTCTTCGAGAGCCTGCCTGGTAGCACCCGCATCAATGGCCTGGCCAGTTTTTCCCGTTTTTCGCGATAATTCAGTAAAATCTCTAGTGACAACTGTTGTCACACCTGGAGAAACCGCCAACTGCTTGCCATAAGTATCTTGTAACCAAGTTTCTGCCTTTTTGGCATTCAGCATGGCGACCAACTCATCATCTTTTACGGAATAGCTCAGCCATTCATATACTTTGTCTTTTGACACCTTGTGTTCCGCATCGGCGACCTGAAGCGTCAATCCTGCGTCTATTATGTTCTGCGCACGACTTATTTCTGCTTCAGCTTTAGCATCAGACAATGTTGGCTCAATTGTTGTGCCTTTTACAACTATTTTATCTGGCTGAAGTTGAACTGGCACTTTTTCGAGCTTTGTATACAACTCGTCGTAGTCACACTCACCGCCATTTACACTCGGCACAACCTTAAGTTCGCTCTTCGCCACCTGGATAGTTGCGTTCACTGGTTTCAATTTGCAGTCACTGCCAAAGTGCCCGGCAATGTACCCCTCTAGCACCTTCTTGCTTCGTCTTACTTCTGGCTCGTTCGTCTTGTCAACGAAGCCGTACCATAGCACCGAGCTTGGGATGAGCCGGATATACCACGGGTAATTATACTGTTTTACGCGTTCACTATTGCTTGCGTTCACTCCTATATCAGCATACCTAGGCTCCACTTTTACGGTGTCGTCACTTGAAAAATAGACGGGAACCTTGACCGCCGCATACACAGCATCGAGCTCACTCGCTACGGCTGCCTGCTTCTTGGCACCGACAGCTATACCGTCTATCTTTGTGAAGGGCAGAAGGGTATCGGATGGATAGAGTAGCTGAAAGGCGAGTGCTATTACAAGCAACAATCCGCCAGACAATAGAGCAATGTTCTTCGGAGAAAACCGGCGAGCAGTGGTTGCCGTATTGGTTGACTGTTCGTGATAATTACCGAACATACCTTACAACTCCAGCTTTCTTCGCATGCGTTCATATGCTTCCTCAAACCCAAGTATTTTAAGTGATTCGACCAATATTTTCACTTCATCAGCATTAGACTCTCTCATTCTTGTCTCAATTTCTTTCATAAGCCACTTTTCCCGCTCATCCACAGGGTTTTCCCCACTCTGCTGAGGTGTCGTAATTTCAAGCGAGCGAGCAGAATAGCCTTCGCCTTTTCTTAGATATCCCTTAGCCATGAGGCTGTCAATATGTACTGCCACTGTACTGACCGACTTGTACCCCAGTCCTTGCATCACTTCACGGTAGCTCGGTCCGTAGCCATTACCGCCCGTAAAAGTAGCGATAAAGTCGAGAATTTGTTTTTGCTTCTTGGTTGGTAATTGCGTCATATTGTTTTCATCTTTCTTTTATTCATGGTAGCAATACCGATAGCCGCCAATCCCCACCAGACGATAGAAACCGTATCGTCCACCCAGACAGGTAGCAATAGTCCGATCACAGCAAGACAAATGCCAGAAGCAAATACCGCTAATACTCGCCAATCACCTCTACCAAACCATAGTTGACGCATAGTCATGACGAATATCGCCCCGAAAAGTCCTAGGCCTAGCCATCCCACTTCATGAGCAATAAACAAGTATTGGTTTTCAATGATCAACGACTGGTTGTCATTCATGAGCGATGCTGAACCAGTCGAGCCAACCCCTGCGCCAAATGGTTGGCGCAACATCCGCTCCGTTCCGTCGACAAGCGAATGCCAATGTCCGTCATTTGAATTCACTTCACCGCCTTCATACGGATCTTCATGCCAAAGTACCGTCGAAACGGCTGGGTTGTCCTTCATCATATAGAGAACGCCCCCTGTCAACAACACACCGACCACGCCAATCGACACCACCATACGATTGATATATTTCCAATACCGAATAGCTAGCATCACCATCAGCCCCACCACTGTACCCAGCCATGCTGCTCTACCATGGCTGATAAACAATACTACCAAAGTCATGCTGCCCGCCAGTATCAAGCCTATCTTCCAGTATTGCGAAAGGCGCCTGAACTGTTTTGTCGTCACAAACGCCGCCAAAAACAACACCACCATACCAGCATACGCACCGAGCGGGTTTGGACCTCGCAGCGTACTATTAATACGAATATAGTCATAATTTCGATCAACCGTTGTATACGGTCGGATCGTTTCATTGCTATAACCAATGTGTCGCAGTATATCGTGCGGTAAAAACAGTTGTAAAAAGCCAAATCCAATGACAATGATTGCACCAATCGCACCAATTCGCCAAAATAGCTCTTTATAGCCTGGTGCGAGCCGTAAAAAGACATACACCAGCATGAAGAAGGCGATAAATCGTAGATCGATCATCAGTCCAGCGACCGCCGCAACTGATCCTTGCCAAAATACCGGTAGCATTAACAGATGAAGGCCAACAAACGCTATCATCAACCGCATAAGCCAACTGTCCCAGACAATTCGCCACTGTTTCTTGCGAATAATTTCTACAAGTAGTAGCACGCCCGCCACTAACATCAGCGCCTCTTTCCAAGCCTTTATCGGTACTGCTATCTCAGGAAAGGCACTTCCAATAAAGACAGTGTACGGAGCATGAAGAACCACCCCTAAAAATACAGTGGCTAGTAGCGCAAAAATTGTCTCTATCAGTCGATTTGGCTTCACTGCCTCCTATTATACCGTAAGCTCATTCAAATGCGCCATTGTCACCAAGAGGTGTAGCTCACTATCTCGTCGTGATATAATCTATACCATATGATGACCCGAAATAGTCGTTACTACAGTCTCCTCTTGTTGTTTGTCGACATTTTTGTGTTAACCGCAGCCTTTACGCTCGCGTACATCATGCGAGTACAGTGGGACCATCGGCCTCTTTTTACCGAAATCTATGCGTTCGACTATCTTATCGCCTTCTTGACAGTCTTACCTTTATGGATACTCATTTTTGCAAGTATCGGACTCTACAGCGCAACTATTTACAATCGCCGCTTGGTTGAATGGGCAAAAATTATTATTGGCTGTTTTATCGGTATACTGCTCATCATTGGCTGGGAGTATGTATCTGACAAGGCCTTTTTTCCAGCCCGTCTCACCACACTGTATGCCTTTATCGGATCGACTGCTCTCATGATACTTGGCAGGGAATTGCTACGGCTTAGCCGAGGGCTTGCTTTTTTGTATGGCAAAGGCGTGAGCAATGTCTTACTTATTGGCTCATCAAAAACCATCACAGACATTGCCATCAATCTGAGCGACACGCAGAAAAGCGGCTATCACATTGCTGCCATCGCTTGCCCAAAGAGCGTTTTTCCTGAAGGAGCTTCAGCTCTCCACTTTTCGAATGCCCATGCAGCGTTAAAACAAGTGAAAGAACTAGGGATTACTACTATCATTCAGACTGAATTGTACGAGTCGGAAGAGCGCAATAGTGAAATTTTAAGTACCGCCCAAACGAATCATTTAAACTATAGCTTCATTCCAGGCGAAGCAGAATTCTACACTGGTAAAAATACGGTCGATGTCTTCCTCGGCTATCCTATGATTACCGTCAGCCAAACGCCACTCATCGGCTGGGGAGCTATTTTAAAGAGGTTTTTCGATGCTTTTGTTGTTATTATTACAGCACCTTTGTGGTTGATCATTCTCATTATCATTTCCCTCCTACAGCTCGTGCTCAATCCTGGCCCTATTTTCTATAAAAGTAAACGGCTCACAAAGCATGGCCGCGTGTTTGGTTTGTATAAATTTCGGAGTATGAAGCACCGATCAACAGCTCATCTCGACCCCGTTGAGGAGTTTCGTCTCATGGGCAGGGAAGACTTGGTAAAAGAGTATCAGCAGAACTTTAAAGTAGAAAAAGACCCTCGTATCACCCGTTTTGGCAGTTTTTTGCGTAAGAGTTCACTCGATGAACTTCCGCAAGTCATCAATGTCCTCAAGGGCGACATCAGCCTCGTTGGTCCTCGCCCTATACCAAGTCGTGAGCTAAAAGCAAAATTCAGCCAAAAGCGTGCGGCTTTACTGCTCGAAGTCCGCAGCGGCCTCACCGGTCTATGGCAAGTCTCCGGCAGGAGCAACATCGATACCGAAACCCGTATCAAGCTCGAGCTATACTATGTCCGCAACTGGAGCTTCTGGCTCGACATCAAGATTTTGCTGAAGACTGTCGTGACGGTGATTGGGCGAATTGGGGCGAGGTAGGGCCGTACTAATGATTTTGGCTTTTTTGTCTTAGTTCGTAGCTCCTTTGCCTTTCCTCGTCTGTAGTATATCGAAAGTCATATCCACTCTCATTTACAGAATATCCCGCCAGCTCGGCTTCTTTGGGACTACAGAATTGATCAGGCAATAATCGTATCGTCGGAAGAATGGGGGTATTTTCGATATAGTGTGGCGTTTTCTTGAAAACATATGCCGAAACCACTGGTTTCCTTCCACACTCTATCCACTTGGCGTAAAAACGGATATTGCCACCGATGCCTATGAGATCAGTAATAAGCCATACTATACCGAGAGTCACTAAAAATGCCTTGCATCCTTTTTCGTGCTTTTTCACCCATATAATTACGGGTGATTTAGAAGTGGACATAAATTTAGATTTTTTTGTGGGTTTTGACATAAAATATTGCTCCTGTTAATAATATTGCGAATATAAGCAGCGGATACATGTAACTGTTATCAGTTTTAGTTTCGTCGCCTACAAGTGTTCCATGGAGACTGGATTTACTCTGGTTTTCTTTTACTACCACATCGCTGGGTGTATCGTCATCATTGTAAGCCAGTAGAGGCTTCTGCCGAGCATCAAGAATGCTTCCATCGCTATTTTGAGTAGAATTATCCTCAAATATATTTTGTTTATTTATCTTACTAACACTGCCTCTTTCCTGCTCATCTACATTGCTCTTGTTCTCTTCCTGTGGGACGAGCTCTTCTTCAAATATCTCAATAAACTGATAGTATCGAATTGGCTCTTCGCTCAGATCAACTCCCTCCAAGACTAGTAGATGATTTCCTAGAGGCAACTCATTCGTATCTATTGAGAAGTTTACATCTCCCGTTTCATTAGCCACCATAGGCCCTAAATCGATAGGGTCGGAGTGAAGTGTTACCTTAACAATAGAATTCGGCTTAAAGACACTCTTGATTGCGGCTTTGAGCTTTCCTCCTTTTGGCTGATCTCGCTCAACCATATCAATTCGCTGAGTATTTATGGATTTCTCATTCGGCTCATAACCGTTAGAACTTGCCGTATTCGTAAATTCCAGCTCTTTAGAGTCAATTATCGCCTGGGCTATCTTTTGGTGTCCTCTAGAATTTGGATGGAACGACTCTCCGACTCCGCTTGTAAACGCCCTTACTGGTCCAACATTCAATAGTCCATTAACATAGTTATTGTTACTGACATCCTCGCAAATCCTCCCGCCATGCAAAGAGTCCTCAATATCAACAAAACCAGTCCCCATATCGTAAGCAACGGATTGTAACATCTTGTTCATATAGCTCACTGCTTTATTGATGAGCACCTTTTCGGCACGGTTAAGTGAAGCCCCGCTCAAATAGCAAGCTCCGCTCACTTCAGAAATGAAGCTAGGATAACCAATGATGATTATTTCAGAGTCAGGAGAGGCTTCTCTTATGCCGTTAATCAGCATTTTCGTGTACGCGTATTGAGTATCTATAGAATCGTACAACATTTTATTAAGCAATGAACCCTCTTTGGCATATTCACAGGTGTATGGAACCAGGATTGCCGCTGGTTGAGCACAATACTTTAGTATATCCGCAAACCCAACATCATTTCCACCACCAGTGAAAGTCACTGTTTTTGGTTGATATCTTCTGATAAAATCGAGTTGTTTGATTATACCGGGCTTAAAATTATTCAATGCATCAGACTTAGCTTCGTCCAACTTAGTCCCCGTGAGTCCCTGCTCTCTCAATCTTTCTCCTTGCCCCGAGTAATTATCACTCACCCCAATATAATCAAACACTACTTGTGCGCCAGAACAAGCAACGGAAGCCATTTTATGCGCTGGTATATTGTAATGATCTCGCAATAAGTACGGATATGATCGACTACTTAAGTGGCACTGATCTCTTCCTTCTGTACCCAGTAAATAGAACTGCCCGCCGTCTTGAGTGTCCCCCTCCCCACTCGTATAAGAATCGCCTAAAGCCAAGTACTCCAACTGCCCCTCGGGTGCCTTATAGCCAGGCGCTTCGAGGGTCACAAAGTAGTTATAATCGGTATATCCGTGAAATAAGAAGCTCAGTTCGCTCGCCGAATTGTTGAATCTCATCGTGTCAACAAAGTAATAATCCTTCGTAGCATCAGGTACGCCATATCTCTCCCATCCATACCATTCAAAGCGACACCTATCATACCCGTACCCTTCCTTCCATTCTTCACTGTCCCTACAGTTAGGCTCATCGATTCGCCATATCTTTAGGCTATGGCCTCCCTCAACAACAGTCTTTCCATCATTGGAAACCGCATAAGAAGGTGTGGGCAAAGGGCTATAGGTGTAGTTGTACCCCTCGTAACCTATGAATTGCTGGTCACCTGTTTCTAAATTGATCAGATACACTTTTCCTCGGTATCCATAATTACCCCCGGTAGTATATACAAGAAATGTACCATTATTTGATATGCCGTATGAAAAACCATAGAACTTTATCATGTCAGGATTATCCACAAGACCATAGGCTATAGTAAAGAAGTTATGATCGTCTGGCTGTTCAGCTATGACATCGGTGTAATCACGATATACCTCAAAAGTATAGCCACTAGTATATGGCGAAGCAATCTGTGCAAGTATCCCGTTCGTGCCTTCAATAGCGAAGAATTTTTCTATATAAGTACTGCTCGTCATCTTATACACAGTATCCCCTGGCATCAGGATATAGTCTTTATGCAACTGCCCCAGTCCAGTCTTGATATTCTTGCCCTTCTGAATGCACAGATCTTGTTCCACTATAGGACTACTCGGTGTATCTTTTGTTGGCACCTTCTCGGTTTCACAGCCAATACGCTGCCCAACATTCTGTGCTTCCAAAACCTTCGGCCCCGTCTCCGCATCCAACCAATCATATTGAGCCTCCGCCCCTGCGCTCATTCCACCAAAAGCCACCCCGACCACTATCGCCAGAAAGCCCACTCCCACAGCTTGAACTATGCGCATCATTAGCTTTTATTGTAACCAGGTTGTGTATGATGGGCAAGCCATCTATTATAGATACATGGTTCAGACACCAAAAATTTGTATTGTCCACGACTGGCTCACCAACATGGGTGGCGCCGAAGAGGTAGTGCTCGCGCTCGCCGAAGCTTTTCCAGGCGCACCTATTTATACCAGCACCTACGACCCAGACAAAATGCCAAAATTCAAACACCTCGACATTCGCACTACACACCTGCAAAACTTGCCAAAACCCCTCACAAAGCTCCACAAATTCTTCCCCATACTTCGGGTGAAAGCATTTCAAAAGCTCGATCTTTCCGAATTCGATATTATCATCTCTAGCTCAAGCGCCGAAGCAAAGCAAGTGCGCAAAACCAGATCCGACCAAGTTCACATCTGCTATTGCCATACGCCTATTCGTTACTACTGGAGTCACTATGCGGAATACAAGAAAGATCCGGGCTTTGGTGGGCTTAACTGGCTCGTACGGCTCGCCATGCCGCTCTTAGTGCCGTCCCTCAAAAAAGCCGACTATGCGGCTGCTCAAGCTGTCGATGCGTTCTTGGCAAACTCAGAAGAAGTGAAACGCCGTATTGAAAAATATTACAATCGGCCGTCCACCGTTCTCCACCCGCCTGTTGACACAAAGCGCTTCCAGCCTGCTAGAGAACGACAACCGTACTTTGCCACCATGTGCCGTCAAGTCCCGTATAAGCGCGTCGATCTCACCATTCAGGCCTGTACTGAGCTAGGCGTCCCCCTTAAAGTCTATGGCAATGGCAGTGAGCACCAACGACTTGTCGATATAGCTGGCCCTAGCGTCCAGTTCTTTACCGATAGGAACAGTGATGCGTCCGATGCAGCCGTTGAAGCATCCCTCAATAACGCCCGTGGGTTTATTTATGCCGCCGAAGAAGATTTTGGTATTGTCCAGGCGGAAGCCCTCGCAGCTGGTGCGCCAGTCATCGGCTACGCCAAGGGCGGTACGCTCGATATCGTACAAGACGGCGAAACCGGAGTACTCTTTGTCGAACAAACGGTCGCATCTGTCAAAAAAGCCATTCAAAAAGCTGAAGGAATTCACTTCTTTCCATCAAAGCTCGCCCGCACCGCCAAACGATTCGACAAAAGTTTATTTATCACCAAGATTCGTAAAATCGTCCAAGATAACTATAAAGGAGAAAAATCATGAAAGTACTACTCACCGGCGGCGCAGGCTACATTGGCTCGCATACCGCCATCGAACTCATTAGCAACGGCCACTCAGTGGTCATTGTCGACAATCTATCCAATAGTTCCATCGAAAGCATCAAACGCGTTGAGTACATCACTGAACAAACGATACCATTCTATAAAGCAGATATCCGCGACAAAGCAAAACTCACAGAAATATTCGAGACCGAACAGCCAGATTCAGTCATTCATTTCGCTGGCCTTAAGGCAGTCGGTGAATCAGTCGCGAAACCACTTGAATATTATAATAACAACATCGGCTCGAGCCTTATCCTCCTTGAAGTCATGCGCGAAATGTCGGTTCCCGCCATCGTTTTCTCTAGCTCTGCCACTGTATATGGTACGCCAGAACAATTGCCGCTCACCGAAAACTCACCCGTTGGCATTGGCATCACCAACCCATACGGCCAGACCAAGTATATGATCGAGCAAATTCTCAAAGATGCCTCACTCGCCAATACCGACCTCGAGATAACCGTCTTGCGCTACTTCAACCCCGTCGGCGCTCACAGCAGCGGACTCATTGGCGAAGATCCACACGGCATCCCGAACAATCTTTTGCCTTTTGTCTCACAAGTAGCCGTCGGTCGTTTGCCAGAAGTAGGCGTTTTTGGCGATGACTACAACACACCAGACGGCACTGGCATCCGCGACTACATTCATGTTGTCGACCTCGCCCGTGGACATGTCAAAGCCCTCGAGCATTCACACGCTGGCTTCTCTGTCTACAACCTCGGCACAGGCCAAGGCGTTTCTGTTCTTGAGCTCATAAAAGCCTTCAGTGAGGCTTCCGGAAAAGAGATCTCCTACAGCATCAAACCCCGTCGTCCCGGCGATATTGCCGCGTGCTACGCCGACTCATCAAAAGCCGAGCAAGAACTGGACTGGAAAGCCGAATACTCCATAGGCCAAGCCTGCGAAGATTCATGGCGCTGGCAATCACAAAACCCCCATGGGTTTACAGAGTAAGTCCGCTATTCGTCTAGCACATTCTTGGTCGAGCGAATAACTCGTCGCCCCGTTTCTTTCTCAAGCTGTTCGCGTGCTGCTCCCGCCACTGCACCACCTCGTTTAGCGGCATCTTTATTGCCGGCCATGCCGTAGACATCATCAGTGCGGGCAATCTCAGTAGTTGAGGCTTCACCAAGTTGTGTAAACAATAGCTCAAGCTTAGACATATGGTCACGCAAATTTTCTCGCTTAATTCCTTTCAGCTTCTTGTATTCACTCGGTGTCACGCCAAAAGTAGCTTTAGATATCTCAGCAGTCAATATAGCGTAATCTTGCGCCTCAGTCACACCTCGCTTTTCCCACTCTTCAGTCAATTCATGGCGAACCTCCATTCCTTGCACGCGTCGTTCAATCCAATCATCGGGATAGCCTTTTAGCTTGTACAGCATTTTCATGCGTTTTTGCGCCAACTCAGGATTTTCTATTTCTTGCACGCGTTCATAGCCAACCCGTGCTAGCCAGCGCTTGAATGGCTCGGCTTTTTTGCTTGGTATGGATTGAACGAGACGGAAAATACCCTCTGTATTCCAGCATCGAAGCGTCTGTTTACCGCCAGGGGTAGTAAAGGGCAGGAAAAGGGGAGGTTCAATTTGAACACCCCCTTTATCCACAGGCTCAAACAGCTCCGCCAATTCCTCATCACGCCTTCGTACATTTTGTAGATACTGAGCCGGATTTGATGAGTCTGTTAGTGCCCTTATCACATCTGTGATCACAAACCACCACTCACCCCCATGCAACTGCTTGCGGATCTCCTTTTTCTGAAACAGCGCCAACCTCTGATCTTCGCTCATATCGCCCTCCTTTTTGCTACAGTCCCAGCTCTCCCACCAACTGCTTATACGACTTCGCGTCATTCACTGCAATCCACACACCCCTAGTCAGCCCAGCCGACCACAGCTTACCCTCATTAGCCAGAATAGGGAAGAGGATATTTTCAAAATCCGACTTCTCCGTGAGGCTAAAATGCTCGCGAAAATATGGATACGCCTCTGGTGAAAAGAGCGTAATTCCCACATGTGCTGGTACCGGTATAAACGGATACATTTTAGTATCGACAACCTTATTGTCCACCACCATCATCCCTGTCGAGTGATAGGCCTGTCCTTGCCCCAACACAGCCGTCGCCACCGCACCCCGTTTCAGCCCTTCTATATGTGCGCTACTGATATATTTCGGAAAATCTGGAAAGTGCAACACTACATCATCTGGATTCGCCACAATGAGATTGTGGCTTTCTGGTATCGAGCCGTTCTCTAGTGCATTCAATACCGCACCACCCTTACCAATCGGTATTTCTGGATCATAACTATACACTATTTCCACCCCAAATTCCGACCCATCGCCCAAGCGCTCCTCAATACTCCGAGCATTGTGAAATACCAACGCCACAAACCGCTTAAATCCAGCCTGCGCATACATCCGAATAATCATCTCTATCATCGTATCGCCATTTGGCAGCTCAAACGCGCTCTTATTCGCCTGCGTACCCTCTAGCACCGAGCTAAAACGACTACTTTCCCCACCCGCCATCAACGCTACTGTTGTATTTTCTACAAAATTCTGCCATTCTTCATCCGCCAGATCTTCTGGTTCATGAAAACTGGCTATTTTACTGCCTAGGATGTCTAGCTCTGATTGTAGTGTCATATTCCTCCTTGTTTATACATCGTTATTTTGCGGGTGACATCCATGTCACTCGCAAACTGCCTTTTCCAGAGGTAAAGGGCTTCATTTTCAAGGTCAATACATCAAAAAGTGTTCCCTTCACGCCAATCTGGTCTTGTAGCTCAGACATAGCAAAAGAATTATTTAATATATTTCTTCTGTCTACAGATGGATCAACCAACTCCTTCGTCATAGGAATATTATAACATCAATGCAATGAGGATGGACACTCCGGCCGGTAGTCTCAGAGCTACAATGCGGGGGACTTTTTACTTATCGGAGGATAAGCCGCACTATCTTGCGTGTACTTTTGCCACTCAGTAGAGCATCTTGCAAATGATCACAGTCTATGTAACAGAGGTAGAAATTCATTGTTCGTCTCCATTTGCACCACCCTCTGCATATGAATCGGTATCTGCATCGGGCAGCTCAACACCTGGTTTTTTATAGAATGTATTACCCCTATAGCCCGTTTCAACCTTTTCGATAAGACCCTTGCTTGCCCATGCAGCCAGCATGCGTGAAACTTTTGAAGAATCGGCTATGCCAGTAATCTCTCGTGCTGTTTGATTATTGATTCGATAGTTATCGTCAAGATAATTACTGACCGTATCCCAGTAGTCTATTTTTTGCAGATTGAACAATGTCAAAAGGACTGAGTTGGGGCGCTTCGAAACAGGGGCATATATCGGCTCGTAAAGGTTATTCTCGCGCATCACTTGATAGATACGATCAACTCCCTCTCCGATATCAAGATTTGGGGCAGCCTGAAAACGATTGAGTACTCGTTGAACAATAGGGTTGCGCGCAAAGCGTTCATGTCGAATGTTATTTGGCGTTATGAAACCGGGATATGTGCCCGGGCTTTCGATCTCTATCCTGTCATCAAATATACGAACCTGGATGTCATCTTCAATGTAGTAGTTGCGATGAATAACAGCATTAGTCACAGCTTCCTGAAATGCCCACTCAGGTATGAGAAGCGACGGTAGAAAACTAGCACCAATAAGCTTTGGCGGCGAGCTTTTGACAACGCTACGGAAATACTCCATTGCTTTTTGGATTTGATGAAGCAGGGGACCCTCAATTGTAAATGGACGACGAACAAAATTAGGTGGACGCAAGTCCATTATCTTTCAAGAACTGATAATCGTCTGGTTGTGTGCTTTCAGTATCTTTTTGATAGGTGCCCAGTAAGTCCGGTTTGAGATCGTCTAGTGTAATTTCGTCATTTAGCTCGTCTTCGTATTTCAGGGTGCCCTTTTCGTACCTTAGACGGGTAATTTCCGATGCACCGATCTTATGATTTTGGCGACCCGTACGAATGAATGTGTCGCCTTTCTTTAGTGAATGGACATCTTTACTTTTCCCGACGGTGATAATTAGCAGCTTATCGGCTACGCCAGATGTGTTTGTGATATCAAGATAGCTGGTCTTAATCGTTTGTAAAGGCGGCTCAAACTCCTTGCTGAGCATGTTTAGTATCTCAGATGCATTATCTTCCGCCTCTCCGATACCAATGAGCCGCTCATTCCTCGAGGCCTTATCTGGATCCTCTAATCCTACTACTAAGCGCCCTCCGTCACTGTTTGCAAAAGCGCAAATTGTTTCGACTATTTTGGCTGGTTTAATGTGTGCTCGTTTACAATCAAAGGCTTGCCATTCACGAGTATCGAGCAGAATATCTGCTAATGCTATATTGGAACTCATTGACTAACTTCTTTCTCTTTGTTTGGTGCAATATTAGTATTATAGCACCGCCAAAGCAAGCGCCATATCCAAAAAGCTTGTGTTTTTCAGCAAAATGATATATAATGAAACTAGAGTATCATTCACTCACAGGAATTCACTATGAGATTAAAAACAAAAAAATCCATATGTCCAAAAATCATCATCGCTATCATCGCCGTATCTCTCCTCGGCTATATTGTGCTGGCCAAAACCACACACAAGTGGCTGTTCGATGCTAAAACTACTCCTTCAGACACTTCTCGGCAGGCAGACAGCGCCAACCAAGGCAAGGAATCAAAAATAGACGACACCCCTGCCACCTCAGAAGACCAACAACAAGCCAACGAGCAAAAACAGTCAAACTACGAGCAATCACAGAAAAACGATCAAGAAAGCAACTCCAGCCAAGGCAAAAAAACCGTCAGCGTCACCATCACCACCCTTTACCAAGAGGGTAACGAAGTCCACGCCAACGGCTTCGTTTCGGGGGTCATCGAAAATGACGGCACCTGCACCTTCACCCTCACCGACGAATCTGGCAAAAAAGTAACTTCTAGCCGCAAAGGCCACGAAAATGCCACCAATACCACCTGCGGCCAGTCAAGCATCAAAACCAGTCAACTTCACCCAGGCAAATGGACTGCCTCTCTTAGCTATTCATCCGCAACAGCAAACGGCACGAATCCTGTCGATAATGCCCCATCTGTAGAGGTAAAATAGCCCATGTTTACTCGTAAAATGAGCCTCGCCATCGCTATCACCATCAGCAGTCTCGCGCTCATCGGTGGTATAGCCTACTTCGGCACTCGCCCAGCCCATGCCATCGACATGAAAAATTTCGACCCCGGTAACATCATGGACGATGTCGTATTTTACGACTCGGGCTCTATGAATGCCACTCAAATCCAGCAATTTCTCAATAGCAAAATGCCCACCTGCGACACCCAAGGTAGTCAACCATACCTAAACACCGGCAAAACCGTCAAGCAATACTGGACACCCCTCGGAGAACCAGGCCCCTATACTTGCCTAAAAGACTACAAGCAACAAACTCCTGCCATAAACGGGAGCGAATCGGGCATATGTTCGTACACCCCTGGCTACAGTAGTCGCACCGCTGCTCAAATCATCAATGATGTAGCAAAATCATGCGGCATTAGCCCAAAAGTGCTCTTAGTATTGCTACAAAAAGAGCAATCTCTCGTCACCGACAATTCACCCCTAGCCCGTCAATATAAAGAAGCTACTGGCATGGGCTGCCCAGATACCGCTGCCTGCGATCCAAAATATAACGGCTTTTTCAATCAAGTATACGGCGCGGCCAGGCAATACAAGCTCTATCGAGCCAACCCAAACAACTATAACTATGTTGCCGGAAGAAATAACTTCGTTCAATACAACCCAAACGCCTCATGCGGTGGCTCCACCATCTATATCAAAAACCAAGCCACCGCTGGCCTCTACAACTACACTCCCTACCAGCCAAACGAAGCTACCAAGAAAGTAGGCATAGGGGTCACAGCGCCTTGTGGGGCTTATGGCAATAAGAATTTTTGGTGGGTGTTTACGAGTTGGTTTGGCTCAACTCTTGGCTCAGTTGCTGTAAACGGAATTACTATCGAATCACAGCCATTTCTCGATAATACTATTACAGCGAGCTTCAGCATCAAAAACAATACAACAAGCCGCATTAACTTTGGCCTGATAAAAATAGCCGTCCGCTCCCCCTCGAATAAGAATGTTGACTTCGACTATATTGATAATCTATCACTTAGCCCTGGACAGTCGTATGTATACTCAAAAGCTCGATCATTCAGTAGTGAAGAGGGGGATTATCGATTCTTTATTGCTCGCTACGACGGCACAAATTGGCATTATCCGCCTTTTGGAAACTTTGGTCAATCAAGTGATGGCGAAGTTACGAGACGAATCACAAAGAGTCCAGTTGTGTCGGAGCAGCTATCGCTTAATGCAAGCGGAGGAATTCATAATACTCAGTCTGTTACGGCATCGTTTAAAATTAGAAACCCTAGTGTATACCCCGTAGACCTCGGCATTACCCAGGTGGCTGTGCGGGACTCGAAAAACAAAAACCTTGATTTCTTAAACGATGGTAGCAAAACACTCGCCCCAGGCGAAACATACATTTACCAGAAGACGCGTACCATTGAGGGTGCGGGCTCCGTGCGTGCGTGGATAGCTAATGTGCGTGATACATATAACTGGAGCGATACATTCCCCGTTAGCGAAACAAGTGGAATGAAGCGAGAAATAGTCCTACCCGTAAAAGATACTGTTACTCTGACATCGCCCCTTGACATAACAATGCCAAATCCTGTTGCTGGCAGCCAAGCAACAGCCACATTCAAACTCAAGAATCATGGTACGGTGCCTGTTGAAATAGGTATCATAAAACCAGCAGTGCGAGATAGTAAGAATACCAACCTTGATTTTCCAAATAGCCCCTATGTCGTGCTCGAGCCAGGCCAAGAATATGCCTACAACCATTCACGCATTCTACCGAGTGCAGACAACTTACGCATCTGGATCGCCAATAAGCGAGATGCCTATCCATGGAGCGATACATTCCCCGTTAGCGAAACAAGTGGAATGAAGCGAGAAACCCGCTATAACCTACAAGCGATGGCTCGACTCATCGCACCATTATCAGTTTCCGTAAATGGACGGACGATATCAGCAACATTTAGTGTTAAGAATTTCAGTGCACGCCCTGTTGAAATAGGTATCATAAAACCAGCAGTGCGAGATAGTAAGAATACCAACCTTGATTTTCCAAATAGCCCCTATGTCGTGCTGGCCCCCGGGCAAATATACACATATGCCGAATCAAGAACAATGCCGTCAGCCGCACAGCTCAAAATCTGGATCGCCGATAAGAGAAATGCCTACCCATGGAGCGATACATTCCCCGTTAGTCAAGATAGCTCTATGCTACGGCAAACGACGGTCAATATTAACTAGATGTAAATACAGCTTACTCTCACTCGCAACAAGTACCTACCTCAACGATTACCTTGTTCGTTCTTTTGATATAAGGTGCAAGGAGCATATGCATGGTTAGGATTTGCAGCCGTCTTCTTAAGAGCATACACGATGTAATCTCTATTCTCTGCTACAATTTTTAGATACTCTTTTGAGTCAGCTAGCTGTTTTGTGACAACTGAATCACTTTTCTTGGTGAATACGACGAAGCTAACACCCGCACTCGCTAACTCGTCATAGCCAAGGCCCTCCATCATGTACCTATGACAAGCCAGCCTGTTCATCGTATCAGCAGATGATGTGGAATGCCCCAAGGGGACTGCTACTACATCGATATCTAACACCGCTGTGAGATTATAGCTTGTCCCCAGACTGGCAAGAATAACTTTATTCCCATATAGTATCCTGCCAAGATCTCTATTGGCATGTACTAGCTGGCTAAATGTGTCACTCTTTTTTTGCCTATCTGCTACTAGCTTAGTGTAGCCAGGAACGGCCACAAGTAGTGATAGTAAGAGTACGACAATAATGAGTAAACCGTCACGATATTTTCGCCTTGTCTCGATAGAAAATCGCTGCTTCATCATTTTCGAGGAAACGATGACCATGTTTGCAATTGCATATATACTTATAGGAATAAGTATTAGCCCTAGGATATTCATTGATGAGAATCTATTCATAGCCCACATTGGCAAAAACTGGTTTACTATAGAAAAAACGGGCGGTATATACATGATAAAGATATAGAAAGTCGAAAGAGCTAGTATTATCTGTCTCTGACGAACATTCTTCCATATCCTCATCAAGAGGTATACCGTGCCGACAATACCGATTAACAATAGTGCTTGCTCAACAGTAGATTTCGATAGCCACTCAGCAACTGGATCGCGCATCGTCATGCCTGCAACATGGAGTACGGGAAAATCCCCTAGGTGCATCTGGTCTTCAGTCAAATGGCCGGGTATAGCTAGCGTGATCAGCGGACCAATGGATAGAATTCCTATAATACACGCATACGCTAATACTCTACCCTTGTCCCTCAAGGCCGCAACTACCCCCTGTGAACCTATCCAGTACAATACATAGAGCCCCATAAATAATACGACCATTGCAGCACTAGCATGTGTCATCGTTATGAGTAGCGAGGACACAAGTAGCGGCACTATCATCTTTTTTGTACCAGACTCGTATAGCGACAGGCAGATGATGAATAGAACTACCCATAAATTGATAATTTTATTTGGATATGTTGCCACAAAGAGTGCGCCCGAAAGAAAGCACATCGTGAATATCGTTGCCAGTGACGAGAGTAGCAACGCGTTCTTATTCTTTAGCCAGAACCTCGCAACATACCACATGAGGGTAAATACCGCCAGCCACTGAGCCATACGGAAAAAGCCTAGAGATGTCTTATAGACTTCTACTGGTGCCATGTCCAGAATATTAGTGGCTACGGCATATAGACCGTAAAGAAAGTTATAATGATACGCCGTATCAGCAAGCTGGCTAAAATGACCGCTCGCTATCGTAAAGCCGTCATTTATTATAGCTGTGATTCTTGCCAAGTGATAAAGTGTATCGCCACTAGCATACGATTTTACATAAAGGCTTAGAGCAAAGTCAAATATCAACAGTAATGCCAGCAGCCAGAAGACGAGTCTTACCAGTAAAGGCTGTCCAGAGAGTTTAAACAAATTAAATATTCTTTTGGTAAAAATATTTTTAGACAACCAGTAAAGACCGTACGCCAACGAACCGGTAAGCAGCCCTATATATATAGCCGTCAGTACAAGGGTAGACGCATTGAGTATATATAATGGAAGCGAAATGGCAGCAAATAATCCAGCCACCCCAGCAAATGATGCAAACATTATGATGAATAGGTGTTGTTGTCGTACTCGCCTAGCAATATATCGAGAATGCTCAAAGGGGTGACGAGCCTTATCGAGAAATACTAGACACATGTAGCCAATAAACGGCAGGGAAAACCAGTAGGCGTTTACGAGAAGCATGTCGAGAACTGAGTCTAACATAAGCGTAAGCTGGTTTACCTAGAGTTTTTACGGCTATCGTTAGTTTGACTAGCCTCCATAAGGGCCAGTTTGCGTGCTAGTCTATGCAGTGTATTCCTTTGGTCTTGCTGATAAAGGTAGTTATTGAGTGCATACAGTATAAAAGAGACGATCGTAGCATACAAAAGAAGGTCAGCCCCACGCCCAACACCAACAAGATGTGCTAGTTGGTTTGTGATATCTGGGAAAAGTACAACAATAATCATACCCACGGCAAGCAAGACCAGCGCTACTTTTTTCCACGCTTTCCCAGAATGGGTACTACGACTTCCAAGAGTTACAAGCGCGATAATAATAGCAAAGATAATGATTATAATTTGAATGATTGATGTCATCGTGTAATTCTCCTCAGCAATGTATCGAAGCCGATATTAATTGCGTTTATCATAGATTGGCCCTTGCTCTTGGAATACGCTGTATATTCGATCGTTACAGGAATTTCACTATAGCGATACTTTTTAGCAGCAACGATCTCTAATATTTCCGAGGCATGTGCCATATCAGGTAAGGTAATCTGCAGTTCTTCTGCGACCTTGCGATTAAATACACGAAGTCCGTTATGCGTGTCAGTTAACTTGAGGCCTGTCGTACGGTTGGTAAACCATACAGCAAGCTTCAGCATTATTTTCTTTGAATGCGGCATATTGACCGCCTTTCCTCTAAATCGAGAGCCAAGTACAATGTCGCATTTTGTCTTTTTTATTTCTTCCACCATAGCAGCGACATCCTCAAAACGATGCTGACCATCGGCATCAAATGTACAAAAGTACTTAACGGGTAGCACTCGAGCGTATTCTATGCCCGTCTGCAACGCAGCGCCCTGACCCATATTGATAGGATGATCAATGCAGTGCACACCCCCCCCCATTGCCCAAATCTCTTCTAGAGAGTTATCTTTACTGCCGTCATTAACGCAAATAACATATTTATATCGTTTGAGGGCTAGGGACACAACTCTCCTAATAACTTTTCCCTCATTATATACAGGTATGATCAAAGCCGTATCGGTTGAAACATTCTCCTTCTTCATGGATTATATTTTACCACAAAGCAGTATATAATAGAGATATGGTAAAGAAATCTACGACTAAACATGATACCCTCATTATTCTTCCAACACTTGGTCAACGCGAAGAATACCTCAAAGAAACTATTGCATCTATCAAACAGCAAACTTATCAAGACTTTGATATTGCAATCATGTACCCCCTTAAGAACCGTTTTGTTACAGCTATCGCAGACGAACTTGGCGCTATTAAAGTGCCCGATCCAGGTGGATTATCGGCTGCGCTCAATGCGGGAATTGCCGCGGCCAAGCCGCATCACAAATTCATTAGTTGGATTGGCGATGACGATTTACTCACACCCGAATCGCTTGAGCGTGCCATTCGAGCGCTTTCAGACAATCCGACATCGCCCGTAGCCTATGGCTACTGTGACTACATTGACCAAAATGGTGATTTCCTATTCAAAAGCAAAGCCGGCTCACTTGCACCATGGATTATGACATGGGGACCAAACCTACTCCCACTACCCGGTGCCCTCTTTCGAAAAGATGCGATTCTAAAAGTTGGTGGGTTCGACGAGTCAAATAAGCACTCTATGGACCTTGATATTTTCCTGCGGCTCAAAAAAATCGGCAAGTTCATCAATACAAAACACACTCTAGCGGCATTTAGGTGGCACAGTGATTCTATGTCTGTTGCCAGTAGAGATATAGCTACTAAAGAAGCCGAGGCTGTAAAATACAAATACACTCATCCATTGTTACGACCGCTCACCCCTTTATGGTTCGTCCCAACACGATATGCCTCAAAACTAGCCGCGAAAAAACTATCCAAGCGATAGTCTCACCTTTATTTTTCTACCTCAATAGACTACTATAGGTACAGCAACAGAAAATTGAGGGAGAGTTTATGAAGAAAGCACTTATTACCGGCATTACTGGCCAAGATGGTTCGTATTTGGCGGAGTTACTACTAGAAAAAGGGTACGAAGTTCACGGTATTGTTCGTCGATCATCCACCTTTAATACCGATCGTATCGACCACATATTTCAAGACGCCCACGAAAAGGACACACGCCTATTTCTTCATTTTGGCGATTTATCCGATGCGAGTAATATCTCCCGACTACTAGAGAAAATTCAACCAGACGAAATTTACCACCTTGGTGCACAAAGTCATGTTCGGGTTAGCTTTGATATTCCAGAATATACCGGAGATGTTACCGGTCTTGGCACCCTCCGGATTCTTGACGCTATTCGTGATGCAGGCATTAAGACTAGGTTCTACCAGGCGTCATCTTCAGAAATGTTTGGTCTTGTACAGGCAGTCCCTCAAACCGAAGAAACTCCATTCTATCCACGCTCCCCCTATGGCGTTGCCAAAGTCTATGCGTACTGGATTACCAAAAATTATCGTGAAAGCTACGGATTGTTTGCCTGTAACGGAATCTTGTTCAACCATGAATCTCCTCGTCGAGGCGAAACATTTGTTACCCGCAAAGTAACTCGTGGACTCGCGCGTATCAAGCTCGGCATCGAAGACACTCTACACATGGGCAACCTAGATGCTAAACGCGACTGGGGGTATGCTAAGGATTATGTTGAAGGAATGTGGCTTATGCTTCAGCAAGATAAGCCTGATGACTATGTACTCGCCACCAATGAGACTCACACAGTTCGAGAATTTATTGAGATCGCCTCAAAACGATTAGGGTTCGACTTGGAATGGAGCGGTGAGGGTATCGATGAAATTGGCACCGACAAGAAGACTGGCAAAGTAATCATACGCATCGATCCTCATTATTTCCGTCCAGCAGAGGTCGATCTCCTCATCGGAGATGCATCAAAGGCTAAGAAGCAAATAGGCTGGGAACCAAAAGTGAAGTTTAAAGAGCTCGTTGAAATTATGGTTGATGCAGATCTTGAGCTACAGACATCTAAGAAATCTCTTTCTATGTAACGGACGGACTACTTTTCATTCATATCATTATATTTATTTGACAATTTAAATAATCTGTGCTACAATGGATGTATGACTGAAAGAACATTCGTTCCAGAAATACACAAAAAAGTTGTTGAAGAAAATCAAACAAGAGGTAAAACTCGTCACTACAGCACATCGACAGATGGTCACCGCCCCACATTTGAGCCATTCATCCCTGACGCATCATATGCCGACACATTGAGTGGTGCCGTTATTAAATGTGTCGATATCGTCGTCATGGACGAGAATACCGGCGAGATACTCGTGGCTACTCGTAATCAAGAGCCCATGGCTGGCAAATGGGTATTTGGCGGTCGCAAGCGTGCCGGAGAGACAAATGCTGAGACTGCCATCATTAATATGCGCCGCGAATTCGGGCTTGAGATTGACCCCACGGCCTTAGTCGATACCGGTCACGAATACGACGAAATATGGGATACTCGCTCAAAAGCGCACATTACCACTACAAGCCGGAGCGGTGAGCCCGTAACAGGCTCCCATACAACATCTTCGGCCTATATACTGCCTCTCAATAAAGAACAGCTAAATACAAATACTTATAACGAGGAGTTCGGCGCTATCGAGTGGGTGCCTTTTGAGGACATCCTAAACAGCAAGCCTGGCGAATACCACCCTGCCGTCGTAGACATGGTTCGTGACGGAATAGATGCGCTCACAACTCCGGACAAGCCAGCGTCTATTGATGAAGATATTTTTCGCACTACTACGAAACTGTCTTATCTCAAAGCGCAGATCGGTCGCGCAAGTAGTAGATACACCTAAGCAAAAAAATCTCAACACATCTATATTCTATAGTCTTTACCTGCTACAATAGCAGGTAAAGACTTGTGATCTCTTCACGAACAATAGCTAACGAAAGTAGGTAAAATGATCAAATTAATAAAGTCTAGTTTCTACCATGAAGCTGAGACCAAGAAAGCGCTTGTCGAGTTTATCCTTAATGAAGATATCCTTAGTATGAACAAGGAGTGCAAGAAGTTCGAAGAATCTTTCGCTGCCAAACAAGGTCGCAAGCACGCGGTGTATGTATCAAACGGTAGCGTCGCGAATCTTCTACTTATCCAGTCGCTCATGAATCTTGGTATTTTTCAGAAAGGCGATCGCATCGGCTTCTCTGCGCTTACCTGGCCAACAAATGTTATGCCACTTATCCAACTAGGCCTAGAGCCTGTCGCAATTGATTGCCAACTTGAGACCCTCAATGTATCACCTGAAAACTTAAAAGAATATATTGGTGATATTAAAGGACTATTCCTTACTAATGTACTCGGCTTTGCTGATGATATTGCTGCGATCAAACAACTATGCGATGAAAATGGCACTGTACTTATTGAAGATAACTGCGAATCGCTTGGCTCGTCAGTCGCCGGTACGCTGCTCGGCAATTATGGTCTTGCATCGACATTCTCGTTCTTTGTTGGACATCATATGTCAACCATTGAGGGCGGCATGGTCTGCACTGATGACGATGATCTTCGTGATGCACTAGTGATGACTCGCGCGCATGGTTGGGATCGCAATATATCTCCAAAAAAGCAAAGTGAGCTACGAGCTGGTGCTGATATTGATGATTTTTACGCTAAATATACTTTTTACGATATTGCATCTAACTTCCGACCAACCGAGATCAATGGTTTTATCGGCAATACACAAATGCCCTACTGGGATGAAATCGTTGGCAAACGCGTTGAGAACTTTCACAAATTCAACGAAGCAGTGGCAAAAAATAATGACTTCTATCACTACGACTTGTCTCACATGGATATCGTCTCTAACTTTGCTATGCCCGTCATCTGCAAGACGCTCGAGCTTGCACGTAAATACCGCGAGAAATTCGCAGCAGCAGATGTTGAAATCCGCCCAGTTATTGCCGGCAATATGGCAAAACAGCCGTTTTACCAAAAGTATGTCAGCGACACTGCTCCGCGGCCAAACTCTGATTTAGTCCACGAAAATGGCTTCTATTTTGGCAACAACCCGGAGATGACAACCGAAGAAGTAGAGCTGCTCTGCTCACTACTGGAGCCTTAAGTGGATAAAAGTGCTAAGATTTATGTTGCTGGGCACCAAGGATTAGTTGGCTCTGCGGTTATGAAACGGCTAATATCTGACGGCTACATAAATATAGTTACCCGTACTCGAAAAGAGCTCGATCTCACCAATCAGGCGGCAACTCAGGAGTTCTTTGCTGAAGATCGCCCCGAATATGTCATAGACTCTGCTGCAAAAGTTGGTAGTGTGAAAGCAAACATGGCCCACCCTGCTGAGTTTATGTATGAAAATCTACAAATCCAAAACAATCTCATATGGTCAGCGAAAGAATCGGGTGTTAAGAAATTCCTCTTTATTGGCAGCTCCGTTATCTACCCGCGTGATGCCGAGCAACCCATCAACGAGGAGTCTTTTGGCAAAGGTGCCCCCGACCAAACAAATGAAGCTTATGCCTACGCAAAGATAGCTGGCATGAAGTTATGCAGCTACATTAATGATGAACACGGCCTTGACTTCATCTCTTGCATGCCGACCAACCTCTACGGAGAAAACGATAACTTTGATCCTGAAACAGCACATGTTATTCCTTCTCTTATTCGCCGAATGCACGAAGCAAAGATATCCAATACTTCGGAGGTGGTCATCTGGGGCACTGGCAATGCACAACGTGAGTTTCTGTATATAGACGATCTTGCTAGTGCTATTGTGTGGCTCCTTGAGAATTATAGTGATAAGCAATTCGTTAATGTCGGCACTGGCGAAGATATATCCATCAAAGAACTCGCCCTGAAGATAAAAGAGCTAGTAGGCTACGAGGGCAAGCTTGTATTTGACGCTACAAAACCGGACGGTATGCCAAGGAGACTGCTGGATGTCTCTCTACTTCACACGGCAGGCTGGCGTCATACAACTAGCCTTGATGAAGGACTAAGACATACTTATAATTGGTATCTATCGAGTACTGCGAGTAGCACATGATACAGGCTATTCACTCTAATCTTCTGCTTATCATCTATGCGTTGACATCTACAGCGGGTCTCGTACTGATAAAGCTTGCTGGCCAGAACGGAGCACCTATTTCATTTGTTGATGGAAGGCTGCATCTTAATTTTGGACCATATGCGATTATTGGCATCTTTTTGTATGGTGTTAGCTTTCTACTTTATACATACCTTATATCGAAGAATGACCTCAGCTATATTATCCCCATCTCCACAGCGCTGATATATATTGGCATATTTTTCGCTTCATATTTTCTTTTTCATGAAGCACTAACTGCGCTCAAGATAACTGGCATACTACTTATTCTTGGCGGCGTAGTACTACTCCATTTGTCGAAGTAAAAACTAATCGTTGATTCGCTGCTTTAGCCTACGCACGACAAAATTCGGTAGAGCACGCTTCACAATTGAAGATACCCAGTTCTGATTATATTTTAGCTCGCTCATAATATATCCAACCCCCAAACACCCTTCAGCAAGTTCTTGACGCAAGTACTTATTCATCACTTTATTTACATAGTAATGATGATTGTGTGTAGCAAAACTATTGTCTGCCCCAATGCGGTGGTGATAATTTGCAAGAGCAAACCCGGGATCGATATAGTCGGCATCGTACTTCATCAGTAGCCTTATACCAAACTCCCAATCACCAATTACAGGCAGAGTATCATCAAATTTACCAACATTCCTATACGCATCTCGCCGAAAAAGCGTTGCGATCGGTGTAAATTGATTGTCAATGCACTGCCGATAAAGATTAATGACCTTAACATCAGGCATCCATTGATATTTCTTTTTCCTTATGAGCCTATCGTCCGCTACCGATTCAATTACTTTGTCAGTGCGCACAACAACTGCCCCTATGTCCGTATGGTTATCAAGATGGGCAACAGTGTATTCAAGAAACTCTGAATGCCAAGTGTCATCGTCGTCATGAATTACAAAGTATTCAGAGTCTGTCCTGTCAATTGACTCATTGAAGATGGTATCGGGTGCGCCACTCGATATTTCTCGATGAAACACTTTAGTCTTTGCGCGTTGCTCCTCTTCCAATTCGGACACCATATCGTCTACTGTCTGTTTGCTACCTCCATCATTCACAACAATATGTATGTAATCAGTATGTGTCTGATTGGCAACAGACTTAAGCGCACGCCGCAAAAATACCGGACGATCTTTTGTGCGCGTGATGATAGCTGTTCTTGCCATTATATTCACATTATACCATTTGTCCGATACTAAAGATATTCACGCTTCTTCAGTGCTTCTACTAATCTTTTTGAGTTATATTTATCGTGATGGAGGAACATCTTATCAATACGCTTTTTATACTTCTTATGCAGCTCAAAGCCTGAATTGATCTGGTCAATGATAAAGCCAATCAATGTGTCATGCTCAGTAAGTACCGGACCAGTGCCGTCCTTCTCATAATTAAAATATTCGCTCTTTTTATAATGTTTCGCGAAGAATTTCTCCTGGTCAAACTGATAAAAGACCACCGGTTTATACATATAAGATACATCCCAAAATATACTAGAGTAGTCCGTAATGACAAGTGAGGACTGCGAAAATATCCTCCGATAGTCCGTATCTCCTGGAGTAACGATAGAGATGTTGGTTGCTGTAAGTTTCTCAAATGATTCGCGTTGGTTCATTAGTCCAGGGTGGAGGACAAATTGTATCTTACACTCTGGATGCATCGCTAATTTGGCACGCAATGTCCTGTCTTGCAATAAGTCGGCATATTTTTCATAAAACTCAGTATGCTCAAATGCCTGCACCTTTTCATGAAGCCCAGCCTCATTAATCTGGCTTGTTATATATTTTCGCCATGTCGGCATAATAGTGATAGTTCCATCCGTCCGGTTGTCATTGTAGTCGAAACGGGGGAAACCACTCGTGAGTAGCTGGTCATCAGTATAGAAATACCTCTTCTCGGAAAATATTTTTTGCTCAGGCCGTGCTGCAATTACCACGCCATCAACCCCTTGATGAAACCTATTGCCAGCCCCGCTGATATCGTTCATCGTTATGCCATGCTGAAGCCAGACAAACTTCCGTCGCACCATATCGGCATAGTTCTTATAGTCTCGCCGACTAAATGGCGATAGAAACTGTAGATAAAGATGTGATGACATTTGAAGCTTTGAGTTTAAATAAACAAATTTGTGCTTGAAACTACCTCTATACACAACTCTCCCTATTGCCTTTAGTCGGCCCACATCTGGTGATTCCTTATTAATGACAAAGTAGGTATTTTTAGCTATACCTGGCTCATTTTCGTTAATATAGCGAAATATCGCCTCCCCGTTATCGCGAGCAATCCCGGGTCGATCACATATCAAAATGGCTTTATTTTTCCTTTTTAGTAGGAGCCTCACAGCGAGCACTTTGATATCTTTTCCGCGCTTGAAGACCGCCAGTGTTGCCTTTAGGTGATTGTACATACTGCGCCTGGGCTCGTCGACAACACTGAGACGGTTATTATAGAATCGAATCGCAAACCCATTTCTCCACAAACGAATATGACGAGAATTAAAAACAAATGGAGAGTATTGAAAGATAGTTGACAGTACCGGTGTCTTTCCACCCTCAATATCCTTGCCTGTCGCTACTATGGCGTACTTTGCACTAGCATATGGCACCTCGAATCGTACATAAATTGTCTCTGAGAGTATTTTTGTGCCGGCCCTTTCATCATGCGAAGAGGTGACTGCGACGACCTGTTTTGGCTTCACAATATTGCCACTATCAGCTTCAAGACAAAGCGAGATGCCCTTGAGAAGATAGGCGTGAAATACACCCTCAACAATCACCTTATCATCCGTCAGCTCTATATTTTTTGCAAAAAACTTTAGCGGCACGCCAGTATCTTCAGTATCGACCAAAACAGTCCCAGCTGGACTAATACCTGTCACTCTTTCTGTGAGGGCTTTAGTAAAAAACAATAGTTTGATGGTGTCGCTCTTTGCAAATGGAGATCCCTCAATATCTTCTTTGGTAAGAATGCTCGCTAGTCGAATATAGTCATTTCGTAGTTTTTTATACTGATCGCCTATGAATATCTCTTTTTCATAACTCGCTATTCTACCCCTCAAGTCATAGATGAGAGCCTCTTTAAAATAACGCGGGATCGTTGACCCTTCCTTCGTGAAAGTATCAAGCAAGGCTGTATATACCGCAGCGGCCGACAAATAAGAGGCTGGGTTAGCCCTTGCCTGACCCATGATAGAATCGGCCGCAAGACGCTGCCTATATTTATACTCAACCCCGCCCTCCACGACATAACCTATCTTACGGTTGTCTTTTAGTATTCGCAGGTTGAGATCAGAATCCTCCGCACCAAAAATGTCCTCATTAAAAGATCGGCCGTCAAAAGTCCTTGCTGGGTAAAACGAACTTGCCGAAGATAGTATGAAGTTATACGGCTCCTCATCAACATCAATCACCCTGTCTTTCTCGCCAAGCAAGGGGTACTTCGGATGGTAGCCCGTCTTTGCTTCAAAAAACATAAGTGGAATCGCAATGAGTGCAAGATTTTCCTTCCCGTGTGACTGGTAAAACTTATAAACCCCTGAGAGCGTGGTCGGAGTAAGTATATCGTCAGGATCAAAGAAATTTATCAACTCTCCATCACGGTACTGCAACCCAGCATTTCTCGCTGACGCCAAGCCGCCATTTTTCTTTTTTATATAAACAATGTTATGCGGATACTGCTTCTGGTACTCAAGGCAAATTTCTTCACTATCATCGGGACTACCGTCGTTCACGAAAATAATCTGCACATTTTCCTCAAACCCAATATCTTGAGCCAGGACACTATCTACTGCTTCATGCAACCATTCGTCGGTACTGTAAATTGACATGATGATGCTAAGTTTGAATTTGTACATACTTGTCATGTGCTCTATACTTTCTTATCCATGGCTACGATTGCATCAAACACACGCTGGCTATTGTTTTTATCTGAAAAGTTGAAAAATTTATCTATTCTTTTCCCGTACTTTTGATTCAGCGGCTCTCTAGCATCTATCAGTGCTATAAGTGCAGCTATTGTGTCCTCGTAATTATACAAGACCGGGCCAAAGCCGTCATCTTCGTATGAGAAATAACCCTGATCATATAGATGGCCCTGGAAAAATGTTTTGCGATCGAACTGCGCGTAGACAACGGGCTTGCGTAAATATGCAAAGTCAAATGCAACACTCGAAAAGTCAGTCAGCATGATATCTCCTTGCGAAAACGCTATTGTGTAATCATAAGGAATGTCAACTATCCGTATCGATTCCCCTGGCAAGAAGTCTTTAATTTGCGGTGCAAGATTCGGATGGGGATAAAATTCCGCTGTCATGCCATGATCGCGCAGAGCCTTGATAAGTCGGTCATCATTGATTAATCTTTGATAAAATTGGTAGTACTCTGACTCTACGAAACGAGGATTGTATGGGCGAAGCCCTGTCTTTTGATCAGCTTCGACAACAATGCCATGTCGCCAAGTTGGAGTAATGACCAGCTTATTCGCTGGATGATTTTCTCGTAGGTCATAGCGCGGAAATCCCGTCAACTTCACCTCATTTGGCGAGTAGCCGTAGTTTTGCTCCAAGAGCGACTCATACTCCGGTTTTGCGGCAGCAACAAATAATTTGATATTTTTGCTATACCGATTCAGCCACCGCGAAATATCATCCTTGGTAATACCGTGCTGTAAGAATACGAAGTCGAAGTTGCAGATATCAATAAAGTCATTGATGCGATAGGTAAACGCATTGATAATAAAGTCATCGGCATGCGATGACACGATCTTGTCGGCGAGCAGAAACATCAGTTTATAACGCAGACTGTCCCGATCCAAGACTCTGCCGTATTGCTGTATTCGTGTATAATCACTGCTACTTTTTTTGATTGCATAATACGCCCTGACGCCTTTTGTGTCTTCCAATGAAGAGATATAGCGGAACAATGCCTCACCGTTGTCGCTCGCAGCATTCACCCTGTCTGATATGATCCATATATTTGACTTTATGGTAGGTTTTATGATATAATATAAAGATCGGAACACTACCGTTCTCATTGTCAGCAGTGTCTCTTTGATCGGTATAAGCGGAGAAATGATCAACTCTACAATAGCCTTTCTTGGCGTATATGCCCCCCACCCGAAACGCCATACCCGGGAGAATCTCGCCAACGCATCTCTCAAACGCACACTTAGCAGACGGCGACCAATAAAAACAAGTTCGTGGCCGACATGCTGCAGATTCGTACGGCTCTTCACGAGAATTCCGTACGACCTCTTTTGCAGAAGATGGTCACCTGCCAGCCGATACGCCCCCGTCTTGTCATCCAGTTGCGAGAATCGTCGAGTTGTAATCTGTGCCGGCCTCGGTTTATCGCCATAGTCTATGGTTATCTCTAGCTTTCCTGGTCGAAGCGGAACAGTTGCAATAAACCCAATTCCCTCTTGTACGACATCGCCAAGAAATGTTTTGGTATTATGAATTCTCGTCGTCACCTTAGCCGTAATCGTTGCTCCAGCAAGGCTCACGGAGACAGTCGTTGAACGGTCATTGTAGCCTTGGACAAAGCCTTCGATAATGAGATTGCTGTCTTTGTATTGTATAAACTCAATAACAACCACAGGATCTTTCGCTGCAATCTCGATAATTTCTTTTTTGTGCTTATTTGGCTTGGTATTTTTTTGCGTGAGAAGAAAATTTTTGTAGTACACAGGGAGATTTTTTTGGCTGAGAATAATGCCTGAATCGATATCGTCTACCAGGCTATAGATGGACGCCTTGTATTGTTGGATTTGCTCATTCGTAAGTGCCTGTGTAGTATCTTGAATGACACGCCACTGCAAGTCATACATAACAATATACTGCACATATGGGATAACCCTACCGAAACGCTCTTTCGACAGATCAAATAAATATTTATAGACATCTTTAGGAGTTCCCAAGTACCAATACGGGTCTTTTTGCGAACTATTAATGATCGAGGTATCGGCCCCCCGCTTTCGATAATAGTAGCGCGGACCCACGACAATGCCATATGCACCCTTGTCAAACACGAGCTCCGTGAGAAACTTTACATCCTCTGCAAACTTACGAATTTTTGCATCAAACAGATGATGTGTAAATACTTCAGCTTTCACAAATGACGAACAGGCAGAAAGTTGCGGCATATCATAGTCTTTCTCAATATCGACAATTCTTGAATTAGTAAACTTGTAGTCAAGTGGGTGCGGCCCCACCGTTGCCTCGAAAAGAGTCTGGCGAATGGAGACAAAGTCAACCTTATCATAATTTTCTTCAAAGAACGCATAGACATCTCGAAGCGTATGCCTGGATATTTTGTCATCGGAATCAAGAAAACTTACATATTTGCCACGCACATACTTAATTCCTCGATTGCGAGTAGCGCTCAGACCACGATTTTTATGCGATAGATATACAATATTATTTGGAAATTTTTCTTTATATTTAAAGCATATCTTTTCGCTACCGTCAGTGCTACCGTCATTGATAAGAATAATTTCACAGTTCTCCACAAAGTTCATCGACTGCGCCAAAACGCTTTCGATTGTCTCGCTCAAATAATCCTCTACATTATACACGGGTATAACGAAAGAGAATTTATATTTACAACTGTCCATCATCTATTCCATTATACCACTCGAGACTGATGGATTTACTAATCAAAAATAAGTTTAATACCCCAGTGACACTACAGCATCATATACGCGTTTGCAGTTATTCTTATCAATTTTATAGAAAAATTCGCGTACACGCTGTTTGTACTCTGGTTTCATGTTACATCCAGACTTAATCGACGCCGTGATTGCGACAACCAACTCTTCATAGGTATAGGTAACTTCGCCAAAGCCATCTCGCTCATCACTAAAGAAATCGCTTCTATCATACACTTGTCCCTCGTAAAAATCATCTTGATCAAACTTTGTATATATCACTGGCTTCTCAAGATACGCGAAATCAAAAACAACACTTGAATAGTCCGATACCAACAAATTACCCTCCGCGAATGCTCGTTGATAACTATATGGATAAAGTGGAACAGAAACAACTTCATTCTGAATAAAATCTGTAAGCTGAGCACTAAAATTGGGGTGCAAATAGAACTCAGCTGTCATATTATTATCTTTCAGTAATTGAATAATCCTGTCATCATTAAGTAGTTTATTATAAAATTTGAAATAGATGGAATGCTTGAATCTGGGGTCATAACGACGCATACCATTTTGATCAGTATTTCCTGCCAATAAATGAGCTCGATAGGTTGGAGCAATGATGAGTTTTCCCTTAGGTCCGTTCCCTAAATGGTCGTAGCGCGGGAAACCACTGAGTAATATTTGTTTTTTATCGTAATAATATGGAAGATCTAGTATCGATTCATATTCTTTTCTTCCAGCAGTTATAAACAACTGTATATTTTTTTCATAACGCCCCAACCAGTCCGTCATATCGTGACGAGTAACACCATGCTGAAGAAATATAAAGTCAAAATTAAATAAATTAGCAAAATGAGTAACCTGTCGCAAAAAAGGATTAGTCACCCATGTATCGGCATGTGATGATATTATCTTATCCGCCATCAGAAATTTCAGTTTATAGGCAAGACTACGCGGATTGAGTACTGGTCCGATTTTGATCAGACGCAAATAATCAGATGACCTCTTTGATAAAACAAAATAGATGTCTATATCATCTTGTTGTTTCATGCTATAACGAAAAAAGGCTTCACCATTATCCCCCGCCGCCATCAATCGGTCACTAATAATCCAAATTGGTCGCCGCTTAAAGCACCGTGCCACAAAATACCCCACTCGAAGTATAAATGTCCTCGGTATCATTGCAATTGCCTCAATAATAATAAGTACTGGCTTGAGAATCTGCAATAACCTCCTCTTTATATTCAACGAATCGTCTCGTTCAGTCTGGCCAATCGCCTTTCGTGCCGCCCTCAAACGCCAGTCAAATAAAATTCGCATCAAGAATAATAATTCTAAACCAAGTACTTTGTATTTTGTATGGGGAGTTACGACGATACTTTTTTTTTGTTTACGGAAAATGACAGAACCAAATACCTTATAAGACACCGTCTGATAGGCGAGACCAGTAAATGGTCCAGTAAAAATACTTATTGGCTCATCAGTAGCTCGTGAATCATAGAACCGTATTTTTGTACGGTCACTTGGCGTATCAATATTAAAAATAAATCCGTCGCCAGACATTGAATGATTGGTATTTTGCTCTGGCTGATATATCTTAGAGAGGTTTCCTGTCTTTCTGATAAGCAATAGGCGTGATGCACCCATTGAGGATCTTCCCTCAATTGTCATCGACCTACCATGATAGGTGATAAAATCAATCGAAATGTCGCTTAATTCACCGCGCCAAGCCATGCTATACCCTTTCAACAATAGCTTCGATAGGATAGTATTCATCCTTACCAAAAATATTCTCAAACTCAACAATATCTACCCGTGAGTCAATCACTTCATTATTCTGAGTGCCATCACGGAGTGTTGCATTAATACAAAAAGATCCTTTGCCGAATATATTTTTAAGTCTTAATTCTAGTGTCTTTGTCTCACGAGCAGACAGATCAATCCCCTCACCAATATCTGCGGTGAGAAACCCAGTAACAATCTGTGTATTTCGTAGAATATCAGCAAAGATATATAAATCACTCATCGGTGTATTAGTTTTATTATGTATAACAAAATTAATGTTAACATAATCTTTTTCTACTTTAGTAGACGCGGACACTAGTTCCACTCCCTTGTGTTTTGCCGGTTTAACCACTCCTGGTTCCTTCTTCTCAAATATAGATAGATATACATCAGCGGACTCATCGGCACCGCCAGCAAAGATTATACACCCATCGTCTATCACAACTGCCTTATTGCAGAATTGTCGTACGCTTCCCATACTATGAGTGACTAGAATGACTGTCTTTCCGCTACCTTTAAGTGTTTCAAAATAATCAGTGCATTTTTTTTGAAATGCTGCGTCACCCACCGCCAAAACCTCATCGAGAATAAGTATATCTGCCTTAGCTCGAATAGCCACCGAAAAAGCCAAGCGCACCTTCATACCGCTCGAATAGTTTTTGAGGGTTTGGTCCATAAATTTTTCTAGCTCGGCGAATTCTACGATATCATCGTACATTGCCTCCACTTCGGCCTTCGAAAAGCCTAGCAAAGCACCATTCAGGTAGACATTTTCCTTGCCAGTCAGCTCGCTATTGAACCCAACGCCCAGCTCTATAAATGACACCAGTTTACCGTCGTGCTTCACGCTTCCATTGGTTGGCTGATATATCTCCGAGATGATCTTGAGTAGGGTGCTTTTGCCCGAACCATTCCGGCCTAATATGCCGAAAAAATCACCTTTTTCAACATTGAACGAGATACCATTTAGCGCAAAAAAACTATCCTTAGAAGTATCTTTTTTCTTGAAAACTTGCGTGATAGCCCGCTTGAGCGAATTATTCTTGTGACGAGAATACGAAAACTGCTTTTTAACATTCTTCACCTCGACGGCATAGTTACTCATGATTTTACCCCCCTGTCGCGTAAAGTATTGACATCACTTGCATGGTATGCTATCACTGAAACACAACGCCTTAGGGCTCCGAGAACCTCGCTTTGGCGAGGTTCAATTATTAGTGCATAAGGCCTCACCCTTACACCTCCTCCGCAAAATAAGGCGATCGTCTATGGAAATACCATGCCCCGATTGCCAATGCCAACAAAGTCACCACATACGGCGCTAGGATTATCAGCCAATTATCGGTCAGCGTTACAGTGGTATCTACTTTTGGTGTAATACCAAAATAGCGAGCGTCCTGAATAGTTTGCGCTACTGGATTCACTAGCATAGCCACTGCCATAGAGTGGTGCATTTCGACCACTCGATTGATAGGAAACATGATAGCAGAGCCATAAAACAGTGCCTGGGACACAATCTCCCAGATGTACCCAATATCACGAAACTTCACATTGATAGCAGCCAACAAAAAGGCAAGACCCAGTGCAAAAATATAGAGCTGGAGAATAAACAACGGTATCAGCAGCATACCCCAACTAAAGTCTACGCCATCGATAAGCGCAAAGACCAGCACGACACCCAGGTTTATGAGCAGGTTGATAATAGCCGACACACTCTTTGAAACAACAATAATATATTTCGGAAAATTAATCTTACGGATAATACCCCCGGAACTCACAATCGCCTTCAGCCCCTGGTTTACCACCTCTTGGAAAAAGCTCCACATGACGATACCGAGCAGCAGCGCCACACCCCAGTGCGGTATGCCCTTGCCAACACCAAGCACCATCACGAAAAAAACATACATGATAAGGAACAGAAAGAGCGGTCGAAGCACCGCCCACACATATCCCAATACCGAGTTTTGATACCGCAACTTAAAATCAACGATGACCAATTCTCGAAGCAAAATCATCGAATAACGATATCTGTTAGCTATTTTTTTCATCATATAATATACCTCCATTATAACATGGAGCAGCAGGGAAATAGCCAGCATATTCTCGCAGCTCTATTTGACACATTATGAGCTTTTCATGCGACACTTTGTGAGCATTTTACTTGACAGACTGTAAGTGCTTGTGCTATACTACCCATATGGAATATATCAAGCGGCTCATGGAAAAACAGCTCGACGAAGCCCTCAACTCCTCCGGTGGAGTATTTTTGCGTGGAGTCAAAGCCTGCGGTAAAACCGAAACCGCACTCCGTTTTGCAAAAAGTGATGTCAACCTCCAGCAAGACCCCCGCAATAAACTGCTAGCCTCGGTCTCGCCACAAGACATACTGGAAGGAGCTATACCGCGACTTATTGACGAGTGGCAAGAAGTACCCTCCATATGGAACAATGTAAAAATTGAAGTCGACAAACGCAAAACGACTGGTCAATTTATACTCACTGGCTCAGCAACCCTCAAAAACGACAATAAACTTCACACGGGAGCCGGACGAATCATCACTATAGATATGTCTACTCTCACCTGGGCGGAGCTAGGTTTCTCCAACTCATCCGTGAGTCTCTCAACCCTCCTCGACGGTTCGCCCATAGCGCCCAAGCAGCACAAAACGGAGTTACGTGATATCTTGCAGCGCCTCGTTATAGGCGGCTGGCCCGCCCTGATTGGCAAGCCAGAACGGAGCGCTCTCACTGTAAACCGATCATATATAGACTTACTGGTGAGCGACGACATCAGTAGGGTGTCTGGTATCGAACGCAACCGACAAAAGGCTGAAAAAGTTTTGCAATCCATTGCACGAAACATCGCCACGACAGTGGATATTTCTACTTTGGCATCTGACACTACCTCTGACACCTATGTAGGTTCCGAGACAACGGTATCGCGCCAGCGCACCTACGAATACCTCGACGACTTTTCGCGGCTGATGATACTCATCGACCAACCCGCATGGAATGTACACATTCGCTCGTCAGCGTCTCTCCGAACCACGCCAAAGCGACACCTCATCGACCCTTCGCTTGCCTGCGCTGCACTTGGCTTGTCGTCAGAATCCCTCTTTAATGACCTAAATTTTTCTGGATTTTTATTTGAATCTTTGGTATTTCACGATTTATCGGTGTACGCAAAGCTACATGACGCATCGCTATCGTATTATCGTGATTCCTCAGGGGCTGAAGTCGACATTATCGTCGAACGGCGAGATGGAGCGTGGGCAGCCTTCGAAGTCAAACTGGGCGACATCGACCTCGACATAGCAGCGAACAAGCTATTGGCTTTTGCTGGCAACATCGACGAAAAAAAGTCCAAAAAACCCAGTTCCCTCAATATTATCACCGGAACTGGTATAGCCTATACTCGCCCAGACGGTGTGAATGTATTGCCACTAAGTGTTTTGGGGGCGTAACTCACTAGCCTGCCATGGTTAGCGAATACGCCAGGCCCCAGATTTATCGCTCCCCTCACGATACAGCAAACCCTTTTGTTTCAGCGATGCGATTGCCCGCGAAGCAGTCTTGCGAGTTTTTCCGATTTGCCCTGCAATTGCTTCGTAAGTTGCAGCAGGATCACCAGCTAGTACCTGCAACACCATGTGCTCCGTCGGGCTTACAGGGACATTTACAGGGACATTTACAGGGACATTTGGTGTTTCAAAGTTGATGATTGCAGTGTTGTATAGAAATTCTTTGAGCGCTTTTGCAGCTCCGGTGTCATAATAAAGTGTCAGTAGTCTGTTAAATTCAGCGATATTATCGGGTGAAATGCTCAATATTCCCGCCCCCTGTTGTATCAAAACTGCATTGGCAGCTATGTTTGCCGTTCGCTTATTGCCATCCCAAAAAAGCTGTTGGTACATAATATACAAAGCCAGATCAATAGCTCGCTCGGTAGCGCTTTTTGAGACATCTTGTAGTATACGCTCTATTTCGCTAGCCACTTCGATCTCATCTGGAATATCCGGCTTGTGATTAGTGCCAGCGATACCCGCCTTCCCAGTCCGTAGTTCACCCCATGCCAGACTTTCATTGCGCGAAACACTGTCATTTATAGCAAGGAGGAAATTTTTATCAATAGTCGCGTTCGATACACGAGCCAAGACAAATCGCCACGCATCGCGCAAGTTCAAAATAACCTGTATATCATCGAGCTTAGCACCCGGCACATTGACCCCGTCTAAAATCGCTTCCGTCTCTGGAAATGTCGTGTTGACCCCTTCGAGTTTGGCGGTATTATAAATACTCTCAACCAATAATTTTTTGGCGAGAAATATATTTTCTTCGAGCGTCATGTGGAACTTGTCATCCATGCTATCTATTGTACAATATACCAGCCCCGATTGGTGTATAATTAACCTATGAAAACCATCAGCCTACTCATCCCCGCCTACAACGAAGAAGCTGTACTTGCCAAGCTGTTTCAGCGGTTACGCAACCTCGTGAAAAGTCAGCCAAACTATCGGTTTGAGATACTTTTCGTCAATGACGGCAGTCGCGACAATACACTCGAGCTCATCAAGGCCGAAGCCAAGAAAAACCATCACATTTCTTACATAAACTTATCGCGCAATTTTGGCAAAGAAATCGCTATGATCGCTGGCATCGATGCAGTAAAAGGTGATGCACTGGTGATACTCGATGCCGACCTGCAAGATCCGCCCGAACTGATACCCAAGATGATACAGTACTGGGAGCAGGGCTATGATGATGTTTATGCCAAGCGCGCCACTCGTGAAGGGGAGACTTGGTTGAAAAAAACCACTTCAAAACTCTATTACAAGCTTTTGCAATCATCGACCACCATCCCCATCCAAAAAGACACCGGAGACTTTCGCCTCCTCGACCGCCGATGTATCGATGCCCTAAAGCAATTTCGTGAGTCACAGCGCATCGCCAAGGCTATGTTCAGCTGGATTGGCTACAAAAAAAAGGAAATCTTATACGATCGCGACCCTCGAGCAGCTGGCGAAACCAAATGGAATTATCGCAAGCTCATCAACCTCGCCGTCGATGGACTCACCAGCTTTACCACCGCACCACTTCGCGTTTCAACCGTTTTTGGCTTTATCATCTCGTTCGCCGCGTTTATCTATATACTCTACCTCCTCGTTCGACCGTTATTTGGTATATCGACAGGCGCAGGGTATTCATCGCTCATGGCGGTCATCTTGTTCTTGGGTGGTGTTCAACTGCTGTCTCTGGGTATCATAGGCGAATATATTGGCCGAATTTTTAACGAAACCAAGCAACGACCGTTGTATTTAATAGAGGAGTATCATGAAGCTCAGCTCAGCAAGTAGTCAAAAAATACGATTTGGCGCAATTGGACTGCTCAACACAGCGCTCGACTTTGGACTATTATTTCTTTTCACCTCTTTTGGCCTAGCGTCGACCACCGCCAATACCATCTCCACCGGAATAGCTCTTATTTTTAGTTTTTTTGCGAACAAAAATTACACTTTTAAGGAAAAGAAGGGCAATCAATGGCGACAGATAATCCTCTTTTTCATCGTCACGCTATTTGGTTTATGGGTGATCCAAAATATTATTATCAAATATCTCGAGCCGTGGCTCATGGGCATAGGCATAAGTGAAGGTCTGAGCCTCTTTCTCGCCAAATCAGTCGCCACCGCCTTTTCGATGGTCTGGAATTATATCCTATACGATAGGGTGGTTTTCCCAAAAAACAGCGGCAATCACATCGTCATCGATGCCCGCACTATCGAGTCGTCAACCGGGCGCTATATGCAGCGACTAGTAGAAAATATCAATGATCACCATCAAAAAGACTATCGCTACACCGTCATTGTGCCGAGCACAGTGGTACAAAAATGGCAGGAAAGATTGTCGCATTTCACCGTTGTCGCTGGCGATCAAAAGGCGTATGGGTTTGCCGAACAGCTCACCCTCCCACTGTTGCTCTGGCGGCTCAAGCCCACCCTGACGCACTTTACTATGCCACAGCAACCCCTTATATGGTTTGGGCCGTCAATTACTACCATTCACGACACCACTCTCATTCGCTACGACAATATCGATAGCAATCCATTGGTATATAAAGTACAAAAAGCCATCTTTATAGGACTGATGCATGTCGTCATGCGCCGCTCAAAACACATCATTACCCCAACCGAATTTGTAAAGAACGATCTTGGCAGCTATTTTGGCACAAAGTTCTTCTCTAGAATAACCGTCACCTTAGAGGCTGGCGAAATACCAGATGCCGCGCCCGAGCCAATCAAGACGCTCACCGGCAAAGATTTCGTCTTTTTTGTTGGCAACGCATTTCCATACAAAAATGTAAAACGACTGATCTTAGCACACGAACAGTTGCTAAAAAAATATCCAAAGCTCGTACTGGCGCTAGCTGGAAAAAAAGACTTTTTCTATACGGAATTAGAGGAATATTGTAAAAAACACAACATAAACCAAGTGCAATTCCTCGGATTTATCTCTGATGGCGAAAAACGATGGGCACTACAACACGCCAGAGCGTTTGCTACCGCTTCCCTCTCGGAAGGCTTCTGCATTCCCTTACTCGAAGCTATGACAGAAGGCGCTCCAGTGGTCGCCTCAAATGCTTCCTGTCTACCAGAGGTAACTGGCAAGGCCGCACTGCTGTTTGACCCTAGCTCCACGGACGATGTCGTCGAAAAGCTCGACTCACTATTATCATCGAAGCAACTTCGCCAAAAAATGAGCGACAAGGGCAAAGCACGAGTGAAGCAGTTTTCATGGAAAAAAATGGCCAATCAAACCGTAGTGGTATACAAAAAAGCTATAAACTAAGAGCTCGCCTGGGCAATAATAAGGTGACGATCGCGACCTTCGCCTTCAGAAAACGAACGAATATCGCTGTATTCGCTCGCAACATGATGCACAATGCGCCTATCGGCTGGGTTGAGATGCAAGACTTTTGTATCTCCCGTTCGTCGCACTTCTTCTATCCATTCCTTAGCTTGTTCGGCCAGTTTCTCGGCTTTTTGCTGCTTGTACCCCGCGATATCGAGATTTACTTTAGTGAGGGCGGCATCGTTATTGCGTAAATAAGTCGACACCATATATTGTAGTGCCCTGAGATTATCAGCCCCACGACCGATAAGCAAGCTGCTTTCATCGGTTCCAGGAACACTCAATTTTACAATATCGCTCTCTATCTCGGCATCAACCTCTACATTTACGCCGAAGAAAGATAATATATCTTCAAGATATTTTTTTGCTAGCTCTAATGATTCTTGTTCGTTCATTTCTTCCCCTTCTTTTTCGAATCCTTAGCAACAATTCGTGTCACGCGCGCCTCTTTCGCCTTATCCGCTCTTACCTCAGCTTGCTTTTTTGGCGACGGCTCCTCGGCAATTTCTTCAAGCTCTGTTTCGTCTTGCTTTAATAGATAGTGCTGCTGAACAACTGCGATAAGGTTCGACACCATATAGTAAAACGCGATAGCACCAGGGAGATTGATCATGATGATAAACATCATCACCGGCATAAACTTCATCATGTTCTTGGTCATGATTTCATTCATCTCGGTTTGGTCGGCCTGCTTACCTTCGGACGCTTCGGCCATTATCTGACGCATGGTTTTGGTATTTTTAGTCGAAACAGGAGAAATTTGCTTGCTCATGATGTACTGGGTGACTGCGGACAGTACCGCCAATATGAGAAGAGTTATTTCTACGCCATTGTTTGAAATAGCATGCTTTGTGAGGTCGATAAATCCAAGCATTTTATGGTTGAACTGATCGGGATCTTGAATAAGCTGCGCGATAGGCCCGATATTTTCCAAAAAGCCATAAATATACTGGCCAATTTGGTCGCGGCGAAGCGCCAATATCTGCACAGCATAGTACAGACCGATAAATATTGGCAACTGTAGCAATAATATGCCGATGGAACGAAACGGACTCACGCCGTGGCGCTTATAGAGGTCCATCATCTGCATCGCCTCAAGCTGCTTGTTGCCTTTGGCGTTTTTCTTGATCTTTTTTAGCTCTGGCTGAAGCTTGCGCATCATCTTGGTCTGGTGCAGTTGCTTTTTCACCAACGGATACATGGCAAATCGCATAATGAGCGTAAAGATGATAATGGTCACTCCAAAATCACCGCCAGGAACAATGCTATATATCAGCATCAGGAGGTTAAACACCGGCTGAATTATCAATAGGTCAAATATATTCACGAGAATTACAATCCTTTCTCACTTATTATACCAGATGTGGCGAGTTTTATGGTGCCCGCTTTCTCGAGTAGTTTATCGATGGACAGTTGTAATTCGGTATGAGGAATGGTAGCTATGTCACTCGAAGTCACAATCACCACAATATCATATGCTGCCGAGAAATCAGCTAAGTGGTGGCGAAAAACTTCATATATTCTACGGCGAATACGATTGCGTCCAACAGCGAACTTGCAGGTTTTACGGCTCACTACCACCGAAATCCGCGAGTGTTGTCGCCTGGAGTTGGTGGTGTATTTTATCACCACTAGTTGATCTCGGACTGACTGGCCCTTTCTATACACAAAACCGAGGCTTTTGTGCCCATGAAATCGATATTGTTTCGCTAACATTAGTTTATATTGTACCATTCATTTATTTTATAGAGAAAAACCCGCCATGCGGCGGGTACTTTGTGGTGACAATCGGGTGCTTAGATAGAGATTTTAGCGCGACCCTTGATGCGGCGGCGTTTCAAAACCATTCGTCCAGACTTTGAAGAAACTCTGGCTCGAAAACCATGAGTCCTCGCACGATGTCGTGTGTGTGGTTGGTGTGTTCGTTTAGGCATATCTCTAGTAGTATACCTGTTTCGCCTCCTTTTTGCAAGTCGCTCGCTTGAGTTTCCCGTCTACTGTTGTCTGGCTAGTGCATCTATCCACACTATTCCCCTCTTTTTCCACAATATTTACAGGGGTGGTTTATAAGTTGTGGAAAAGTTTTATATTTATTTTGTCAAGCGCTACCACCATCTGAGGTTGTGGAAAACTCTATAGTTCACTATACTAAGGTATATGGAAAATAATTTGTGGCAGAGTGTGTTGGGTGAGGTTGAATTGACGATGTCACATGGTAATTTTACGACTTGGTTCAAGCCCACAAAACTTATCGAAAACAATGATGGCGAACTGTCGGTGCTCGTAACAAACATATTCGCCAAGCGACAATTTGAAGTAAAGTTCGACCAAAAACTCCGTGAAATACTGCAAAACCACGGCGTAGCAGTCAAAAATATTCGTTATATTATAGCCTCAAACTCCGTCTCCAAACGCGGTGGTATGAGTCGTGAAATACAACCAGAATCGGTCGCTCAGGCAAGAGAAAACGACAGAAACACCCTTCCCCTGTCAGGCGCTTCAAAAAACAAAACTCCTGGCAATACTCTCAATCCAAAATATACTTTCGAGTCATTCATTGTCGGTTCATCAAACGATCTTGCCTACACCGCCTGCCTGGCTGTAGCCGAAAATCCGGGACAAAAATACAATCCATTGTTTATTTATGGTGGTGTTGGTCTCGGTAAAACTCACCTTCTTCAGGCAGTGGGCAATAAAATTATTGCCGATCGTCCAGGCACTCGAGTGCTCTATGTAAGCTCAGAAACTTTCGTTAAAGAATTTCTCGAACACATCCGTTTCAAAAAGGCCGGTTTTTCCGATAAATACCGCAATGTCGATGTACTCATCGTTGATGATATGCAATTTATCGCCGGCAAAGAAAAAACCCAAGAAGAGTTTTTTCACACTTTTAACGCGCTTCATCAGCTCAACAAACAAATTGTCATCGGCAGCGATAAGCCGCCAAAAAGCATCCCCACCCTCACCGACCGTTTGCGAAGCCGGCTCGAATGGGGTATGGCGATAGATATACAGATGCCCGACTTTGAAACTCGTTGCGCAATTCTCGAAACCAAAGCCAGCTTCAGTGGCGTAGAGCTCGATCGTGACACAGTGGAATTTTTAGCAAAAAACATCAAAACAAATATCCGCGAACTTGAAGGTGCACTCAACCAACTCCTTGCCTACTCTGAGGTGCGCAACATCACACCAGATATTTCAACTGCCGAAGGATTACTCGGTAGCGTACGACACAGCCGGCCACAACATATCACCGCTCGACAAATTGTCGAAAAAACCGCCCGGCATTTTCAGATTGACACCAAAGATATTTGCAGTCCAAAGCGCGACAAATATATCGTCACCCCCAGGCAAATCGCCATGTACCTACTGCGCAGCGAGCTTCACTTGAGTTTTCCGCGCATTGCTACCGAACTGGGACGCAAAGACCACACCACCGCCATACACTCTGTTGATAAAATCGAAAAAGCCATCAAGCTCGACTTTGTTATTCGCGAACAAGTAGCAAGCGTGAGGGATTCTTTGTATGCATAAACTGTGGAAATGGTGTGAACAAATTGAGTATACAGCCATCACTGCTGTGTGGAACTTTTGTGTAAAACTATTCTACAGCTTTAAGGCTGTGAATAGCACCTTATCTATCAACAGTTTGTTCGCATATCATACACAGGGTTTTACACACACACTACCACGCTATCTATCTCTATTGTCGCGCGAGTTTTGCCCACTATACACAGCACCTATAACTACTAACACGAAATAAGAAAAGGAGAAATACTATATGGATATCGTTGTCACTCAAAAAAATCTCAATAAAGCACTCGCTGCTTGTAGTCGTGTATCGACTTCGCGAGGAGGTTTGCCAGTATTGAACAATATCCTTCTTCGAACTACTGGTAAGCAACTCCTTGTTGCAGCGACGAACCTTGAGATTGCTTCAGTATCTAAAATAGGCGCCAAGATAGATAAACAAGGCGATATTACCGTTCCCGCAAAGCTCATTACTGAATTTATTTCAAACCTCCCAGACGAAAATATCACCCTTTCTACCAAGGGCTCAATTCTTCACATTGAGTGTGCGGGATATTCTTCCGTTATCAACGGCATTGATGCCGAGGAATTTCCTGAATTGCCGACTATCGACGAAAAAACCTCCATACAATATAAAATCAGCACCCCAGAATATAAAAAGTCCATGGAGCAAGTCATTTTCGCCTGTAGTCATGATACGAGTCGCCCTGTCCTCACAGGGGTGTACTGGCATTCACACGAAGGATCGCTATTCATTGCCGGCACCGACGGGTATCGCCTGTCCGAGAAAAAACTTATCGAAACCACTAGCGAACTGGTGGCGGTAGTCCCCTCTTCGACACTTCAGGAGACACTGCGGTTGCTTGGCGACGATATCGATGAAGTGGATATTTTATTCGATGAAACACAGGTTCGTTTTCGCATAGGCCAAGCGGAAGTAACGAGTCGGCTTATCGACGGTAAATATCCAGACTATCGCCAGCTCATACCAGCCAAGTCCGAGATCGCTACGACGCTTTCTACGAGTGAAATCAGTCGAACCACTAAAATAGCTAGTCTATTTACGCGAGACTCTGGCGGCAGCATCACTATGGTTGCAGACGAAGAAAAAGGTGAAATCCTCATAAAGTCCATCACTTCGGAAGTTGGCGAGAATACCTCGACCATCATAACAGAAGTAAAAGGAAGCGGCCAGATATCACTAAACTCTCGCTACCTCCAAGAAGTACTATCTGTAGTCGATAGCGATAAAATTTCACTTGCCTTTAGCGGTGCTATCGCGCCAATCGTCATACGGCCAGAAACCAAAGAGCAAAACTACCTACACATCATCATGCCACTGAAAAGCTAGACCACTCTCACCCCTGATAATCCCATTATTTGGCTAAAAAATGGGAATCACAATCCTATTTTTCTTGCAAAAAATGGGATTTTGGTGTATAGTGGAGACATGATACCTCGTTATTATAGTAATCTTGAATCATATATATGTCCCGGTAAGGTTCTTGTTATATATGGGCCACGACAAGTTGGAAAAACAACTCTTATTCGTAATTATCTCGAGACCGCTCCTTATAAATACCGCTTTGACTCTGGTGAAAATATTTCTATTCAAGAAGTACTTGGTTCTCAAGATTTTACCGCGATTAGTCGCTATGTTGGAGATAATCAACTTATTGTTATCGATGAAGCGCAAGAAATTGCAAACATTGGCAGGGGTCTGAAGATTATTGTTGACCAGCACCCCGGTGTACGAATAATTGCAACCGGTTCTTCATCGTTTGATCTTGCTCGTAGTATTGGTGAGCCTCTTGTGGGACGCAAGACGACACTACGCCTCTATCCTATTGCTCAGATGGAATTACTCGGACATATCGGTAACCAATACGACCTAGGGCAACAACTGGAGGATTTTTTACTCTACGGCTCTTATCCAGACAGCTTAAACGCAGTTACCCCACAAGATAAGATAGTATATCTCACGGAGTTGGTTGACTCGTATCTTCTAAAAGATATACTAGCACTCGATAATATCAAATCACCAAAGTCATTGCGAGACCTCTTGAAACTGCTTGCCCTACAGGTTGGCAATGAAGTTTCGCTCCACGAGCTAGGTCAAAAGCTTGGCTGGGATCTTAAGACAGTCGAGCGCTATCTCGATTTGCTTGAGCAGTGTTTTGTGATAGTGCGCCTAGGTGGGTTTAGCCGCAACTTGCGAACAGAAATTACTCGCAAAAGTAAGTATTACTTCCTTGACATAGGGGTACGCAATGCTCTATTGCAACAGTTTAATGCGCTTGATTCACGAAATGACAGAGGTGCGCTTCTGGAGAATTTCCTTGTTGTGGAACGGCTGAAGTACCGTAGTTACACGAAGCTGCATGGTTCATCTTACTTCTGGCGAACACATAGCCAGCAAGAGATAGACCTCGTAGAAGATCGTGATGGTCAACTCTATGGATATGAATTCAAATGGTCACCAAAAAAGAATATTCCCAAGCCCATTCAGTGGGATGAAGTGTATCCTGGCGCACAGTTTGATGTTGTGAACCGAGACAATTATTTAGATTTCGTGGCATAGTACTATCACTAAACTCCTCCACCCCTGATAATCCCATTATTTGGCTAAAAAATGGGAATCACGATCCCAATATTCTTTGAAATTCGAGTACTGTGACTACACGAATTCCTGCAAATTCGTGTAGTCACTTCTATTTCTTCAAGAAATATACAGCAATTGAGCATAACTTTGCGTGAAAATCACCAAAAAGTAACACATTTTCACGCAAAGTTTTGGAAAAATGTAAACTGAAATGCTCAAAAAAGTGAAACTGAGGCTTAAAAAACGGCCATTCATAAGCTATTACTTCGGATTATGTGTAAAATAACCACATTATTCCTTTGAAAAATGTGTAAATCAGTACTATTATTCCTTCGGAAAATGTGATATACTTCTTGTGTAATACAAAGGAGAACGCTATGAAACGCCAACTCACAGAAGAACTTACTGCCTGGAAGGATCGCCAAACTCGTAAGCCACTCATCCTTGAAGGGGCGCGACAAGTCGGCAAAACCTATCTACTGCAACAATTCGGCAAAGAGCACTATCAAAGTGTAGTGTATGTCAACTTTGACCGTATCGACCCGGATATCACTGAGCTTTTCTCTGGGGCTATCCACCCGTCACGCATCATCGACTTCCTCGCCGTGAAGTACGGCCAAGCCATTTCCCCTACTGATACGCTTATTATCTTCGACGAGATTCAAGAGTTGCCAAGAGCACTTGCCTCCCTCAAGTATTTCGCCGAAGACGCTCCAGAGTACCACATCGCCGCAGCCGGAAGTCTCCTTGGTGTGGCGCTTCACTCTGGTACTTCTTTCCCTGTTGGCAAGGTTGATTTTCTGCGACTTGAACCGTTGAGTTTCGAGGAGTTCTGCTGGGCAAGTGGTCTGGAGGAGAAGATTGATTACACCTGTAAAAGCCCAGGTAACTACGAGCACTTTTCTGGTGAATTTTCAGACGCCTTTACTCAGTATATGGCAGTCGGCGGCATGCCTCGAGCGGTGGTCGAGTGGCTGGAGTCAAAAGATATGCGGGCGGTTGACGAGGTACTAAGCGGTATCCTCATGTCCTATCGCAATGACTTTAGTAAGTATACCGACCCTTCGCAGGCAGAGCGGATTAACTATATCTGGCAGAGCATCCCCTCTCAGTTTGCCAAAGAAAATCGACGATTTATCTATGGTGTTGCCCGACCCGGTGCGAGGGCGCGCGAATATAAACTGTCGATTGCATGGTTGGTCGATGCCGGGCTTGTGCGTAAAGTTCACAGCGTGAGTCGTGGCGACCAACTGCCACTTGAAGCATATAAAGATATGTCTGTCTTCAAGCTATATCTTCTCGACATCGGACTGCTGAGGGTGTTGTGTGGGCTATCTTCGGGTGATATCACAGGCTCCGATGATATATTTCGCCAGTTTAACGGCATGTTTGCCGAGCAGTTCGTCCTCCAGCAACTCGCACGAAACACACTGTACTATTGGACTTCTGGAGCTCGGAGCGAGGTTGATTTTGTGACGCAGTTTAAAGGAAATATAGTGCCTATCGAGGTGAAGAGTGGTGAAAATGTCAAAGCCAAGAGCCTCCGGGTGTATCGAGATAAGTACCAGCCGCGACTATCGGTGCGGTTTTCTATGAAGAGTATAGAGATGAACGGTGGACTACTTAATATTCCATTATATAATTCTTGGCTATTCGACCAGCTAGTGAATCAGTTTTTAAGATAATAACAAAACTATCATATATTACATAGTTTTGTTATTAGGGCTATTGACATAACTAATCACAAGTGCTATACTGACCATCATGATACTCCGCGAATTCTACCTCAAAAAACTCCGCAAGCTCCGTGACCAAAATGTCATCAAGGTTATCACGGGTATTCGCCGTTGCGGTAAATCTACGCTATTCAAGCAGTTCCAAGACGAACTGCTCGCTAGTGGCGTGGCCAAATCCAACATCATCGCACTCAATCTGGAAGAGCTCGAAAACGCTTCGCTGCTTGAGCCGCACCTGCTTAACGATTACATCATGCGCCTCATCAATCCACAAGAGCAATACTATGTGTTCCTCGATGAAATACAAAATGTTCCACACTTTGAAAAACTCGTCGATAGCCTGTTCGTCAAAGATAACATAGATGTGTACATCACTGGCAGCAACGCCTATATGTTGTCTGGCGACCTAGCGACAGTACTGTCTGGTCGCTATATAGAGCTGAGCATCTTGCCCTTTTCGTTTGCAGAATTTGCGGCTAGTTATAGTAATACACCAAGTAACGAAATATTCGCCGATTACTTTGAATACGGCGGCTTCCCTGAAGTCACCAACTTCATACACAGCGGCGCCAAAAGTGAAGTCTCAGACTACCTAGACGGCATCTACAAAACCGTGCTAGAAAAAGATGTCAAGCGCCGACGCAGTATCCGCTCGGACTTCGACTTCACTAATGTCCTGAAGTTCACCATGGACAACATCGGCAGCCAGCTCTCACCGAACAACATTGCCAATACGCTTACTTCAAACGGTAACTCCGTCAACCGCCTCACTGTCGAAAGTTACTTGTCGGCGCTCACCGACAGCTTTGTCCTCTACCAGGCGCACCGTTACGACATAAAGGGTAAAAAACTCCTGCAAACACTAGGCAAGTACTACTCGGTAGATATCGGCTTATCGCGCAATATTCTCGATAAAAACCTCACCGCCGATCGCGGCCATTTACTCGAGAATATCGTCTACCTAGAGCTATTGCGCCGCAACAAAACCGTTCAAATCGGCAAAAATAACACCAAGGAAGTTGACTTCGTCGCTACCGCGCACGATGGCACTATACACTACTACCAGGTAGCCGAGACCATGCTTGGTGTAGAAACTCGCGAGCGCGAGCTATCTGCCTTTCCGACCAACCACCACCAAAAGATAGTTTTGACACTCGATGCTGGCCAAGCTAATTATAATGGCATAGAGCAGTTGAGCCTTATTGATTGGCTATTGGATTGCTAGAGCTATTGCAGCAAAAAACCTCGCGAGAACTGATGTCCAAGCGAGGTGCTGTGATTACACTGTAATACTAAGGTGTCTTTTTTTTCAAGCAATAATTGATTTAACTTTACGACTCGTGCTGAAATTGGCTTTACTGTAAGGTACGATTATCAAAACAGCCTCCTTATAAACCATTCCTTCAGATTATGTGTAAAATAACCACGCTATTCCTTTGAAAAATGTGTAGCAACAGAGGTAGTTTTTTGTATGTGATTTTTCAGTAATTGGTTATAAAAATAGTAAAAACCGACGAATTTAGTAGTAATTCGTCGAGTTGAGTCTACGAATTACTACTAAACTCATTGAACAAAAAGATGTTGAAGTGCCAAGATGTTAGTAATCGACTTCGGTTTTTCTGTCGATTACTTTGCCTGTTGTGGTGTTTTTTATACTCATATATCGCCCATTGTCATAATCGATAAACACCTCATGGGTGGAATTTTTCTCTACGATAATATCAAATCTCAATGTGTTCGTTGCGGGGGTGTCACCTAGGGTGTTTCCTGTAGATATAGTTCGCTTAACATTTTTTATATCTGTGTCTACTCTTATTTTTTTAAGTTTGTGGTTAGATCTGTAATCCCCTAATATTTGATACTCAATAAACATCGTCTCATATGGTTGCAGTTGGTCGCCGATAGGGTTGTCGTATTCGTCCTCGTGGTATGCCCAACTAACAACAAGTCGCGGTTCACTTCCGCCCATGTCGGACATAAGATCTTGACAGTGAAATGTACCATATTTCAGCTGATCATCTGGTAGGCATGACACCATGTTGCCATATTGAGCAGCACCATCATCTTCGGCGGCTGTTGTCGAAGACCATTGATAATTTACCAAGTACGACTGTTTAATGCTTGCTATATCAACTATAAACTCAACATAATGGGTGTGGTTTTTTTCGTCATACTTTTGGTTATAAGATTTGTCCCGTATCATAACATCATCTATGGAATTACTCTTGATGGGCTCTTTAGTGTTTCTTTGCACCAACTCATACAACGAGTGTTTTATCTGGAAAAGTGTGTCTTTGTCGGAGGCTTTTCCTTTGGTATATGTCGATAGATTGCTGATTTGCAATTCTTCTCCATGAGGATTATTTATGGAAATATATAAAACAGACAATCCGATGATAAGAAATATCACAGCAAAAAATGATATAAGAATTTTTTTCCAATTAGTATATATTATTTCGTACATTCTTTACTCTCCTGTTTGTAGGTATCGCTCTATTGCGGCGGTATCGATTTCTGGATAAGCAAACTCTTTGGCGACCGAACCGCCCCACCATGGTTTAGAACTACTTCGTTTACCTGTTAATACAAACCCTGAACCATTGCCACTTTCTGTGCCGTCTCCAGCTCCACGCTGTCCATCCTTACCCCTGTTGCAACTAGCGTGTCCTATGATAACATTATCGCCATCAATTCCTAGGACAATTCCTGTATGACCAGGAGATCCTGTGGTACTAAAGACTGCTCCCACCTTCGGTTCTTTTCCGGTTGGAACCCCTCTGTTTTTTAAGAATCCCACAACCTCGGAGCCGTCGCCCATTCTTCCTTCGTTAAACTTTGAATCTCTTGCCTTAATCTTAGTAAATTTATTTATGAAAAACTCCGTAAAAGACACACAGTTTGATCCGCCACCTTTGCCCCCCCCTCCGCATGCAGTCCATGACGACGATGCCATTGCCTTTTTCGTACTATCATTTTTGTTTGTGCCGTAGTGTATCATAAATTGCTTTGCTTGCTTTTCGGTTAACCCGCCCGATGTGAGTTGCCCTGATTCGAAGCATCCCGCGCTGATACTGCCATTTATGGAAGCATACATGACAAATGCACCATGGTCTTGGTTGGCAGGGTATTTGATCGATCCGCCATCGGTTTTTATTTGCCCCCACTTATCGCCATTAGTGTTGGGGTCTCTTTTTGCATCGGCCTTATTCATGACATATGGAGAGCCCTCTCCGAGTTCGGCCTGTTCGTCAGTAAAACCAAGATTTTTGGCTTGAGTTTTATAAACCTTAGCTCGACCATTGTATCCAAAAAAAGTGTATTTTACAGCATCGCTACTATTATTTTTCAGCTCACCTTTCATTTTTCCTGCTTTTTCGACAAGTATTTTAGCGGCATAGTTTGTTTGCCTCTGAAATTCCTCGTCACTCACCTTTTCTCCTGCCGGATAGGGTCCACCCTTTTTTTCGTAGTCCTGATAAATCCCTTGGCCGTTGCTATGATTGGTTCGAGAGAGACGGGTTTCGCGATAATGAACTACTGCAAGCATTTCCCATGGAATACTATATTCCTCGGCAGCTTTGATATAGAAAGGCTTATGTTTTTCGATCAATGCCAATTCTTGTGTGGTGAATATTTCCTTACCAGCATAATCGACTGCTTTTGATGAATCTCCGGATTGACTAGCTGCGCCAGGCTCACACATAGAGGCTGAATCAGGGTTATACACATAAGTATTATCTCTTATGAATGGCGACAAAGCAGACAGGGGGGTTGTTAGGGAGCTGGCGAATATGCAAAATACAACCACCCCCAGTAGTAGTCTATGTTTGCATTTCATTCGTACTTCTCCTTATTCATCTCAATAATCACTGTCAGGATCCCATGTTATGTCTCTTATCATCTCAGAGGGTGCTTCTTGTGGGAGATTTTTTTCAATAAACCAGCCCTTGGGTTGAAAATCAATAACCTTCAGTAAATCGCTATTTATCTGGAAGACATATACCATGGTCCTTTTGTGGCTTTCCGGGTTTTCATCTAAGAGTGTTATGGTTGCTGTTAGCCAATTTTCACCATATTTTTTCACATCATCTTCGAGTTGCATGGGTCTATCATATGGTATGGTGTTGTTGGGTTGGCTTCTCAGTGCAATATTCGCCGCCTTATATAAAGCAGAGTGGTCTTGGCTAGTCTCAACTATGTTGTTGGTATTGCTGTTATTTTGTTTGGCAAATAATAGGACTAGTACAACGAGTAGTGTAATGATTATGATGGCGATTAGTATCTTTTTATTCATAGTCGTTCCCTAAGTACACTTATAATTATCGGGTGCTGGTTTTGGCAATACGGACATTGGGTTGATTGATGATCTTAGCTTGCCATAGCTCGGGAATTGTCCAGGCTTTGATGGATCCTCTTTAGACACTACCACATGGAGGTGGACGGGACTATTTGCTTGCACATTGCCCGTTTTACCACCCCTTCCGACAAATTGATTAGCCTTTACGGTCTGGCCAGCTTTTACCGATATAGAAGAGAGGTGTTGATAGATGAAATATAATCCATCGGTGCTCTTGAAGATAATGTAGTTTCCGGCCGCTCCCCCTCCGCCGCTCACTGCTTCTATGACCGTGGCATCATGCATTGCATATAGGGGTGCGCTGGGCTTGCCAGAGTTTATGTCCATGCCTGCATGTAGGCGACCACTAACGGGCCTGTTCCAGCAAGGCCCTGCTCGTAGCTGATCTTTGATCGGCCAAGTCCAGCCCTCTACTGGCGGCAAGTCGCCCTCATTACTCGATGAGCTGGTGGTGTCACTAGCACTACCCCCCCCATCTGGCTCCTTTAATGAATTTTCGTCGTCAGTCACCTCGAATTCATTAAGTATATATCCCGTTGCTATTTTTTCAAGCGCACAACCATCAGATACTCCATAGGTAGGCAAAACATCGTTGCCATAAACCTTGTAGCTGTCTACTCGTTTTTTAGCCGATGCCTTGCAATATTCATCGGTGTACATACTTGGGTCGGCGGTCAGTTCTTCATCAGACGCGGCATATCCGTAAATAGGAAAACCGTGAGGATTGTAGCCAGTGTCGTCTGCTGCAAATACATCGTTTGACATGGTGGAGTTGATGCCTCCAAATAGACGAGGCGTGAGGCTCAATAATCCTGCGAAGTTTCGCGGTGTCACGAGCGCGAGCTTATTGAACACCGAACCCTTGAGATTTACATCGAATATTTTAGCTAAAGTGCTTTGTGAGTGAAATTCTTCTTTTTCGTTCTCTAGAACGGCTTGATTTATTACGCCAACTTCTTTGGGCGAGAGAACTTTACCCCCGGCGCCCATTAACTCTCCGTCTTCACTTCCATATTTCATGGTGTCGTTCATGTTTTGAGATATCCCACCATCTAGGGCAGTATAGTTTGCTCCTGAGCTACCTTGCATACCAATATCTGGTATTCCAAATACGATATTTATCAGCCATTCTACTGCTTGAGAAAAGAGTTCTTTGCCCCCCTCTTTGATACTCGATAGTCCTGGTAGGTCGGTTATTGCGCTGAAGATACTGCCTACCGCACCAACTACTGGCCCGGTCAGCCACCCAATTGCGTCAAACAGTAGGCCACCAGTATTTTTCCAAATCTTAGCAGGCACGGCCATAAATTGCCACCATGGGTCGTTCGTAAATCCTAGGTAGGATTTCACCATTTTTTCTTCTGGGCAAACTAGCTCTCCTTTGGGTAGTGTTATTAATTTTTTCTCACCTTCGACTTCACATTCGGCGACATAACTGCTTTCGCTAGAGTATTTTAGCTGGCCGGTTCTATACTGGTATAGAGGCGCAGCTCCCATATTTGCTACCATAGAGGTAAGTGTCCCGAGGCCCTCCACGGATGATTCGCCTACGGTTGCTTGGTCGACAGCGGGCACAATGCCGACCTCATCTCCGTAAGCGAGCCCAACATAGGCCTGTCCCATAATGTCGTAGGAAATAACCTCTAGCATATGTTCGTCTGTAGATACAATAACTCTCGATGCAAGATCTATTATCGACGCTACGGCTAGCGGACCGGCTACTTTACTGAGGATATTTTTACCTATAATCTTCCCTGTTTTGCCGTCGAGATCTGGTGATTCGATACCTTTTTGTAGTTGCTTTAATCCCTCTTGTTTCTTCTTGAGGGATTCTTTTTTGGTGTCAGATGTTTCATTGTCGATACCTTTTTGTAGCTCATCAATTTGATCTCCAAGGGCACTTGATGCTTTTTGTATGGCTTGCTCGCAATTCAGGCTATTTCCGCCCTCTAGGCATGAGAAATACACTGGTAGTTTTGGCAATATCTTACCTACGGTGTTCGATGTGACTTTTGCGCCGATCCCCGCTAGATATTTCTTTGTTGTGTTGCGGGTTTTTTCGAGTCCCCTAAAGTGGGTCACCCCGTATCGTTTCATTAAAATATTTTTCCCTACCAGTCGAGATAAAAAGCCTTTTTTGTAGGTTCTATTTACTTCTGCCTTCAGAAATGCCTTCATTTCCTTGTTGTTATCGATTGTACGCACTATGTGATCGACTTGGTCGTCTAAAGTATTGGTCGTGGTTTGTTTTATGTTCCAACTCATTGCTTTGCCACCAAGACCAGATCGACTGAGCGGCTGTATCTCAATATCTATGTTCATTACCGCTCCCGATGTAATGGGTTTGGTACTGATTTTAAATCTCTTATCGAACGCCTCGGCAAACTTGGTACTCGTGAGAGAACAAGCTATGCCACCATTCTTGCAGAAGATCATTTTTTGATCGAAATCTTTACCGCCTACCGATGCCATGACTCGTGTAGCAATATATCTTGTCATTAAATATTCAGTGCGTTGTTCTATGGCATATCCCGGAACTCTCGCCGCACTTTCTGTGATATTTTCAACCGCCATTTTGAGCTGATTTGGCAGAAGAAAAAAGACACCAAGTAGAACAGCGGTTGCGATTCCGCCAGCAATACCGATGATTCCTTTTTTGCCTTTGGTGACATTTCGGAGTATCAACTTTGCGTTGGTTGGCATTGGCGCACCCACTCTGGGCTGAGTTTTATCTACCCAGCCAGGGTTTTTCTGCCATCTAGCACCTCCGCCTACTGCTTCGGCCTCGCCGACATTGGGGGGTGTATTTCTGTCGCCTATTTCTTTTAGCTCGGGGTCGGCATTTTCCATCTCGCTGAGCGCACGAGCGTCTTCGGCGGCTTCAGTAGCTCGCAAGCGTGCGTCTACTGCTTCTTTCGAGTATCTATCTTCTTCTAGGTCTACTGCCATTTGCTATATTATACCATCTTAGCTATTGTTTTTGAAATTGCTCGCTGGGGTTGGTGGTGATGAGTTGATGCTCTGTTTGGCTGGCGATGATTTGTATGTGCACATGGTTTTGGCCAGCAAAGAATAGCCCCTGCCCCACTGGGAAGTTCGACAGGCGTTTTCGCTCTTCCTCAGTCAGCTTAAATACATCGCTCAGGACATCGACGGCGCTGGTCGACTGCTTCAAAAGTAGCTGCATGGAGCTGTTGGCGACGATTGCCCTGCCCATCTTGCTGCCCATAAAATCTTCAACATCTTGCGTGATAGTAGTTAGGCCTAGCTGGTACTTGCGAGCGCGTTTTGCTAGTGAAAACAGGAAGTTGGCGCTATCGTCATACTTCATCAGTTGCCAGGCTTCGTCGACGATGAGCATTCGTTTTCGTTGGTCGGTACGAGTGATATTCCAGATGTGGCTCAGCACGATGTACATGGCGATTGGCCGCAGTTCATCTTCTAGGTCGCGAATATTGAACACCACCATGTGGTTGTTTATGTCTATATTGCTTTGCTGGCTGAAAATACCAGCAAAGGTGCCCGAAGTAAACTTACGAAGCCGCTGTGCCAGGCTCGGCCCAGTGCCGCCCATATGCAGCAGTGTGTCGTACAGATCGGAAATAGTCGGCGGCGCAGAGTTGTGTGTCAGCGGGTCGCTGGTGATGCCAGCGCGAGCATAGGTGTCGATGAGCGCCTGGTCGAGGTCGGCTTCCTCGGCAGCGGTGAGCCCGGACATCATCTGTCCGTCGGCTGTCATCTGGCTGCCGCCAAGCATCAGACGAAATAGCCCGTGTAGTGTCACAAGGTTTGCCCGCAAGGCATCGTCGGCTTCTTCGGTGTCGATAACTCGCGGTAAGTCAAATGGATTGATGCGAGTATCACTGTTGAGCGAGAGTCGAATGTAACTGCCGCCTACAGCATCTGCGAGTTTCTGGTACTCATTTTCGGGGTCGATGATAACAATGTCGGTTCCCAGCATCATGCTTCGTAGGGCCTCAAGCTTCACGGTAAACGATTTACCAGCACCAGACTTGGCGAACACCACCATATTGGCATTTTCCAGGCTAAAGCGGTCGAAAATGACCAGGCCATTATTGTGCATATTTACCCCATATAGAATGCCTTTGCCATCGGACAAATCGGCACTGGTAAACGGAAAGCTCGTCGATATTGCGCCCGTATTCATATTGCGGCGAATTTGCAGCTGGTCGGTCATTTGCGGGAAGGTGCTGTTCATGCCCTGCTCTTGCTGGCTACTGGCGACTTTGGTGAAAATGAGTAGCTGGCCGAACATGGTTTCGATTTTTCGCTGGATAAAGCTCAGTTCATCCAGGCTGTCGGCATACATGGTAAGGTAAAGCCCATAGCGGAAGAACCGCTCGGCTCCTACTTGCAGCTGATCTCGCAATTCCTCGGCATCGGTCAGCGCGGCTTCCAGGCCTGGGTCGCGCGTTCGTCCTTTTTCGGCGTTGATGGCCATGGAGGCTTCGAGTTGCGTTACTTTTTTGCGAAGGTTGTTTAGTACGGTTTGGCTGTCGACTGGGTAGATGAACATGCTGATGTCTATCACTTCATCGACATTAATGAAGGCGCTCAGCCAGCCAGTAAACACCTCTCTAGGATAGCCGTATACATAGAGCGTGCGGCAATATTTGGTGCCCAGGCGAAAATAACTGGCGTGAATTTCGAGACTGCTTGGCGCAATGAGGTCGCGAAGGGTGTTCATACCCTTCAGGAAGGCTTGTTCGACTTCGGCCTGCTCTCTCGCTCGTTGCTGTGCCGCGATATCTATTGGGTCTGGTCGCTTGGCCATTACATTTCTCCCTTTTGTAGGTTTTGTGGTGCCACTGCCCCGTCGCCTTTGCGGACATAGGTTGCGGTGGTGTTGCGGAAGTCGCCCAGCGGTTGATTTACGGCGGTATCGGGGTTGTAGACATTGTAATACAGCTCGCCCAGTTCTTTCGTATTGAGCGGCACACAACGCACCCCGACTTGCGATAGGCCGCTGATGACGCTATCGACGCGGTTTTTTACTTCATCTTTGGCTTTTTGGTAGGTAGCCTTGTCTATTTTGGTAACGGCTTGCTGCTGGGCGGGCATAAATTTACCGAAAAATCCTTTTCCTTTTTCGACCAGTTTTGCTGCGTCGCCTGCTGGGAAATACGGCACTACCACGAAAAAGCTCTTGTCCATGATGTTTGCTTCTTGGGCAAGTTGGTCGATAAAGCCGATGTAATCGTCCATGAGCACGCCGAGCAACATATTGTCTTGCGAGCGGCGAATGGCTTCTAGCTTGTCTAGATAGGGGGCGATGTCGACTCGTTGCGAGCGGATGAATATTTGTATATCAAAAGTCAGTGAGTTGAGAAAGTTTTGGTAGCTATATTCCACACCCTCTCGTTCACGGCTGCTCATGAGGTCGAAATTGATCGATTCGCAGGCGATGATAGCTCGAAAACTGCCATCGGCCATGATGATCATGCTGTCGCGCAGCTCAGAAAACAGTAGGCTTTTTTGCGTGGTGTTTTGCGGCTCGGGCTTTTTGGCCTCAGTTGGTACTGGAGAGGTGGGTTGACCTGGCATGGATTGCTGCATGGGCAGGCCTGGCTGAGCGGCTGGCATAGGCGCAGACGGCAAAACACCCGGCATGGCGTTGCCCGGGTTTGGAGTTTGCCGCATGTGGCCTGGTTGTTGGTCTATTGGTTGCATATCCCCACTCACTTCTTACAACCTATCGGAGAGAAATCACCACTTCGTCGCTTGCCTCTTCCTGTTTTTTCTGTGACAGGCGATTGGCTTCTCGAGCGAGTGTTTCGACCGATAAATCAGAATTGTTTGCAAGACTTATTATATCAGGAGATACCTTGTTTTCGCTAGTGCTTTCCTCGATGACAGTTGGCGGCGGCGTGGCTGGAGGTGCTGGTTGGGCGGGTTGTTGCGCCACCTGCGCTTGCTGGCTCAGCGGCTGAACCACCGACTGGTGAATATTTGGATATGGGTTGAACTGCACTTTTGGGTCTGGTATTGGCGCGATTTGGGGTTGAGTAACGGGTTGCGCCTGGGGCTGAATGGCAGCGGCGGCGGGCGCAAGATTGGCGTATGGGTCTGGCGGAGCGACAGGAGAGGTTGGCGAAGTATCATCGATCAGCTGGCTATTCATACGGGCCATGAGCTCTTGGCGGTGTTTTAGGTCGGCTTGGGTTATTTTGGCATCGAACGCTCGCGCCACCGTCCCTTGGTCGTCCAGTAAATCTTCTGCTTGCCGAGCTTCATTGTAGATGTCGTCGCGCATAGAAGTTTCTTCAGCTACTGGCGCGACGGCATTGCGAATAGACCAGCCCTGGCTATCCGACAGGTCGGCCAAGTATGACAGCCGCCTCGCTGCCTCATATTCCGAGAGGTTCTTTGTCAGTTGCACCTCCTCTGTTTGCGGTACGGTTATTTCTACCAGCGACTGTATGCCATCGGGTACCCACAGCCGCCTGCGGGGCTTTAGGTAAAAAGAAATCATGGCCGCAAGGTAGGTCTCCATAGGCTGATCTTTTCGGAGTGGCAGTGCTAATGCACCAAAAAACAGCATAGCGGGAAGTGGTATGATGGCCAATGGTAGTAATAAACTCCCCAACCCCCACGCCAGCATGCCAGACAGCGCGACAACTATCAGGTAAATAAACTGCCGAAAGCTAAATGGCCCGAGCAGCTTATCGTCGGCTTCAACATCTTGGGCGACTTTATAGGAGGACATGGCGGTTAGTTGTCCCTATTTTGGCGTTGAACTACTCTTCTCATCCCGTCATTTGGGTATTCTCTGCGAGTATGTATGTCTGATACGGCACCTGCTCCAGGAATACTAATGCCAGCTTGCTGAGTTACATCTGGAGGTGCTGCTGGTCCATGCTGTATTGCCCCGCCTCCTTCAAGGGGATTGGCTTGATTGGCATCTTGCGCCGTTGTAGGCGGCGTCGTCGTAGGTTGTGGTGTCGAACCTCCACTCTGTGTCTGAGCCCTATCCACAACTCCCTGCAATGAGGCCTTCTTCTCTGGGGTAAGTTCAAGGTTATCATTACTTAGCATAGCTTGTGCTCGTTCGGCGCTAATGAGACCATTGTCGGCTGCATAGGCAAGGTCTGGTGCTGCCTGCGTGGCAAGCTCTTGGTCTGTCAAGCTGCTGTAGGTACCTGCACTGTTTTGAAGCTCTTGTACCGTTTTCTTTGAGTAGCCAATTTGGTCAAGCACATTGTCACTTGCCTTTAGGCCACCCAGTTCAGCTTGCATATTCTCGTATGCATTGTTGGCGAACTTACTAGCATCTCCGCCGTGCGCTGTCTGATGGGCGGCGATAACTGATTTCAGTTGTGCTCTTCCTTTCCCTCTCTGAGACAGGAGGAGCTTGGTGGCGGCTCGAGCTTTAATTTTATCGTTATTCTTCAAAGCTTCTTGCAATTGGTAGGCTGCTCCACCATCTGCTGCGGTGAGGTTGCCGTAGTTGGGGTTGTCGCCTCCTGCCAGTATGCCGCTCGGCCCCATGTCGGATTTCATTCTGGTGAGCTCGTTGGCGACATTTTCTTCGTCTTCTTTGTTCTCTAGGGCTGCACCTTCAGTGGCGCGATGTTTGGCGTAGCCACCGCCTCCCAGGGTGTTGTATAGTTTACTCATTCCACCCGTACCACTAGCTCGTCGTTGTGCCCACTTTACGCTGCGTTGTCGCGTCCTAAAGCCCCTGGCTGCTGCAAGCCCCTGGCCTATGCTTGATTCTTTCGCGCCCTTCATGGCTCCGCTCATGAGGCCTGAGGTCGATTTGCCACTCATCTTACTAGCCATCGAATTCAGCCCTGCTCCTAGTTTTCCTGTGGCATCGAGCGAGCTTCGTAGGAGCTTCGGTGAAACTATGAGCGGAATGGTCATGATGCCAAGCGCAAATACACTAGGTATAAACTCATCTGTACCCAAAAACAACCCTGCCGCCAGACGGCTACCACCAAATAGTAGCGCAATAGCTGGAAATACCAATAGTAGCCCAAAAAACATCTTCCACCACTTCTTGAACCAGTTTTCTGTGTTGGGCAGTAGTAGTGCAACAAATGCGAGAGGGGCAATAACACTGAGGATGATGATTCCCCCCTGTCGAAGTACCAGTATGATAAAAGTGAGCAACACACCCATTAAGCCGAAAAAGACAATAGGAAGAACTGTTCCCAGTCCTGCGATTACCAAGGCTGTACCGGTAAGGGCTATGCCACTTATAACTAAACCACCCCCTAAAACCAATCCAATGAGGCCATCTGCCATCGAATCTTTCATCGGTACAATATCCTGCATGATGTTATATATTGAGTGGCCTAAAAGATTCGATATATCTACCAATAGCTGACATATTATAAACGACAGGTTTACTGCAATTGCACCAAGGATGATTTTTGGTACGATCTTCTTTATACCATAGTTCGATGCACCAAGACCGGTCATTTGTGAATAGATAATATATAGCATTGCTATCACAAACAAGACATTGGCAATAGTGCGAAACACACCCCATGCTTTCTTTATGTCTGCGGTATCCATGGGGTCACCCCTGACTTCGAGGAACTTACTTATTAGCCCATAAGCACCATCTAGCATTGACCCCAAGAAAGATGATACTGGGCAGACCATCCAACCGACGCCGTCTATGTTGCAGCTAGATTTACCATCGTCCCCTTCGCCGCTTCCATCATCACTCAGTGATGTCGAAGCCGCCTTGACGGTTTCCACTTTCGCGCTGGCTTCTCGGGCTTTTTCAACGGCTGCTCCAATGAGAGAGCTATCAACATCTGGGAGATGTTTTTTCTTGAGACATTCTGTCACGGTCTGGTTACTTGGCGGCTCCATCTTTCCAGAGTGAATACTATATTCTTCTTTGACACATTCTCTATAAGCTGCCGATACTGCACTGGCGCACTGTTGTGTTTTTAGCGCAGGCCCAGACAGACCTGGAACGGAAACAAGAGAGTGAGCACCAGCACCGCACAGAGCATCTTGAACAGTTTGTATCTCTACGGTGAGCTTCTTCTCTTTCGTCGCTTTTTCGGCAGCAGTGATGGCGGCTTGGTTACCATCACTATATTTTTTTGCAAGCTCTACACAACTTGCCGTAGTAATAGTGCTGTATGTGGCTGAATAACTAGAACCTTGCGAAGTACTGTTCTTGCCGACACCAAGGCTGTTCATCGCATCGTACCAGGCGAACTGCAAGGGACTGCTAGAAGTAGATTTGATCGAATAGAGCGTCTCTGTCGGAGTGCCGTCATCGCCAACATCTTTTATGACAACATAGTAGGTCCCCTCCAGAGCCTCCCCTTTTTTGGCTGCTCCGAGCTTTGGATAGTCGGTCGAAGTAGAGGTGATGCCAGAAACTGGAGATATAGAAGTTTTCGAACAATACTTATTTAGTAGACCAACTACCTTACCTCTAGTCATGTCGCTTGTCGTAAGGTTTGGTTTTTTGCCTCCGTTATACTCCTTGAGGAATGCAGTTTGTGCTTCCGGCTCCGACATGGATCGTTTGTATCGATTGTCCTTACTATCCCATGTGTAGCTAAGCTTGCTGAAGAAGCTCGATACGGCATCGCCCTTCAAGTCTTTACCACCCAGCAGCATATCTACGCGACCATTTATCTTTTGGTCGCAGGCATTGCCCGAGTTGTATGTATAGTCATTTGGGCGAACTTCACTAGGTTTTGTGTTCTTCTTTGTCGCCCACTCCAGTCGCTTATCTGGAGCTTTAGAGTCGTACAGACAGTCGGTAATCTCTTTTATGAGCCACTGCTGTTCATAATTTGTAGCTTTCTGGTCATCTGATACAGCATCTGCATGAGTAGCGACAGGTTGTAGCGCACCGACAATAACAGCTAACCCTGTAGCCAAAAGTAATAGCTTCGTGCGCATATGCATAAGCACATTGTAGCATAGCTATGCGAGGGGCGGTAGCTTTATTACTCTAGGAGATGTCTGCCCATTTCGACGATTATTGGTACAAACACTTGCTTACCTTTGTTCTCGCCAAGCGTATACACTGGCTTATCGGTCTTCTCGTCGAAAGCTGGTTTGCCCGTATCTCCTGGTACATCTGGATTCTCCATAAATCGAGCATATTCTGAAATTCCCTCAAATGAAGTTCCTCTTTCTACAGGTACGAAAACAATTATCATGCCAGTGCGTCCGATCCCTGTTTCATTACCGTCTTCGTCGAATAGTATCGTTTCCGTAGACGCGAGGTAGTTATCGTATTTCTTATTCTCTCCTTCGCCTTCAATTTTTCTACCAAGTTTAAGGGTCTTGTGTCGTCCTTCATCGTCATAGCCGACTTTCTTATCTTTTAGCCCTTTTTCAAACAGAGCCGTCATGCCTTTACGGTATTTTTCTAGGGAAGTATTTTCGTCAGCAGTATAGAGTATTCGTAGCATATTTTTCATGCGAGCTTCGCTAATCTTATGACTCTCCGGTCGGTCTTTCATGTCGAACATTGCTGACACCTCAAGCATGGTGAGCGCAGCACCTCTTTGCTCGTTAGACATGTCCTTCCATGACTTAAGGATTGCATTTCCAGTGTTATCACCATTGCGGAATTCGGGATCTGCGACGGCATTTATTCCCTTATTGGATATACTATTCCACTGCTGAGCCGCCTGCACATACATTGCATATATCAATTCCGCTCGCTCTTCTAGTGACAACTTATCGATTTCCTCGCTCGTCATATTTTCGATGCGCTCATTCATTGCGTCCAGGGTATAAGCAGTTTCTGGAATATACTCACCAGACTCAATGTTTGCAGTTTCTGCAGGAGATGGTGACGGGCTGGGTGCTACCTCAGGCGTCTGCGTCGCCGTAGCCACTGGCTCCGTATTAGTAGGCTCGATAGTTGGCGCTTTTGTCTCGGCTTTTGGTGCACAGGCGGTTGCTAGCATGAGGGTTCCGACAAGTGCTGCTCCAGCTCTCGCTATCCTACCGTGTTTCTTCCCCTTCTCCTGGCGGGTCACTATGCCCGTAGTTGTCTCACTGGGTACTGCAAAATCACTTGGGTTAGGCCTTAATATATCTGCCATAACGCTTGGGATCCTTTCTCTGGCATACATTCCGTCCAGAATTCATATAAACTTGATACTGCTCCAGCGTATTGCTGGCTATGGTTTCACTATACCACAGATTTATGAAAAATGCAAGAGGTTTGGGGTATTTTTGTGCGATATGTTCGTATAAAACGCCATATATTGGTTGCCTTAGGGATTCATAGCATCCGCGCGTTTACCGCTGTATGTATCTAAGGTATAATAGGCCGCATGACTAAAGTATCTATTCGAAAAAAACTTCGCAAACTCTACGCAGAAAATAAAGTTCTCGCCTAGAGACTTGCTGAAGAAGAGGCATAATTCTGCGCGCGAGCAATTCGAATGACCAACTGGTCAAGTGCAATATCGGAATTCAATTCCGATATTGCACTTGACTTCTGGGTTACAGGCAATCCCATGAACCTTTATTACCCCTATAAAAAACCGATAAGGTGAGAGCTTATTCGTATCATCCATATGCCCTAATCGTATCACGATGATAAAGCCAGGGTGGGCTATTTTGTATTTACCGCTATATCGATGAATGCTAAAATAGAAACATGAATGATGATCAATTTACGCAATTGGTTAAATACATAGAAGACTTCTTTAGCGAAGTAAATAGTAAACTTGACGACACAGCATCACAATCGAGCCTCGACTCACTCACTAATACTATCGACCATTTCGTAGGTCGCCTCGATGCCGAAGAAGTCGAACAAGCTGCTCGCGACGCACAATTTGCTTACCTTCGTTGAATGGGCCAAAAAAGTGTCAAAAAAGACTGGTGTGCCACTGCCGGATTTTTAAGCCTAGACGCCGCCCATATCCATATTCAATTTCCTCATAAAATATTTCGCTATTTTGGCCTTTCTTTAATTCTAGCATTATTGAGGCTTTTTGGATGGAAGGAGATTCCTGGAATTTTAGAGTATGCATTGACAACAAAGATCCATTATGCTATAATGCCTCAATGAATACAGAGCCCTACCCCCCCCCCCTACTAGCTAAAAAAGACCCCATACAAAATATTGCACTCTTTGGGTGCGGCCCACACGCAAAGCGCATTTATGTCGGCTACTTTGTCCGACACAATATCCAACCAAAGCTTATTGTAGATATCGAGTCGTCACGAAAAGTTATTGAAGCAATGGCAGCCAAGCATGGATGGCATGATACCCGCCTCTTTTTCGTGAATGCTACGCATCCCTATATCGCGTTTTCTGATCAAGAACACCATGAGTTGAACACCTTACTTGAAGAGCTCATGATTGGTGGGGGCATAGTGTCAACTCCGCCGGAAATACACATACCGTATGCCAGGCTCTGCCTAGAGCGAGGCATCAAAGTGCTTATCGATAAACCACTTTCTGCACCCAAGGACCTATCTGTTGGAAATGCTCAGCAAATTGTTGATGATCTTGGTGATCTCCTGCGCCACGACACTGGTGATAATATTGTGGTGCAGTGTCAAAGGCGACGACATCTTGGCTACCAATATGTCAAAAGTTTAATAGATGGAGTGTCCGAAGAGTATGGTATTCAGCCGCACTTTATTGATATCTACCACTCTGATGGTCGATGGGATTTTCCAGATGAGATTCCTCGCCTAGACAACCACCCATATGCGAATGGCTACGGTAAATTACTGCATTCGGGTTATCATTTTGTAGACCTGCTATGTTTTTTGACAGAACGCTACCAGTACGATGATTATCGCGTTCATTCGTACGCGAATACAATACACAGCTTCAAAGCACAAGTGCCGGATAGGTTTTACAAGCGGATGTTCGATATTGATAATGAATATGTCTTTCCTGAAAAAGGCTTTGGTGAGATTGATAGCTACTCACTTTTGCAGCTACGACGAGATGGACGCGCGATGACGACAGTAGCCATAAACTTGCTGCATACCGGATTTTCGCGACGAGCATGGGGTGAGGCAAAAGAAGATCTATACAAAGGTAACGGCAGACTACGCCACGAACGCGTCAATATCCAGATTGGACCACTCATGAATATCCAGGTGCATTCGTATCAATCTACCGAAGTACACGATGTTAGTCAGCCTAACTTGACCGAGTGCGGTGGGCTTGAGCATTTTGACATTCATATTTACAGGAATAGTGACTTGATGGGCGGTAAACCGTTCGAGATAATAACGCTTGAACAACTTGAGCAAGATGATGGAGCGATGAATGATATAGGGCAAAATGAATACGCCCGCCATCAGCTCGTGACGGATTTTCTCCACAATGTTCCTTCGCAGTCTGGTATACGCTCGCATATACGCACAAATACCATATTGGCTGCGATTGCTAAAAGTATGCACGAAGAGGCCGAAGTGACGGGAGTATTGAGAAATGACTAATATGTCTAGGCGACCACCGATTATTGCTCTTGACGGCAATCACCGTGTCGGCAAGGGTACGCAATTGGATATACTTTACGAGAAGTTGATGGGCGAAGGATACGCTCCTGTTATCTTGCGGGGTGATGGAACCCGCCCTGGCACTGGAAGTATGGAGGGAGATCCGGTGTCGGAGTGGTGGCAAAATTTTAAGCAATTTGAAGCCGGTCATGCAAACCCTTATGAAGCTTGGCGCAAAGGTGCCTGTAGACTATTGGCGGAAGCTGCAGCTTGGTTCAGTAAGCCTTCGGTGGGTGGTAGAGTTTTCCTTTTTGATAGAGCAGGAATTAGTCGCGCTCAGATGACACTGAAAGAGGGACTGCCAGTCGGCGTTGCTACTATGTATGGCAATCCGGACTATGTGCGAAAGTTATGGCCAGATGTTACGATATATATGGCAGCATCAACGGAAGTTCTTTTAGCGCGACTTGATCCCAGTGATCCAAAATATAAATTTAGGGAAAATAATATTATTACTTCAAATCCATATTTCAATGATGCCTACGAAGCCTATGGATCACTTGGAGTTGGTGTAGCGACAGAGATCGATGCTAATGCACCTGCGGGGAAAGTTGCAGAGGAAATTGATTCCATTATACTAGATATAGTACGCAAAAAAGTTATATAAGAGGAGAATGCTATGATCAACGAATTTAAAGTGATTGTCAGCGGGTTTGTATTTAATAGCAAGGGCGAGCTCCTTGTTATTCGCCGCGCGCTAGATGAAGAGACATTTCCGGGAATGTTGGCCATTCCTGGTGGTACGGTCGAAGTGACCGAAAATAGTGGCCTACAAAATGATACGATTGAAGAGAATCTTATCCGTGAAGTCGAAGAGGAAACGGGCGTCACCGTCACCGTTGGTCGTTGGCTTGAGTCGAGTGCAATTGCGAAGGACAAAGCCAAGCTATATCTCTTTTTTGAGTGCCAAGCTACGCAAGATGTCACACCGGTTACTTCCTCGGAAACCCCTGAGGCATTCTGGATTGATCCCGCCAATCTCAATCTCGATGAATGTACCCCTTCATTAAAACAATACGCTACCGCGCAGCGATAAAATCCCTACGCCACCCTATATATCCGAAACCTCGCCAAAGCCACAGCTGCGACCGCTACACCGGTAATGAGGTAAAATACTGTAAAGCCATTTGTGGTATCGAATAGCAATACGATGAGCGCCAGCGCCAGTGCGGCGATGGTAGAGCCGAAGTATGACATGCATTGCGACATACCAATGTAGAACACTCGGTAGCCCACGCTATTTGCCACATCGAACATGCCGCGCATGTAGGCCATAGAGTAGCCAGTCGTCATCACTTCATTGGCGGCGTTGGTGCTAACGGCCATGATGGGCGTACGAGTGACGGCTCGTGCGATATTGGTAAGCGCACCACCGATAGCTGTCCATAGCAGCAGTTGCCCGCCAGCTTTTTTGTCGATAAGTTTGCCATAGGCATGTGCTGCAACAAGGGAGACCAAGAGTATGATGGAAGCCAGCCCGCCCAATTCGGCGTATATTTGGTTGCTATTGGCAGTAAATATGATACTAGCGAGGAAAAGAGACCATGCACTCCCCGAGGCATAAAAGTCAAAACCTAGAGGCACCTGTATGAGCAGGCTTCGCAAAGAGTAGCGCCATGGAAAACCTTTTGGTGCCAGTTTGAAGCCTGTTGTCATAGAGTCAACAGTGTGAAATAGCGGCCATGCAGCAAACACGAAGAACGCAATGGATACAATGATTGAGGCTTGCGGCTGAAAGAACATGGCCAAAATACCACCAATGAGCGGGCTGATACCCTTGGCAAGTTTTTCGGTGATATTGATGAGCGCCACTTCTTTCCCGACCTTTGCTGTTCGACTGAGGCGGGAGAATCCTATCAGGTAGCCAGTGTCATAGAGCGCGGTTGAGGTAGATTGAAATAGAACGCTAATAACAAGCCCCATCACACCAAGCTGGGGCAAGAATACAAAGGCTACCATGGACGGAATATAGAGAAAGTTCGAGATGATAATGGCTTTTTTGGGACCAATATTAGCGATGAGTTGCGCCATAGGGAGGACAATCAGCGCCTTCGTACCGAAATAACACGCCCAAAAAATAGACACGCTGAACACCGAATACCCCATTTTCAGCATGTATACCGACATAAAAGCGGCACCAAGGTTGATGGCAATAGTGCGCATCAGCCGAGCAGCGTAGAGCTGCCCTACCTCAGAGAAATTGGCGTGTCGCCAAAAGTGTCGTGCCTGTATGTTGTTGATGAATTGTTTGAACATGTGTGTGTTAAATAAGGTTTATGATTGTATCATAGCACACTTTTTACAATTTTGCAAGAGGCTTATAAACCTCTCTATTCTATACCCGCGCCATAATTACGCTCCTAGTGCCGCCAACGGAATAACATTCACACCATCGTCCCGCGTGTGTGCGAACCCATTGCCGGTGATGACATTGAGCGATGTGGGCTTTTTGCCAACCAACAACTCCGAGAACTCGAGCAGACTACCCGCCGCTTCATCTGCTGCTTCAAACCCTAGCTTGACCTCAAATGCTGCAAATTCACCATTGCTCTTTTCGACAATTGCATCAACCTCTCGGCCCGACGCATCACGGTAAAAATACACTTTTGCGTCATGCGCCTCGGCATATATCCTCAGGTCGCGGATAACCTCCGACTCAAACAAGAACCCGGTGTACCGCAAGTCGCCCATAAGAGCATCGGGACCAATAGCCAAAACTCCCGTAGCAATCGACGGGTCAACGAAGTGCCGTTTCGGCGACTTACGCAGTGGCACAGACGAGCGGATGTTGGCGCTCCATGCCGGCAAATCTTCCAGTATAAATAGTCGGCTCAGCGTGTTGAGATATGATGCTATCGTGTCGCGGTCGACAGCTTCACCACCGTCATATTCCATGTCTTTCTGGATGGTACTAATCGACACCTCGGTCGATATATTGCGCGCAATTGACCGTAAACAGCGCCGTACTAACACCGGGTTATGTCGCGGTGCATCAGGTACGCGGCTAATATCAACATCGGTGAGTGCACTCACATAGTCGCGGGTATATAGTACTGCATTCTCATCAGAAAATTCATATGCCAACGGCTGTGGCCAACCACCACGACAAATCCTCAGCGCGATATCTTCGAGACTAATGTCAACGACGGATTGCGGCTGTATCACTGTGCCATCCAGTATGTCCTTCATTGACACCGTCCCATCCGACCAGCCCGACTCCTGCCACGACAGCGTGCGCATGCGCATCTTTGAAAACCGCCCCGCCCCAGAGTGCTGGCTGATGTCATCGATAGGATTTGCCGAACCAGTGAGGATATACAACCCGGTCGACTTTCGGTCGTCGACACTGTGGCGCACATAATTCCACAATTTTGGCTGCGCCTGCCACTCGTCGAGGAGGCGTGGTGTTTCGCCTTTTAGCAAAATATTTGGGTCGAACTGCATGGCCGTCGAGACGCTTTTGTCAGTGTCGATATTGATCTCACTCTTAGTGGCCTGCTTGGCAAGTTCCGTTTTGCCGCATGCCTTTGGCCCTTCAATAAGCACCGCGCCACTGCGCGACAATCGGTTTTCGAGCTCTGTATCACTGATCCGTTTGATATATCTCATGCTTACAGTTTACTCCTTACCCCGCACTTTGTAAAGATTTCACCCCGCAAATTGTAAGGGTTTGATTCCGCAGTTTGTAAAACTGTGGCTTCACACCCCCTCAATATAACGGTTTATGCTTGTTGGTGTAATTATTGGCTACCATTTTTCCTGGCGCTCGTACGGCCCGCCCCCTGATATGAGCGATGCTATGCCTCGCTTGAAGTCGTCCCCTTTTATAATATCGAGACCATAGTGAGGACCTATTTGACGACTGCCTTGACTGATATATCTTACAGATCTTCCCCCTACTGTGGTGGTGCCAATCGTAGGCTCGTTAATGAGGTGGCCTTCGCTAGAAATGCCGTGTGAAGTTGTATATGGATAAAAATCGGTGTCTCCGGGATGATAAATACTATATACTGGCCATGCGGTTTTTTTGGTATCGACAAGTTTTTTATCGTAATTTTTCGGATTCGGATACAGAGTTTTAAATATTGGATAGCTTGGAACGCGATATTTTTGTAGTAGAGCCACTACTTCCATCCCCATTTCATGGACTGTTCTTGTTAGTTGCTCTTCTTCTGCCTTTCGACGAGCTTCTTCGATTTACCTGAGCCTTTGTGTTGTAGCCTTTTCGACTTGCTCTCTTTGCAAGCCTGGAATGAGTGCTTGTATCTTTCTTTCGTAATCTGATGCCATGATAACTTTCCTTTCCACTTAAATCATTATGGGTTATTCTTTTTCTTATATTAGATATAATCTAGCCAGCCCTATGGCTCAGGATTTTTTACCATGTCTTTAATATAGTTAAAGTAATCCTTTCTATCATCCGGGTAATCCACTATGCCAGTTTCAGCATGCCTCTCGATAGGATCAAGCAGCTTGCGATGCTTATCTTTCAGCTTAGACTTCAGCATAGGATCGTTCTTCCACTCGTTGTATACAGTCTTTATCTTGTTGAGCTCAGTACTATTGAGCTTGTCGGCACTGGCCATTTCCATAAGGAGCCTCATATCATCTGGGTCCATGGTGGCCAGCGTTTCGGTAGCCAGGTTTTCCATGATGCGCTTGCGGGCTGATTCAAATATATTGCCAGTGTAGGTACCCACAGTAGCTTGACCCTGATCGACATCGCCAATGCCGAATGGTATCTTTTTCTTGTCGGCCATAACTTGTTGCTGCATGTCTTTCATCTTCGAGACCTTCGCATTGGCACGCTCGATAGCATCTCTGTCGCCGCTGGCTTCTGCTGCGCTCAGTTCTGCCATGGCTATAGACTGTAATTCGCCCATGCGTTTCCACAGCTTAATGTGCGATTCCATGTGCCAGCGACCCGCGATCGATCCAGCCATTGCCGCGAGGCGTTCTGTTGGCTCATCGAGGACATTAGGGTTTCCAAGGCCTTTTTCACCATCAACTGTTTCGCCAAGGATTTCCTGTTCTTTGACTTGTGACATGAGAGTTTTCTCAGCTTCAATGGCTTTATTGGCAGCACTTACCACTGTCTGATGCGCGGTGGCTTTTGCTTGGCTCACACCAGCACGGCCGGCTATACCCCCAGCTACAGTGGCAATAGTCTCTGTGCCGTCTGGTATAATGGCATCGTCCTTCACAAGCTGGGCGTATTCTTGGCTGGTAATGTCGGAAGCTTGTTCATTTCGCCTTGCGTAAGTTCGCTTGACAATGTCGGCTTCTCGTAATCGTTCGGCGATAGCGGCCTCTTCGCCCACGAGATCTTCAGCACCCTTCTTGGTTCGCCATTCTTGGACGAGCGCTGTTTCTTTAGCTTGTTCGCTCGCTAGCGCATCTTTGTAGGCTTGAGCGGTGCGGCTGAAGAATTGACCTTCTGAACTGGTGATGTATCGAGACTCTGCCCTGCTTTCATGAGAAGCCTTTAGATCACTTATGGCTTTTTCGTTCACGATGGCTAGTTCTGTCTGAGCTTGTACTACCTTGGCTGCATCGGTCATGCGAAGCTGTGTCAATGCATCGGTACCTGGAGCTGCGATAGTATGAACAGAGCTCGAGCCCTTCAGTCGTACATCTTCGACGATTTTATTCCATTCGGCGGTAGCTCGGCGGTGCGAGTCGGTAGCTGCTGCTTCGCTAAGTCGCAGTGATTTATAGGTATCGTCGGTTGCTGATAATTCTTCCCATGCAGTATCGGCTTCTTTCTGGACGATATTCTTGTATGTCTCGGCGGTTTTCTTGTGCTTGGTGGTGTCTTTGATTACTTTCTTGAGACCACTATTGCCGTGAATGAAGCTTTGTAGTGTTTCATCATCTTGACCCGCCATCTTCTCTTTGTATAGGTCTCCCACGCCCTTGGCTTGCCTTTCTCGGGTGAGCATATCGCGGTATTTGTGCGCTTCCTTTTCGGTAGCGGTAGCACCAGCACCATTGTAGCCGCTGTTGAGGAATTTTTCCCAGTGTTCTTCGTGTTCGGCATGGTCGAGGTTTTTATAGCCTTCGGCTTTCTTTTGAAGGGTGTGTGTGAGTTCATGTCTGGCGTGTCGCTTTTCTGGCGTATCGCCGCCGAGTTTTTTATTTGTCCAGTCGCCAGCGGTTCGTAGTGGTTTTCCCACCAACGGTAGTGGATTATTCCTCGCATCTTCACCGGCATTTTCGCGCTGCTGTCGCAAGTTAGCTATATTTTGTGTCAACTCCTCGCTATCTTTCCTGCGATATTCTCGGGTTCGCTTGGCCTGGTCGCGATTGTAGGCTGTCCTGCCAAGTCCAACTCGCCTATCCCATGCCGTCTTCATTTTACCTTGTTGGCCGGCCTGATACGCATCTTCGGCTTTTTGCAATCGAGCTGCCGTGCGGGCACGAGCTTGCGAGCTGTGATAATCTTGACGGTCTTTCGCCCAACTTTTGCCAGCTTTTTTGATGCCACTCGAAGAGCTATTTACCATCTTGGCGATATCTCCTAGCAGACCGTTGCTGAACTTCAGCATCCATGGGGTGACAAATAGTGGTACCATCTGCACAGCCAACCCCATGATAAGGAGGTGGATTTTTCCGCCAGAAGTGGTCATGATGATAGAGCCCGCCAGCTGCGATCCGCCAAAGAGGAGCGCAAATAGTGGGAAAAAGACAAGCAGCGATATGAACGATTTTTGCCATTTGACATAGAGCTGGTTGGTGCTGGGTAGCACCATGGCAACAAATGCGAGGGGCGCCAACAGTACCATGACGGTAATGAGGGCTTGACGGGCGAATAGTACGATAAACGCCACCATCAGCGAGATGGCGACTGGTATGAGTACACCGAGGAGTAAGTAGCCGAGCGCACCTATACCACCGCCAGTGGCAACCGACAAGTTCAGATACGCAACAATACCACCAGTGGCGACACCGCCAGATAGTATGTAGGTGGTGAGATTACCCCAGGTGATATCGAGGCCGGACATATGCACGATATAATTGTCGCGAATATTGTCGAAAATGACCTTGATGGAGTGGCCCAGCATGTTCGATATATCTATCGCCAGCGCGCAGATGATGTACGACACATTGACTAAAATGACAGCGATGATGAGTTTTGGTAGTATGCGCTTGGCGGCGTAATTGGACAGTATGGATTTGTCGCCAGCGCCTGCGCCACCAGTCATTTGCGAGTAAATCACTATCAGGAAGACGATAACGAACACGACATTTGCGATGGTTCGCATGAGCGACCAGATAGAATGCATGGCGTTGTCTTGCGAGGTGCTCATGGAGAGGTTGTTTACCTCGAGAAAGTCGCGAATGAGGCTATACACCATATCGACGAATTCGGCGATACCATTGGAGACCGGACACAATATCCAGGCGAGGCTGGAAAAGCTTCCGCTACAACTAGGTGCATCGGTAGGGCTTTCGTTTGTTAGGCTTCGGACGATGGTAACAGTGGTGGGACTAGCGCTAGTGGCGGTAAATGTTGAAGGTGGCGCATGGGTGAATACTTTCAGTGTTCCAGAGGTAGCAGTGAAAGGCTCATCACCTGTTCCGGGTACGAAGATGATGTGTGCCTCATTTGGTGTTGCCCGTTGGTCGATCCACGCAAATGGCGTGTTGCCACTTACATCGGCCGCTGGTAGCCCGGTATTTTCTATCTTGGAAAAGGTATTTCCCTCATATTGCAGGCTCTGCCCTTCCCACGACGCATCGGCTGCGTAGGCAGTAGAAGACTGAAGAATGGTAGCGAAAGTAACCATCAAAAAGACGATGGCAAGCACAGAAATAAAACGCCGAAAGGCTACCCTCGACGCAGATATCGTTTTCGTTACCCACATACTCTTTCAGTATAGCATTTTCTGTGAAAAAAGTCAATATATTTTACTACTTTTTATTCGTTTATGCTATTGCATGTTATTGGCGAGTGGTTTATTCTGGAATATAGGATGATAAAGAAACAAACACTAGTGCTGGGTATCATGGCCATGTTGGGCTTGGCGGCGGTCATTCCGAGTAGTTCGGCCCGTGCCCTAGAGTGCTCTGTTTTACCGGACAGTATCTGTAAAGCGGCGAACGAGAAAGACTTGGAAAAGTCTGGTACCTGGCTGTTGCTGATTTATGCCATAAACATACTCACGGTGGCTATCGGTGTTGTGGCGGTGGCTATGATAGCTTTCGCGTCATTTATGTATACGACAGCTGGCGGCAATGCCGAGCAGACCAAAAAAGCCATCGAAATGATTCGCAATGTTGTCATCGCCCTTGTGATATATGCCATGATGTGGGCGCTGTTGCAATGGCTAGTGCCGGGAGGAATATTTAAGTGATGAAATACATCAAACTCTTTTTGGTGGCGATTGCGCTATCGGTCAGCCTAGCTGTGACAGATAGTGCGACCAGTGGTGCTGCGTCTGCGCGAAAACAAGAAGACAATGAAAAAAATATATCAATCGATGGCGGCACCAAAAAAGCAGACTGTGACAGTACTTTTCTTACCCTGCCCGCCTGGTATAATGGCCTTTCTGGTAAAGTCGGTGGCGAGTGCCAGATAGTGGTAAAAGATATGCGAACGCTGGTAACGAGGATAGTTATCAATATTACCAATATCATCTTGCAGCTTGTTGGCTATGCAGCGACGGTGTTCCTCATCATTGGCGGCTATAAATATTTGTTGAGTGCTGGCGATCCAAACAAAATGACCGCTGCTAAAAATACTATCTTACACGCGGTTATTGGCTTGGTGATTTCCCTCTTTTCGGTAGCAATTGTCAATATTGTAGCGGGAGCGCTCTAAGATGTATTGGTTGTATTATGCAGTAGCGAAGCTTACCCCAGATGAGGTGGGTATACCCAAAGTGAAAGCCGACCAAAATACCATCCAGAGTATTTTGAACCAAGTCTATGTGTGGGCAGGTATTGTGGCGATATTGGTCATTGTCATTGCTGGAGTGTTGTATGTTTTGTCTCAGGGTGAAGCTAATAAGATAAAGCAAGCGAAAGATGCTATATTATATGCAGTGGTAGGCCTCATTGTTATAGCGGCGGCCTTCACTTTAACGCAGTTTGTACTATTTAGTGTAAAATAAAGGAAGTTGTATGATACAGAAAATTACCCTTGCTCTCACCTCGCTTCTGGCAGTTTTTGTGCTGTCGGCGGCTCCCGTAGGTGCTATCAATGTGTTTAAGGAATGTGATTCGAACACCAATAAAAATACCTCCGTCTGTAAGGCTAAAGACAGCGATGATGCAAACTCGATGATCAAATCAGTCATCAACACCATCCTTATTATCCTAGGGTCTGTCGCCGTCCTCATGATCGTCATCGGTGGTATCCGCTATGTTACCTCCAATGGCGAAGCCGCTCATGTAAAATCCGCCAAAGACACCATTCTCTACGCTGTTATAGGGCTTATTGTGGCCATATTGGCGTATGCGATTGTGAACTTTGTAATGACAAGTTTAATGTAAGAAAGAGCAACGGAGAAGAAAAATGATGAAAAAAATGACACAATTACTCGTAAGCATGGGCTTGGTATCTGGACTTACATTTGCTGTTATGCCGACACCAGTGAGTGCTGCTGCTTCGTGTGCAGGGGGTGATGCTACGGCATGTCAGAAGGACTGCGATAATGGTAATGCTGCGGCATGTATGAGCGTGGGTGCTGGCAAAACTGCTGGTTCTGGGACGCAGACCGATCTCATGGGTTTGATTAGGAATATTATCAACATTATTCTGATGGTTCTCGGTGCTGTCGCCGTCCTCATGATCGTCATCGGTGGTATCCGCTATGTTACCTCCAATGGCGAAGCCGCTCATGTAAAATCCGCCAAAGACACCATTCTCTACGCTGTTATAGGGCTCGTTGTGGCCATATTGGCGTATGCGATTGTGAACTTTGTCATAACGAAATTGGTTGGATAACTCGACGCGAAAAAGAATCTCGCCCATAAAACCCCTAGAATTTTAGCGACATATCTTATATAATACAAATTAAGTCATATTTTTAGCCAGAAAGGAATATATTCTATGCTAACAACAATAAAAAATAGCTTCGGTGTCATGGTAGCCACGCTCGCCCTTACGGTCGCGTTTGGAGCCTTTGCCCAGCCAGCCTATGCGGCGGACGCAACAGAGTGTGCTGATGACACCGTATCATTGAGCAATGGTGCTAATTGTGCGAAAGGTGCTGATCAAAGAGCTAAGCTATTTGGTGTCGGCGGTGTATTTACTACTATCACGAATGTATTGCTCTTCATCATCGGTGCTATTTCGGTCATTATGTTAATCCTCGGTGGTATTCGCTATACCGTATCTGGTGGTGACCAAAACGCGGTTACGGCTGCTAAAAACACTATTTTGTATGCCATTATCGGTATCATCGTCGCCATCTTGGCCTACGCGGCAGTCAACTTTGTTATTGGTAATTTGGTAGGAGGGGTCGAGTAACTACCTAAGCTGCTGTAAAAAACTCAAAATAAGCTCTGCTAGGCGGGGCTTATTTTTTTATTTCTATACGCCTAGGAGATGTGGGAATTTTTACGCAATCTAAATCCCCCTCATGCGAGGGGGATAGTGTTAGAGAGGCTGCTTGTTCTAGCCTTCGATATTGATCACTCGAACAGTTTCTTGCTCTACCTTATTGAAGCTGATAGTCAAAACGCCTTCTTTCAGAACGGCCTTCACTTCATCTTCTTTCACGGCAACTGGCAACGCAACAGTGCGGCGGAATTCGCCCCAGTAGCATTCTTGGATATGCCAGTGTATCACGCCTTCATCATCGCCACTGCTGAGAGTGCCGCTGATAGTCAAGATACCGTCTGAGATACTGACATCAAGGTCTTCTTTATTCACACCAGCAGTGCGAGCTTTGATAACCAGTTGTTCCTGTGTTTCGTATACATCGACAGCGAGCTGACCTGGAAAATCATCATCTCCATCATTCCAGTCTTGTGCTGAATCATCTTGCGGTGCAGCTGCTACTGGTGCAACAGTTGTTGTTTCAATCGGGTCGTTGTCTAGAAATGCTGCTGCGAGTTCGTCCTCGATGAGCAAGTCGTCGTTTTGCTTGCGGGCCATGATATCCTCCACTTTCTCTTGGCTCAAATTTTTCTATAGTGTAATTATACCGAGCATTTGCAGTATAATCAAGCTAAAGGGTATGGTAAATGTAAAAAACACAATACTAAAAATGGTAACAGAGGCTATTTTGCCTCACTACTGTTGCTCTTGTGGCGTAATTGGCGCAGTATTATGTGATAGTTGTAAATATGACATCATTAGTGAACCACAAATGATATGTTTTGGCTGTCGGCAGCCAATTGGACCATCTGCTGGCTGTAGTGCATGCCACTTGCCTTACGAGCGATGCTGGTCGTTGGGTGAACGAAGCAATGCGCTGCAGCAGCTGATAAATGTCAGCAAATACGAATCGTGCCGAGAAGGATGCGCTATACAGGCGCACATGCTGCATGAAATAGTGCCTGCCCTCCCCGAAACGGTCATAGTGACGGCTGTGCCGACGATTCGACGGCATATTCGAGAGCGAGGGTACGACCATGCGGCAAAAATTGCCGAGCAATTGGCGCTTCTGAGGGGGCTTCCCTACCGCTCTACTCTTACGCGTCTTGAAAATTTCGTACAACAGGGAGCTTCGCGGGCGGATAGATTGCGACAGGCAGCGAAATCGTACCAAGCGGTAGAGGGCTTGGAGAGTGACAAGATATATCTCTTGGTCGATGATGTAGTAACGACTGGCGCCACCCTGGAACATGCCGCGAAAGCACTGCGAGAGGGTGGCGCGAGGACGGTATGGGTGGCGGCAACGGCATATCAGCCCCAATGATGGCTTGCTCGTTGCGTTTTGACCTGTTTTTTGCTACAATAACCAAAGATTTATGGAGAGGTGACCGAGTGGTTGATGGTACCGGTCTTGAAAACCGGCGTGGGGCGACTCACCGAGGGTTCGAATCCCTCCCTCTCCGCCAAAATAAAACCCTGACCTTTTTAGGTCGGGGTTTTATTTTGCCTCCGAGATGAAGGATCCGAACCCTCGGGTTTTGCGTAGCAAAACATACCGAGGGTTCGGCGTAGGGAGTGAAACGAAAAAGTGTTTACATTTTTTCGTGAGCGACTGGAGGAGCCAGCTTGCTGGCGATATCCCTCCCTCTCCGCCACATAGAATAGGGAACTTTTTCTAGAGTCTATCAGGCAAGAAAATACATGGAATACCCCTGCAAATAGCCAAAAAACTATGGAATCTTATGCTATAATAAGTATATGCAAGATATTGATGAAACTAGCAAAAAACGAGCGTTAAAGCTGTTTGAGAGCGAAATATTGTCTTCGTTTGAAGTTGGCACAACAAAGGGTTTGCAGCAAATTCATGAATATTTATTTGGTGGGCTTTATGATTTTGCGGGTAAAATCCGCGAACTGAATATAAGCAAAGACGGCTTTCGCTTCGCAAACGCGCTGTATCTTAAGAATGCTTTGGCTGAGATTGAAAAAATGCCCGAGGACACCTTCGAAGAGATTATCGATAAGTACGCCGAGATGAATATTGCCCACCCGTTTATGGAGGGAAATGGTCGTAGTACGCGTATCTGGCTTGATTTGATACTCAAAAAGCGTCTTGGTAGATGTGTCGATTGGTCGCAAGTATCAAAGAATGACTATTTTGAGGCCATGATCCGCAGTCATGTAAAGACATTAGAGCTTCGCGAGCTTCTCCGCACCGCTTTAACCGATAAAATAAACGACCGTGAAGTTTTCATGAAGGGTGTCGAGCAATCGTATTATTATGAAGAGCCTGATGATTATCGAGGATAAAAGTGAATTTATTTCTAACGGGTCAAGTATATGATGATTGATATTGCCATGCAAGCTCGTGACTATCGCCGTCGGCTTGGGTTTTCCAGCCAGGGCGCCGTCAAAGATTTTCTGGGTGCCAAGAATATTACACCGACAGTCGATTTGGCGTATATCGAACTGCTCAACACGCGATTGTTCGAACTGGTAACGAGTCTGAATGGTGCTGTTTCGCCCGATATTCGTCACAGCGATCTCGAGGCATTTCGCCAAGAATATATCATTCAGCCACATCGCATCATGCTCGAGCACAACATTTTACCGCGGCTCAATAACCAAGGTCGCCGTCCCGAACAGGGGTACTATAGCTGGATGCGCGGCTTTGTACTGGCGAATTATTTTCTGAAAGCGCTCGGGGTTATTTTTGGTGTCGATGTGTCGCATATCCGTATCATCGGCGATGACGATTTGGCGAATATCGAGCTCTTCAAACGAACGCCGAAGGCAGACATAGAAGTGGTCTTGCGAGATGGTTCCCTGCTTCGTATTGAGATGCAGACAGGCTTTACGGGCATCAACGACATCAAGAAGCATAAGGTGGTGGAGGCGAAGCGATTGTCTCTCGAGGAACGGATTCCGACATTGGCTATTCATTTCGATCTTTACAATGGCCAAGCAGCATTTATCCGCCTCGACACCATAGAGGACACAAACACCAACTGGGAGGCGCGACAGCAAATGGAAGGACAAATAGTGTTTACTATCGACCAAAGTTATTTCTGCTGGAACATCACCGAGCCGCCCATAACCTACGAGAGCTTGCACTTATAAGATGGGCGCTCCACTCACGGTTATCGACTTATTTTCAGGTGTGGGTGGCCTCAGCTATGGGTTTGCGAATCATCCGCGGTTTAGCATCATTGCTGCCAACGAAATATTGCCAAAAATGGCCAAGGCCTATTCGCTGAATCATCCGAGTGTAAAAATGTATGTCGACGATGTGGTGAATTTTTCCTTCGATAGAGTCTATGCTGATTTGGGTGAGTCAGCGAAACAGGTCGATATTATCGTCGGTGGTCCGCCTTGTCAGGCGTATTCGACGGTTGGTAAACGATGGGCAGATGATCCACGGGCGCAGTTATTCCTCGAATATCACCGTATTCTCAAGGAGTTTCAGCCGAAGCTATTTGTGTTTGAAAATGTAAAAGGCATGTTGTCGATGCAAGGGGGCGAACTATTCAAAGGGGTAGTGGCGCTGTTTGAGTCATTAGGGTATCGGGTGCAGTATACAGTGCTCAATGCTGCCGATTATGGCGCGCCGCAGATTCGTGAGCGGATCATTCTTGTTGGTACCCAGCAAGGAAAGGAGTTTTCTTATCCTGAGCCAACACACTATAATCCCCAACAGCTACAAAAAAGTGAGGGAAAGCTCCCCTATCTCACACTTGGAGAGGCTATCGGCGATCTGCCGCTTATTGGTGCGGGAAGTGAAAGCTTTGCGTATGCCAGTGAGCCACAAAATGAGTTTCAGCGGCGCATGCGACGGCGGGCTCCGGAAAAGCTGATGGACCATAATTCACCCAACAACAATGCAAATTTGGTGAAAATCATGCAATTATTGCCCGATGGCGGTACACCGCTCGATTTACCCGAGGAATTACGACCAACATCTGGATACAAGAACACCTATAGCCGTCTGTGGTGGGATAAGCCCTCGACCACTATTACCAGAAATCTCTCTACCCCGTCCTCTTCGCGCTGTATTCACCCGAAAGCGCCTCGGCCACTTACGACTAGAGAGGGCGCCAGATTGCAGTGCTTCCCCGATGAGTATCAATTTTATGGTTCGCGAAGTGATAGAAATCTGCAAATTGGCAATGCGGTGCCGACTTGCCTATCGGTCGCGCTTGCCCAAGCAGTAGAACGGTATTTTTCTACAAGCTAGACGCTCGTTCCGCCGCCGTTGCCAGGAAGGAGGCTGCCGAGGACGAAGTTGATGACTGCATAGGCCAGAATAGCGACGATGATACCGATGATGGCATACAGAATGGTGTTTTTGGCGGCAGTGACGGCGTTTTGGTTACCTCCAGAGGTGACATAGCGAAGACCACCGATGACGATCATGATGACAGCAATAGCACCGACGATGAATAAGAGAACATTCGTAATAGTAGAAAAAGTACCCCCTACGCCAAAGAGGTCAATCGGCTGATCGGCACCCCTGGCGGCGTTTGCCCCACCTTGCACCCCGAGGCCGCTCGCTTGGGCAACTCCAACGAAAAGCCATGTCGCAATACTGGCGCTGATAGCGGTCATTTTGGCTAGAATTGTATTCATGTGGCTCTCCTTTTTTGGGTTGTTACCTTGTCTATATACGATTATACCACTTTATATTATAGCACAAAATTTATGTAAAGTCCACAAAAAAAGAACCACCACATGGTCGTCCTTCTTTCTTGGCGGAGGAGGGGAGATTCGAACTCCCGCTACAGGTCTCCCCATACTAACGATTTAGCAAACCGTCCCCTTCAGCCACTTGGGTACTCCTCCGTGTACAGTACATAATATATCATAGACGCCACCCTGGTTCTAGACCAAAATGTACTCAAATATCGACTTTATATGTATATTGTGCTATAATATAAAAATTATGGCAGGAAATTCTGAAGTTTCTAGAGAGCGGCTAAAGAGGTACGGTTTTCCTCTTGTCGTTGTTGCTGCGATAGGCGCAGTTGCTGCTTTTGGTGCTGATGGAGATTCGACTTATCCAAAGGGTTTTGAGCCAGGCGGCAACCTGGTTGTTATCGGCGACTCGATTGCGAGTGGCGTGGGTACTGATACCTCGTTTGGCAAGATAATTGGTCGAAATTTTGGTATGGCCGTTGAAAATGCTGCATGGTCGGGCGCTGATTTTGAGCAAATACTGTATGGTGATGAAACCCGCGCATCGCAGCTCGATGCGTTGCGCGATACAACAAGCGCAGTGATAGTGACGGCTGGCGGTAATGAAGCCGGTGGTGATGAAGCTGACATACGAGAATTATTTGAGACTTGCGAAGAAACTGATTGTAGCAAGGGCTCTCCTCTCTATGAACAAGTTCGTGCCCAGCTGGACTCGGAAAATATGGTCGATAAATACGAGGAGTTACTGGGGGCAATCGCTCAACAGGCGCCACACGCTGAAATATATCTAACGGGATATTATCCACCCGTAAATAAAGGTGCGCTAGGAACCGTAGCATGTCTTTTCACGGCATGTGAGTTTATGGAAGACGGCCGGCTTGATTTACTGGTCGATTCTACTTCTTGGGCCAATCGTTCGGCTGCCACTGCAGTTGAGCGAATAGATTCTGATAGAATTCATTATGCTGAGGCTAGTAATATCGGTTTATTAAGTGACGCAGATATCTTGAGCCGCCTTGCGGGGGGGGGTGCGCTCGTCTTTGAGCATGGTGAGTGGATTCTGCATCTGACTGAAGAAGGACATCAGAGGATTGCTAATGAATTGGTGGCGGACCTTGCAAATCGGGGCAAGTAAATACGGTACAATAAGAACATGGAAGATTCGATTTTTACAAAAATTATCAACGGTGAAGTTCCGTGCCACAAGATATACGAAGATGAGCGCACCATCGCTTTTCTGACCATTCAGCCATTTGCGCCAGCACATACTTTGGTGGTGCCAAAGAAGCAGGTAGACCAGATATGGGATCTCGATGACGATGAGTATCAAAACCTCATGCAAGTTGCACGGAAGATTGGACTACACCTCCGCACAGTGTCGGGTAAAGATCGAGTAGGCATGGTGGTGAAAGGCTTTGATGTGCCGCATGTTCATGTTCATCTGGTGCCGATTCATCGGGGTGACGGTGTTAGCCTTGACCAAAATGATCTCCCTCTAGAGAATGATGAGGTACTGGCGGCTATTGCTCAAGAATATCGTCTGTCATGATTCGCATTATCGCCATTGGTCGTAAACACGAATCATGGATAGCTGAAGGCCTAGAACGCTATCAGAAGCGCTTGAAGCAGCCGTGGAATATCGAGTGGGTACTTTTGCCGCACAGTGCGCGCGAGGGGCTTGGGGCGCGCCAGGAAGAGTCGCAGTGTATATCGAATCGGCTGAACGACACCGATTTCGTGGTGTTGCTCGATGAGACGGGCAAGCCATATAACTCCCCTGCCCTGTCGGAACTGTGTCAACAGGTATTCAATACTGGCAAGAAGCTGGTATTTGTCATAGGGGGAGCCTATGGGGTGGACGATGCTATGCGGCAGCGAGCAGATAGGGTGCTGTCGCTTTCGAAGCTGGTATTTCCCCACCAGCTCGTTCGACTTATAGTGGTAGAACAGCTCTATCGATCGCAAGAAATCGCCAGCGGCGGAAAATATCACCACGAGTAAGCGTTTAGCACTACTCACACTAGGTTCTCTCCATTAGAAGACTATTTTCTAGATAATCATGCATTAGTATTGACAAAAAATAAAGCTTGTGCTAATATAGATAGCGTAATCAATTTAATTATTGTAAAACAAAAAATTATGCAAAAAATATTTCAGCAACTAGTCGTCACTCTGAGTCTTGCAACTGCAACGGGTATTTTTATTCATGATGGGCGCATTGATAAGGCAGTCGAGTATAAGCCAGTCCCCCTTGAGGTAACAGCGCAGAAGATTGCTACTCAGCCACATACCCATGCCGAACATCATGGCAAGCCGATTGGGCACAATGGGCATCGCGTGCCTGGTCGCCCGCCTCGAGAACATCGCATGAAGCGATATATGCTTCAGAATTATGAGCCGAAAGGTCGTCATGCATTCGACAACCATTTCTTGCCTGTTGTTAGCTAGCTAGAGTTGAATGACTTCAAGCTCGGTAACGAGCCTGTCGATGAGTTTTTCGGTTGTTTGTTGCTCTTCTTTCGTCTCTGTTACGAGGCGTTCGGGGGCTTTGGCTAAGTAGGACTCGTTGGCAAGACGGGCGTTGAGTCCATCAAGACGCTTTCGAGCGTTCGCTAAACGAAGCTCAAGGTTTGCTTGGTGTTGGTAGAGCGTGTCACTATCGATATCGAGCCAAGTTTCGCGATTGGTAGCAGCCAACCGAAGTCCTCTTGGTTGGTCGATTTTTTCGATTTTTTCAAGGCGCATGAGTCGGCGAATGAGTTCGAGGTTGTGTTCTACCAACGAGTCACTGCCGTAAAGGAGCGAGTATTTCTTGTTGCCAGGGAGCTCGGCAATAACCCACCTACCCTCACTGACAAGCTCTCGAATTCGCTCAAATTGTTCTGCGGCAATGGCATCGAACTCTTCTGCTTTTGGCCATCGTTCAGCAGCAAGTACCCCTGTTGTATAATTGAGCGTTTGCCAGATGGTTTCGGTGACGAATGGAGCGAATGGATGGGCGATTTGCAAGCAAGTGGCCAGTGCCCACGATAGAATGGGCTGATTGACGCTGGTTTTGCTCGCTTCGATATACCAATCGGCCAAATCGTCCCACACGACATGGTACACGGTGTCGGCAGCCTCTGAGAAGCGGTATGTGGCTAAGTGCTCTTCAATCGTCTTGGCTGCTTGATTGATCTGGCGAATAATCCAGTGGTCGGCAGGGGTTGTTGGCTCGAGGTCGACAATGACATGATTGTCGCCGATTTGCCCCTCAGTAAAGCGAGCCATATTCCACAGCTTATTGCAGAAATTGCGCCCAGCAATAACCGCTCCCCTATTAAACGCCTGATTTTGTGCTGGTGCCCGCCCAGCGATGATACCAAGACGCATGGCGTCAGAACCGTATTCGGAGACAATTTCCATAGGGTTGATGACATTGCCCTTCGATTTCGACATCTTTTGGTTTTTCTCATCGTTCACCATGCCGTGGAAATAGACGGTTTTGAACGGAATCTGACCAGTGTTATAGATACTGAGCATGATCATACGCGATACCCATTGGCGAAGTAAATCGCTGCCAGTTTCCATGAGGTCGGTTGGGAAAAAGCGAGAGAGTTCGCCATCTTGCAGATAATCAGTGACGATATATGGCCATTGACCACTAGAAAACCAGGTATCGAAGGTGTCTTCATCTCGTTTATATGTTGTATTATTCACTACGATTGTTGTTTCTTCGACGCGAGTATCAAATATCCAATCGGTTGGGTCATTGACATTCTGAAATGCTGGAATAGGAATACCCCAGGCTGGCTGGCGGCTGATGTTCCAGTCACGGAGTTGCTCGAGGTAGGCGATAATCTCGTTAACTTTATTGCTCGGATAGAAAGAGATCTCCCCTGCCCTGAGCCGTTCGATGGCTTGTTCGGCAAGTGGCTGCACCTTTATGAACCACTGGTCCATCATCATCGGCTGTATGATAGTGCCGCACTTGTAGCAGTGCCCCACCGCGTGTTCGATATCTTTTTCACCACGACGGAATTCTTCGGCTTTGAGGCTGGCCAGGACTCGCTTGCGGCACTCGAGCACACTGAGCCCCATGAATTGTTCTGGCACATTTGTCATGTTGCCGTGGGCGTCGATGATGTTTAGTATGTCTAGATTGTGCCGCACGGCCATTTCGTAATCGTTTGGATCGTGTGCGGGCGTAACTTTGACAGCTCCAGTGCCGTAGCTCATATCGACATGAGTATCGGCGATAACGGGAATTTCTCGATTGACCAGAGGTAATAAGACGCGAGTACCAACGAAATGCTTGTATCGTTCGTCATCTGGATGGACGGCAATAGCGGTGTCGCCAAGCATGGTTTCGGGGCGAGTAGTCGCAACTACTATCTCCCCTATTGAGTCGAGGGTAGGGTAGGCGATGTCCCATAGCTTCCCTTTCTCGTTTTTATGGACCACTTCTATATCGGCAAAGCTTGTTTGGTGCTCGGTACAATAATTCACGATGCGCTCACCTCTGTAAACAAGCCCAGAATCCCACAATTTCTTGAAGGTTTGGTAAACGGTATCGATCACTTTTTTATCAAGAGTGAATACTTGGTGCTTCCAACTGGCACTGGTGCCAAGTGCGCGGAGCTGGAGCTCCATATTGCCTCGTTTTTCTTCGACAAAACGCCAGACTTGCGAATAGAGCTGCTCTCGGGTAAAGTCGAAACGGCTCTTCCCTTCTGCTTGCAATGCTCGCTCGTAGACAACCCATGTTTCGAAGCCTGCATGGTCGGCGCCAGGGATGAATGCAACAGAATCGCCTTTCATGCGACGATACCGAGCTAGAATATCCTTCAGATTCATGTCGAGCGCATGACCAATATGCAAGTCGCCATTGGCATTTGGCGGTGGCATAACGATGGAATATGGGGTTCCTTCCTCTGTTGGCTCAAAAACGCCACTGGTTTCCCACATGGCATACACGGTTGGTTCAAACTCATTTGGAGTGTACTGTTTTGAAAGTTTCATAGGCTATAGCAGTTCCTTTTTCATGTGAAAAAAACACAACAAACTAACCCTACCTTCCATATGTAAAGCTTAAACAGTTTCAGGTTTCCTCACATGTTTGTGTTCATATACAATTATACCACACGGGCAAGTGCCGTCCATAAGATATTTTTGCTATAGGAGAGGTTATCGGCTCAGTTTCTGGTAGGCCCGATATGCTTGATAGCGGAGTTTTTGCATAGGTAAGTCCCATGATCCGGCAAAGTGGACATCGCTCCCGCCAAATGATCGCTTGAACTCGCTGAAGCCAGCCCATGCATGGTCGCTTGGCGCGTCGATGGGAGCAACTCCGTACATATCGAATACTGTAAGGCCCCTTGCTTTGGCATCGAGGATAGCCTCGGCTAGCAGGGCAGTAGCAGCTTTTAGCTTGCGGTGTTCCGGCAATGAGCTGGCGGCAGCATGGGCGTTATAGCGAGTATCTACACTATCGTAGAAGAGGGCAGAAGCTATAGGTAGCGTATCTACTGTTGCGTACCAAAGCGTGGCGGCACCAGTGGGCATGAGGCTTTTGGCCTGCGCGCGAAAATACTCATCGCTATGAGGTCGGAGCCCAGTTCGCTCTGATACTTGGTGAATGAGTTTGAGGAATATATCGATATCTTGCGGATCGTTTGACTGATGAATATTGACCAATTTTTTATGGTAATTGCGATAAATATTGCGGATAGATGATGACATATTGGCGATGAGCTGGTCGCTCTCGGGGGAGAGGTCTATGGTGTTGGTATATTCAGGGTTGAGGCTCTGGTAGGTGACTTTTTGCCAGCCAGTGTTTTTAAGGTGTTGAGCGAATTCGAAAGAAGTCGGTTCTATGCGGATAAACGAGGCCTTCAGTTGTGTGGCCAGCTGTTTGAGGGCGGCAATGGCGCTGTCGAGACTGGCTTGGTCGGTGGCCTCTGGACCATACGGACAATAGAGGCGAGTATTGCCTTTGCCTTTCTCTAGAATCGCCAAAAAGTGCCAGCCATTTCCTTGTTGACGATAGGTTGTGCGACCAAGTTGTTTTTGGAATGTTTCCCAAGGCTCAGATTGTAGAAAATGCATGCGTAACTCCGTGAATTATTGTAATAATGACAACATAGATAGACTTGGTTCAACTTCAAGGTCGAATGGGTCGGCTGGTTGGTCGATGTGTGAGCGATAGTAGGCGAGGGTGGCGATCATGGCGGCGTTATCGGTGCACAGCTGGATAGGGGCATACTCGATGGGTATGGGCAATGCTTCAGAGAGTTGTCGGCGTAGTTCGAGATTTGCAGCGACACCACCGGCGATGACGACAGAGGAGGGCTGATATTCGTTGTAAGCAAGTGTTGTTTTGTCTACGAGCGTTTTGATAGCAGTGTGCTGGAAGCTAGCGGCCATAGCATGTCGTAAATCGTCGTCTACGAGCCCAGGAAGCTCGTGGGAGGGAAATGAGTAGTCTTTCCCCACTTCGTGTTGAACGGCCCGGAGAACGGCTGTTTTAAGGCCAGAGAAACTAAAGTCATATTTGCCTTGGAGCCTGGCGATGGGGAGTTTGAAGGCATGCGGGTCGCCTAGTTCGGCGACTTTAGAAATGCTAGGGCCGCCAGGGTAGGGGAGGCCAAGGATTTTAGCCACTTTGTCGAAGGCTTCACCGACGGCGTCGTCTTGGGTTTGCCCAATGAGGTCGTAGTCGCCATGGTTGCGAAAAAGAACGAGCTGTGAGTGCCCACCAGAGACGATGAGGGCGAGGAGAGGGAAGGCGGGTTGGTGTTTGGGCAGTGTTGCACGCCAACTGCCATTCTCTTGTGTGCGCTCTGCGGGGAACGCAGAGCCTTCTGTCGGTGATGGTCGTTCGGAGTGCTCGGTGATAAAATTGGCATACACATGCGCCTCTACATGATGTATTTTATGCAACGGCTTATCATGAATGATGGCGAGAGTGCGGGCAGCGAGGGTGCCGATGAGGAGGGAGCCGATGAGCCCGGGGGCGTAGGTGACGGCGATGGCATCGATGTCGTCCCAGGTGCATGCTGCATCGGTAAGCGCTTTATGGATGACGGGGTTGATGACCTCCAGATGACTGCGGGCGGCAATCTCTGGGATAACACCGCCATATTCGGCATGGATGTCGATTTGGGTGTTGACGACATTTGAAAGTAGGCGCTTGCCATCTTCGACAACCGCCGCGGCCGTTTCGTCGCAACTGCTTTCAATCCCAAGTATTTTCACTGGGTATATTATAGCAGAGTATCGAGATAGCTCGGCTATACTCGCCCGTAGTACAATAGGGCTATGACAACGAAAACGAAGTATTCATATGTAAAACACCAGGTGAAAAAGCTCTTGCCGCAATCGGTGTTTGCCGCAATTGAGCCAGCGGGGCATTTACTAGAGGCTTCGGCGTATTCTTTGCGCCATGGTATGCCAGCAAGGAATATGCGGGTGATTGGCGTGACAGGGACGAATGGCAAAACGACGACGAGCTTTATGATTCATCGCATGCTGGTAGAATCGGGCATAAAGGCGGGATTGATGACCACAGTTGCCTATGGGGTAGGCGATGACATTACGCCGCAGATTGAGCACATGACATCGGTGCCGCCTTCGGTATTGAATAAGAGATTGGCAGCCATGCAAAAAGCGGGAGTGGAATGGCTGGTGCTTGAAACAACGAGTCATGCATTGGCACAACATAGAGTATGGGGGGTACCGTACGAAATTGCCGTGGTGACCAATGTGACGCATGAACATCTGGATTATCATGGGAGTTTTGAGAAGTATCGGGCGGCGAAGAAGAAGCTGTTCACGCGTGCCGGAAAGAATCCACGAGGTTTTGCTATTGTGAATGCTGATGACGAGGCTTTCGAGGACTATGTGGCAGCAGCGGGGCGAGGTGAATCGTATGGGCTGAAAGACGGCGATTTGCGTGCGAAGAACATTCAGCTTGGCAGTGACGGCAGCAAGTATACGGCCGAAATTGGTGACGATACCTATGCTATTCAGTGTCATATACCTGGCGAGTTTAATGTCTATAACAGTTTGGCGGCAGTGGCTGTGGGGCGCCGTGTGGGTCTGACTGAGAAGCAGATAGAACAGGGTATTGACGCGCTGAAGACGGTTGAGGGGCGCATGAATACGATCGATGAAGGGCAGGCTTTTTCAGTGATAGTGGATTTTGCCCATACACCTGATGCATTTGAACGATTATTGGGTGATTTGCGAAATAGTACGAAGGGCAAGCTAGTGGCGGTATTTGGCAGCGCTGGGAGGCGAGATGAGGCAAAGCGGGCGATTCAGGGTGAAATAGCTGGTAAGTATTGCGACGAGGTGATATTGACCGAAGAAGACGACAGAGACATCGATGGTAATGAGATTTTGGGACAAATTGCCGAGGGTGCCGAGCGCAGCGGTAAAATAAGAGAGAGAGACCTCTTTCTAGTGCTCGACCGACCCTCAGCTATTCAGTTTGCTATGACGAGAGTGTCTAGTGCAGATGATACAGTGATACTCCTCGGCAAAGGACACGAAAAAACCATCGAACGAGCCGACGGTGAACATCCATGGGACGAACTAGAAGAAGCCAGAACTGCTCTTCGTAAAATATCGAAGACTGCCTCCTAGGCTATCCGAGGGTGAGAGTGGTGCAGCGGATGTAGCCGCCGCCTTTGGCGAGTTCGGAGATTTCTGGGGTGAGGACGGTGAAGCCGAGGTTTTGTAGCGTGGCGCTAAACTCTGGTGCATGAGCGCTCATCACTACCGTGTCACCAGTTGAAACGAGATTGCAGGCAAAACCTTTGGTGGCTTCCTCGAGAGACACGGTGATTTTGTCGACGGCATCGAGCCCAGCGAGAATTGCCTGACTTTCAGGGGTGAAGGCCTCAGGGCAATAGGCGATAAGACCTTTTTGTCCATTTTTTGGCCCTCGAAGAATAGCCAGGGCCAGGTCGATGTCGTAGAAAAAACTATCTGCCCAGCCAGATGACCAATTGGTGACTGGGTTGCCTTGTTCATCGAGTTGCGGTATGGTTTGGAGCTGAATCAGTTGAAATTCAAGTTCTTCCGCGACAATAGCTTGCGCTTCGGGGTCGGAACGATAGTGGCTACCAGCAAAAAGCAGGTCGCCACAAGGGAGTGCATCGCCTTGACCGCTAAATTTGAGCTCTTCAGGCAAAACAATTGTTTGAATACCGAGGTTCTCTAGAGTTGCTTTGGCATGGGCTTCCTCTGTTTTCCTGGCTTGAGGCAGGCGAGACATGACGGCCTTGCCATTTCGTACCAGCGCCCAATTGGCAGTGTACACGCCATCTTGGCTATCGCTCGGTGCGCCAACAGGGACGACTCGTACGCCAGCTTGTTCTAATAATTTCTTGATGTGTCGGTGCTCGTCTACTGCTCGATGGATATCGATGGGTTCAGCATGATAATATGGGTTGATTGGCTGCTCATTGCTAAAAAATTCGGCGCTGCTCATCAGTACGGCTTGATTGATCACTTGGTTAGTACCATCCTTCTTTGTTTATCTTAAAATATATCCTTCGCCACACTCGTTCAAGTATTTCTTGCCATAGCCAGCCACGAATAGGACGCACGGCAATATTGAAGGTGCCCAGGTATTGAGTGGGGGTTTTATTGAAACTTGTTTTAAATCTGCCCATGCCATAAAACGAATGCGTGTGGTCGTGGAGGCGATTGATGGGCGGGATACCAGCTAGGTCGTGCTCGAGAGAGCCTTTGGATTTTGCCCACTCGATGACTTTCCACTGCAATAGATGCGAAGCGCCGTAGACTTGTCGTTTGCGAGTACTGGCACCATCTTTATACATACTTTTTTGCCCGACTACCATAGCGAAAGCTCCAGCGACAGGCGTATCATCGACAAAGGCGAAAAATAATCCACCATTTTCGCCATATTCACGGTAAAATTGTTGGTAGTATTCTGGCGGGCGAATGGCAAAGTGGGCGCCTTCGGCAGTTTCGGTAAAGAGATCGTACATGATACGGCAATTTTTGTCAGTTGGCTTGACTTGTTTCACTATGACACCATCTCTTTCGGCACGACGAATAGCGTGGCGGCCTTTTTGCGGGAGGCTTTTCAGTATGTCATCTAAGTTTGGTTGTAGGTCTATGAGGACTGTTGAGAAATTGTATTGAATGGGCAGGGTTTGTTTGAGCATAGGCAGCGCTCGTATGTCGGTATTGTATGACAATTCTGGCTCGATTTTGAGACTAAAAACACCTTGTTTTTTGGCAAATGGTACTAATTGGTCAAGAAGTTTTGACAAGTCTTTTATGGAGATAGTCGAGGGGCCTTTTGGCGCATACCAAACCTTCCCTAGCAGCGGCAGAGTTTTTTCCATCACCGATAGTGCTCGCTGTGGACTATCGCACACAATATAGCGAGGTGTCCAGCCAGCCCATTGCTTGATGGCAAGGAACTGTTTGCCCTGCAATACCGCACCGCCATCGGGGTTGGCGCCGATGAGTTGGTCCCAGGTGGCAACTTCTGCTTTTTTCGCAAATCGAATCACGAGCTTTATTATACCACTCAATCAAGATGGTTCGGAAAACGGTACACGCGGGCTAACGAATTGGCACTCACGCTTGACGAGTGCCAAATAAGTCGTTACAATACAATTGGTTAGTAACATAAAAGGAGGAAGGTATGAAGTGTCCTATTGCGCCACTGGCGGATCGAATTGTCGCTACTCGCCCACAATCAGAAAATAAGACAGCGAGCGGTTTGTATCTACCAGATAATGCAAAAGAAAAGCCAGTTATGGCAGAAGTCTTGGCGGTCGGCCCCGAAGTTTCATCGGTAAAGGCAGGCGATAAGATTTTATATAAAGAGTATGCGACGAGCGAGATAAAGATCAACGCTGTTGAGTATCTCATCGTTAAAGAAGACGATGTACTAGGGGTGCTTGTATAGTATGACGGCGATTGCGAGCGATGTAGCGATTATCGTATTTTATCTAATCATGCTCATTTTGCTCTGCAAAATTTGGTCGTTGGTGCGTAAGCAACAAGCTAAGACCCGACAGCTGGAACAACAGCTGAAGCTACCAGAAAAAGCCAATGATAAAGAGGAGGATGGAGAAAATGGCTAAAAAGATTTTTTATGATGATGATGCGCGAACAAGAGTGCTTGGCGGTGCCAAGGCGCTATATGATGCGGTAAAGGTGACCTATGGGCCAAAAGGGCGCAATGTGGTCATCGCTAAAGGATATGGCGGACCAACGGTAACGCACGATGGCGTAACGGTTGCTGAAGGCATTGAACTACCAGATGTTGATGATGAGACGCTTGGCTACAAGGTTGGTGCTGAACTCATCAAACAAGCTGCCAAAAACTTAAACAAGCACGCTGGTGATGGTACGACCACGGTGACTGTATTGACCTATTCTATTTTAAAAGAGGCCAACCGCCTGATTGCGGCCGGACATAACCCGATGGAGCTCAAACGCGGCATCGAAGAAGCTGGCAAAGAAATCATTGCAAAACTGAATAAGTCGACAGAGAGTATTGAAGGTAAAACCGAACGAATCGCAGAAGTAGCGACGATTTCGGCGGGTGATACCCAAATTGGTAAGTTAATCGCTGGCGTTATGGAAAAAGTTGGTAAAGATGGTGTTATTACTGTTGAAGCTGGACAGAGCCTTGACATGGAGGCGGAAGTGGTCGAAGGCTTTAGTCTTGACAAGGGGTGGGCGTCGGCATTTTTCGTCACCGACGCTGGTCGTCAAGAAGCGGTCTATGACAAGCCATCAATTGTCATCACCGATAAAAAAATTTCAAGCGCGCAAGAGCTGCTGCCGCTGATCGAGAAACTCGCTCAGGCTGGCCGCAAAGATATCGTGCTGATTGCCGATGAGGTAGAGGGCGAAGCATTGTCTATTTTGGTGCTCAATAAGCTAAAAGGTGTACTGAATACGGTTGTGGTAAAGGCGCCAAGTTTTGGTGATCGACGCAAAGAAGTCATGGCGGATATAGCGGTGTTGACTGGTGCGCAGGTGATTTCCGAAGAGCAAGGGCTGAGCTTTGAAACCGTTGGTGTTGAAGTAGTTGGGAGCGCTCGCAAGGTGATTGTTGGTAAAGATGAAACGACTATTGTTGAAGGTGCTGGTACGGCCGCTACCTTGAAGGCACGAATTGCGCAAATTTTGGCGCAGGCAGACAACGCTTCAAGCGAGTACGACAAAGAACAATACGAAAAACGCGCTGCAGCACTGAGCGGCAAGGTGGCGGTTATTAAGGTTGGCGGCGCAACGGAGACGGAAATTGATGAGAAGAAATTCCGCGTTGACGATGCGGTCGCTGCGACAAAGGCGGCTTTAGCTGAAGGTATTGTTGCTGGTGGCGGTGTGACACTGGTGAATCTTTCGCATGAGATTGCCGTCAAGGGTGGTGATAGCATCGCTGCTGGACGACAGATCTTGAAAGATGCTTTGAAGCAACCGTTCCTGCAAATCACCGAAAATGCAGGTCTCAATAGTGCAGCGCTATTGGCGCAAGTAGAGGCTGCTAAGCCAGGGTTTGGCGTAAATGTCATGACACCAGACAAGGGGTTGGTTGACCTCAAAAAGGTAGGTGTTATCGATCCAACGAGGGTAACGAAAGAAGCAGTGCAAAACGCGGTATCTATCGCGTCAACCGCAGCAACCATGGGTGCACTCATTGTCGATATCCCAGAGGCGGAAGCTCCAGCCATGCCTACTGGTGGTGGCATGGGCGGCATGTACTAGAAGTCAGCCCAACTTATTAAAAGAGCCTCTTCGTGAGGCTCTTTTCGTCACGAGAAGGCTATCTTTGTTATAGGTTTACATAATTTGTATAAGGATACTCCCTATAAGGTGTAAAAATATACAACCTGTGCTAACGAGCTATCTTTTTAACATTTTTCTAGTCAATCGGTGGGGGCGTTGTTGCATCGAAGTGATCTCGCAATTCTCGTTCTCTTTCTGGTGGGAGAGGGTGCTACTCTGCACAGGCGGTAAGTGCCTGTACGGTAAGTCTACTGCATTGCAGTTGTGAGCATCAGCGAGCGCCATAGCTCTCTCAGCTAATGCCATAGTGGTAAGGTTGGACATGTGTAGGCGTGACTCCCCTTTACGAGGTCTTTCTACTTTTGCTATTTGGTCGCCATCCGTATATTTAGCGAACGCTTTTTCCACAATGTTTCCTAGAGAATCGCCGGTCGCAGCCGCAATGTCACAAAGTCTCAAAAACAATTCTGTAGGTAAGGTGAATCCTACGGGCGTGTGCTCTCCTAGGAGTTCGGTGTTCACTCCTGCATATACCTCAGGCGTATGGGGTCCTGTTACATGTTCTGTCATATATCCTCTTTTATTTATTAACCTATCTCATCATAGTGACTCAAGACAGCCCTTCATATACAAAACGGCTGATATTTTATGACACTTTTTAAATTATGATAAACTGTTATTTATGGACTATTCATTGATTGGATTAACAATTCGTGACAAACGAATCTATGAAGCACTGGTGCGATTTCCTGAGTCATCGGTGCGAAAATTGGCCGAAGAGACACACATCAACAGAGGAAGCGTGTTCGAGTCCTTGAGGGATTTATTGGCCGCTGGGCTGGTGACGCGGGTACTGTACGGCAAACGGGTGATGTACCGCGCAAAAGACCCGGAGATTTTACGAGAAATCATCGAAGAAAAGCGCCAAGAGCTGGCTTTGGCCAAGAGTTCAGTCGGTGCATACATACAGTCATTTGCTGGTCAGGCGAACGACCCGAGCCTATTTCACTTCACATCGCTCTACAAGGGTGACGAAGGGCTGGCGGCCATCCTTCGGGATGTGCTAAAAACCTGCCGGATGTCTGGCGTCAGTGAATACCGCTCCATATCTTCGCCACGGGTGAGTCGCTATTTGTACAATAATTTTCCCTACTTCAGCCGCGAGCGCGTGAAACAAGGAATATTTGTTCGTGTTTTGAGGCAGGGCGCACGCGTGAGTGAGGAGATGGGCAGTGCAGAAAGCCGCTACTTAGGTTCGGCACCGTACGATACGGGGTGCTATACGCTTATCTATGACAGCAAGGTCGCTATTGTTACTATCAATGAGCGCAATGATACGAGCGGTATCATCGTCGACAACCAGCATTTCGCTGACATCCAACGACAGATGTTCGACGCGATGTGGAACATGTAACTTACCTTCTCTGTATAAGGATACTCCCTATAAGGTGTAAAAATATACAACTTGTGCTACACTGGCTCTATGCCTATTAAAAACACCGTTAAGTACTACGATGCTCCGGCGTATTATCATGTGTATAATCGTGGCGCGGGAAGCCAGCAGATATTTCGTGATGACCAAGACAGATATAAATTTCTCGCTCTCTTTGCCAGACATCTTGACCCGGACGACACTTCGGTTAGAACTGACGGGCGGGCGTATGAGAAGTATGACATCGAGCTGGTGGCATACTGTCTGATGGGGAATCATTTTCATTTATTGCTCTATCAGGAGTCTGACACGACAGCGATAACACAACTCATGCGCTCGGTTGCGACTGCGTACACGATGTACTTTAACCGCAAATACAAGCAGTCCGGGCATTTGTTTCAGAGTGCGTTTAAGGCGTCGCGAATCACCAATGATGCATATCTGCTTCACATTACGCGCTATATTCACATGAACCCGCGCAGCTATATGCGCTATGAGTGGTCAAGTATTGCGGCGTATTTGGGTGGTGAGGCGCCGGTGTGGCTGCATCCGGAGCGGGTGCACGACATGTCGCCTGCTCAGTATCGCGAGTTTCTTGGCTCGTATGAGGGGCGTAGGGCTGAGCTGGAATTGCTGAAAAATCAGCTGGCACTGTAAACTTGTAAAAACTAACACCGTATAGGGAGTATCCTTATATTTTGTTAGAGTTTCTCTGCGAAGCTCTTTTGTTTTTGTAGCGAAAAATCCATTGACGAAATGGCTGGGGGGGGGGATACACTATGAAGTGTGAAAAAGGTTTATGGTTTTACGGTTGTGGAGCTTCTTATTGTTATTATAGTGGTTGCCATTCTTGCAGCTATCAGCATCGTGTCATATCGGTCAATTCAGACGAAGGCCATGGTGGCATCGCTAAAAGTTGATTTATCTCATGTAGGGAAACGCCTGGAAATATTTCATATAGAGAACGGAAGATACCCAAGTAGTAGCGGTACTATGACCGATATGGCGCAGATACTGAAAGACACAGGATTGTACGAGCAAACACGAGAGACTGGTACCGGGGGCAAAACATTTGTTTATTGTGCGCGGCTTGATTTTAGTGATTATATCTTTATTGGCTATGGCCCTGTAAAAGAAGATACCCCAGAAGGCATCTTGTATGTATCATCGATTTTTTCTGGAAAACGATTTTTGACAGATGTCGATGTCGATGCCGATTCGGAATACATAGGGACGCGACTTTGTCGAGCGGTAGCAGGCGGCTCTACTGATTTCGATAAATTTCGATGGACACACAATATATGATCCTGGTTTATTTGCTCACTATATCAAGTAAAAACCACGCAAGATTCTGTTTTTACAAAAATTACGCGGCCAGTGAAACGGTCTGTTTTTCTTCGGGCGTACGAATTCTGTCGAGAGCTTCGCGAGAGGCGGCAAATCGTACATAACTTGCTCCTTTGGTGCCATGGTTTTTGCGACTATTTCCCTTAGCTTCTAATTCTTGGTCTCTTCGAACAACAATGCTCATGAGCGCTAGTCCGTGAGCAAGAGTACCTAGGCGGCTTTTTACACGAGGATTCACTCCTTCGTAGTCGCCCATCACCACAGTATCAAGGGGCACGCGATGGCCAAACATAGCATTGTAGGCTACAATTGCTCGCTCTACTGTATCCATGGTTTGTAAAGAGTGCGCTGCTTCATATATATCGTGAAGAAACTCGTCACCCACTGCTGGTGTATGAGCAATAAGTCCCTCCATTCGTTCAATGATGTCGGAAGGAAGGTGCGAGAAGGTTCGCTCGTAATGAAATTTTCGTACTCGGCGCTCATTGTCGCGGTCGGCACTCGTTTTGGTGCCGGATGGTATATCTCCGACAGGGGTGATACCGGCTTTGCGTAAATCTGGGTGAATATGTTCGCCGATGTCGTGTATACCGCAAGTGAGAGTAAGGAGAGCTTTTTCTTCTTCATTCAGCTTAGACACAGAAGCATTGGGTATACTGCTGCATTGTTCGGCGTGTAATAACCTGCCAAGAAAGCCAGGTAGCTCGAGCTGATGTCCGACTGCGTCGAGGTCGCCACCGAGAAGGCGTCGAGCTGCGGTCTCAGTGGTGCGACGGATAAGCAACTTATTGCCTCGTCGGCTGTTATGCCCAAAAAGGACGCCAAAACGAATAGTCTGCTTCGACATGGCGGTACCATATGTTCGGTAGAAAGGGGTGATGATGTCTGAGACCGCTTGCCGTCCAATGGCTGTTTCTATGGGTAATTGTAATAGCGGCCTGCTCAATTCGTGTCTTTTGGCGGCACCATAAGTCAACTCTGTCATACTTACACTATAGCATTTTCGGAGAAATGTTCAAGGGTATGGAGGAATGCATTGACTTTTATCAATTTTCGTGCTACTATATAAGTATATGAAGCCATGTTTACCAAACCAACTTCGCCTCGGTAGCGGAGAGTGGAAAGAAATTAAGACCGATAACGCACGGGTTATTTCGATACCAGAAGAATTGGATCAGCCAGAATTCTATCAAGTGCTTGCGAAGAAACAATTGACCAAGAGCATAGCTCATCCACCAGAAAACGGTCGTGTTGAATATGAATATCCTGATAATCTAGACCTCATTACTTTCACTGGCCTCTTTAACTCAGACAACAGTAGTGGTAATTTTCAAGATTTTGCCGCCGCACTCCAGCTCTTAGAAGAATATCTTCATACGGTTGCATCAAAGACGGGGTTTTTGCCGCAACCTCTTGATATGAGAGGTTTAGCTATCGATATACAACACCAATCTATCGAGATATTGCCTCCTTATACTATAGCGCAAGCCCCTGAACAGTCGCATGAATCTATAGTGAAACGCTTGATATCTGAAGGTGTTGAGGCATTGCGCCGAGAAGCAACGGATGACGGGGAAATCGGCGTACTGAGCGAAGCACTCGCTACTCTACGCAAAAAAATGGGCGGTACGGTCATTCGTATTGGGGGGGGGCAGTAATTCATCAATGGGAGAAGTATTCCTTGATGGCAGAAGCCAGCCCGAACAATTGTCGCTTCCAGAGATGGAGTTGATTGCCAGGGAATTGACGAAAGTTATCGGTGGTGAACTGGCTATTAGCGATATCGATCGGTTTGGGGCATCGGATAGTGCTCACGGAGTATTTTTTGTAAAAGCGACCAAGGGGAGAGCAGCCGGTAGGGCATATGCTGTCAAAAGGCATTTTTTGTCCGAAAAAGCGGCAAATGAGCTTGATATGTTGTCGCTTACGAAGGGGTTAGGCTTCAATTCAGTGGTGCCCATGACGGAAAAGCCGATCGCTGTTGATGGTGTAGCGGGTAAAATTATTGCTACTGAAAAAGTACCTTCGCTGGCACTTATGACTGCAGTAGGCTGGGAAAAATATTATGCGGGCGACGAAGCATATCTGGATGAATTAACACCTCTCTTGGGTGGTATCGCCGAATACGCTGGGCGGCTTCATGCGCATGGTGTGGTCCACGGTGATTTTAAGCTAAAAAATATCGGTACCGTACCAAAGGGAGATATTATTACTTTTGACCTCGAGAGTGCCAGTTATCATCAGGATCTTGATGGTTCTGATTTTAAAATAGGGTGTGCAAAAGATCTATCGAGCTTAGTGGGATCGCTTGTCCGTGAGAATTTTCTTGGCACTAGCTCAGGGCGTATATTTGATGCTGAGATTGCAACACATTTTCTCATTCCTTACATTGAAGCAAGTGGTATGGATTTTATTCTTGAAGAACCATACTACAGTACACTAAGCGAATACAGGGAATATAGAGAAAAACTCGTCGCTGCCTAAAACTATAGGTCGGTCACCAGTGGAATTAAAAATTTTAGATTTTTGTCAGGGGCTTTCATTTCTTGGTAATAGCGGGTGATTGCTTGGGGGATAATTTCTTCGAGGTCTTCTGCATTCTTGGGTCGTCTGTTTTCGACTGAGAAATAGAAATGCAGCGCCCATTCTACGGCCGTTTCGCCAGTGATCTTTAGTGTAGTTGCTATCGTGTCGATCTTTTCTTCGAGGGATATAGTATTTAGTTGTTCCATGTCATTCTTTCGTTTAGTGATACTAGCGTACTATACAGCTTTGCTGAAGTATACTGTAGGGCAAATGGTTGTTTTTTTATGACAAATTTTTCCTGAGCGCTATACTTATAGATAGATATAGATTTTTCGAGAATTGGTTTAGAAATTTGTGACAAAAGATGGTACAGGTGGGTGTATAAAAAATACACTCTGGAGGTGAGTGTATTCTATGGTGTGTTCGAGAGACCAATATTACGCTTGCTGGCTATTCGCGAAAAAATCGATTTCCTTGATGATGTCGAGCAATGCTTGGGCTCGCTTGGTCTCATCGGCGATAGCTTTGGCGGCTTCGTGAGCAGGGGCGACGAGATCGCGGTCGTCCGTTGAACGAAGAAGTAGGAGGTAGGTATCGAACTTTTCTTCAGCTGAAACTTGCAGCTTGTCGACGAGAGGTCGGAGTTCGTTTATAGCGTCCTGTTTGATGCCGTCGAGGGCAGAGTTGACATCACCAACAGGGGTAGGCGTATGACCTACTGGCTCTGGTGGTGTGGCAGGTGCCGTAAAAGCATCATCGGCAGCTGGCAGAGAAAATGGGGTGTCTGAACCAGGCATGGGCGTTGGGGGCAAAACGGGCTCAGGCATCATCGGCGACGCTGCTGGTACTGGCATCGACTGCTCCTCGGTTTGTTGCGATACGCCAGCTAATACTTTTGCCAATTCCTGGTCGTCATTCATTGCTTGTTGTGAATTTTCTTGAATATCCATGCCCACCTCGTTAACTTTTATGCTTACTTGTAGTATACTGTAGCATAAGTGGTTTCATAATTTCAAGCAGAAAGGTGGGGTAAATGCTCGATGATATAAATATACTGAAACAGCGCGACCCAAATGGTGTGCTCGATAAAGCTGCAGAATTATACAAATCTGTTGCGTGGGAGCCAGAAGTGCTATCGGCCGCTTATGATGGCCGCTCGATTGAACGGGTGGTGGTGACTGGCATGGGTGGTTCGGCGCTTGCAGCACGCATTGTCGGTACGCTGACCAGGCCATGGCTGAAGACAAGTTATGAAATTTCTCAAGATTATGAGCTGCCAGGTTCTATTGGGCCGTCGACTTTGGTCATAGCCATTAGTCATTCGGGCAATACAGAGGAAACTCTCGCGGCGTACGACCAGGCTATGAAAAAAGAGTGCTTAGTGGCGGTGATCACTTCAGGTGGACAGTTGCTTGAGCGAGCTGAAGCAACAGGGGTTACGCGTATTGTTGTACCATCGGGTTCTCAGCCTCGTATGTCGACAAACTATCACTTGAAGGCGATACTGCGACTCCTCATGAATTACCAGCTATCGGGGAGCCATCTTTATGACGAAATGACCGATAGCGCAACTTGGCTACGGGACGCCAGTTTGAGCTGGCACCACGAAGTGCCGGTGCATGAAAATTATGCCAAGCAAATTGCGCTGATGTCGGTTGGCAAAACACCAGTATTTTATAGCGGTCCACTCATGGCAGCACTGGCCTACAAGTGGAAGATTAGCTGGAATGAAAATGCCAAAAATGTGGCATTTTGTGGCCAGTATCCGGAGTTTAACCACAACGAATTTATCGGGTGGGTATCGCACCCAGTAGAGAAGCCGTTTGCTGTGGTCGATATCTGGAGCGATCTCGAACGGCCTCGCATTAGCGAACGCATGGAATTGAGCGATAAGCTGCTCAGCGGCAAGCGACCTCGTGCAATTCGCATTTATATACAGGGAGACACACTACTGAGACAATTTCTCCTTGGTCTTATTTTGGCGGATTACGCAAGTATTTTTGTCGCAATCCTCAACAATGTCGACCCTGAAAAGGTCGAGTTGATTGAGCGATTGAAATCTGAGCTGAGCTAACTTCGCTCGGTTATCGCAGCTGTCGCAAACTCTCGATAGGGTCTTTTCGACTTGCTCGGAGGGCTGGGTAGAGACCGAAGATGACACCGACAGCCAACGATGTAAGGATGGCGATGCTACCAATTTGCCAAGTGAAAACCGGAGTAAGCCACAACGCTGCCCCGATAGCGAAAGCCACGACGAGCCCTAAAAGTGTGCCGATAATGCCTCCTGTGAGGCTGATGAGCAACGACTCAACGACAAATTGACTCAAAATATTGCTATTACTCGCGCCAACACTCTTACGAATGCCTATTTCTCTCGTTCGCTCACTGACACTTACTAACATAATATTCATGATGCCAATACCACCGACAATGAGCGAAATAGCGGCAATAACCGTCAATGATTTTTCGATAATACCAAATACTTCAGTGACGGGCGAACTGACAAGATCGCCATGAATGATAGTGAAATCGGCTTCACCGCCGCGACTCGTCTGAATGGCTGTTTCGAGGGGCTTTAGGTGCGACTGGAGGTCGTGCTTGCTTGGCGCACTGATATTCATTTGCTGAATAACAACGGTATCTTGGTTGAGCTGTTTACCGCCATCGAGCGAGATGATGATCGCCTTGTCGAAATTGAGGCTGAGATAATTTATGCTCGTATCTTGCTTTTTTAGCACGCCCACAACGGTGAAACTTTGTTTGCGGATAGTAAATAGTTGACCAATGGGGTCATCTGTACCAAAGAGGTCGATCGCGAGTTGTTGGCCAAGTACTGCCATATGTCGTGCGTTGTCCTCCTCGATAAATTGGCCATCCTCGAGCGGCAAGTTGATCGTTTGCAGTAGGCTCGGTGTTGTTGCGATGATAGTCTGGCTCTGTATGGAAGTACCTCTGGCGCTTGCTGTGCCGCTCAGCAGCATAATGGGCGCTACTTGTAGATTTGGATCGACCGCCTGTGCTGCACGAAAGTCCAATTCGCTAAAGCTACCGACACTCGTGAGCTGCTGGCCAAGTGAAGGCAGTATAGAGCTATGAGCCGATTGTGTGTTGGGCTGAACGATGGCGATATTGTCGTGGAGGTCGGCAATTTGTTGGTCGATGGAAAGTTTGGCGCCAGAGGTGAGCGATAGTATGGTGGTGATGCTGGCGATACCGATTGCCATGCCAAGCGTGGTCAAAAAGCTGCGCATGCGATTGGTACGAATGACCTGTATGGCTGTGGCAAAATGGTCGGTGATAAGCAGACTCATGCAGCAGGCTCCTTTCGCCGCTTTTTTCGGGATTTTTTTGGCTTGGTTTTTTTGACGGTTTTTTCGATAGGCGGAGCAGCTTTACGCCGAACAGTGAGAGAAGTGCTATCTTGTGTAGATTTATTTACAACACTTATTTTTTTATCACTGGCAATTTTGCCATCAAGCATGTGAATGACGCGGCTGGCGTAGCTGGTGAGCGCGGGGTTGTGAGTGACCATAATGATGGTATTGCCTTTTTTATGAATTTCCGAGAGCTCTTCCATGATGACATGGCTCGAGCGGCTATCGAGGTTACCCGTTGGTTCGTCGGCCAAAATGAGCGACGGTTGGTTCACGAGTGCTCTGGCAATGGCTACCCGCTGTGTTTGACCACCGCTAAGCTGCCACGGCATATAATATTCTCGTTCTTGAAGATGAAACGATTTGAGAATTTTGCTTGCTGCCTCGAGCCGCTTTAGCCGTGACAATCCGTGATAGGTGAGAGGCAGGGCGACATTGTCGATAACGGTCATGGTGTTTATGAGGTTGAAATTTTGGAAAATAATACCGATTTTTTTGGCACGGATTTTCGAACGGCGGCCATTTGATAGTTGGCTGGTGTTTTTACCATCGATGATGAAATCGCCATCATCTGGTCGGTCGAGAAGTCCTAGTATATTCAGCAAAGTTGTTTTACCGCACCCACTCGGCCCCATGATAGCGATAAATTCTCCAGGCTCGACAGTAAGATCTATGCCATCGAGCGCATTGTGCTCAGCATCACCAATACCGTACTTCTTGACGATATGTTTCAGGGCAATAACTGGCGGGGTGTTGTTCGACATCTCCTCTTCATTATAGGTTGTATAGAGAACTGTCTCAACCATAAGCGTATAGTAATTTTGGCAACTATTTTCGTGGTATACTAGCTACTAGATACGGAAGGGTGTCCGAGTGGTTGAAGGAGCACGCTTGGAAAGCGTGTGTGCGAGCAATCGTACCGTGGGTTCGAATCCCATCTCTTCCGCCAAGATAAGGCGAGTCCAGAGAGGCTCGTTTTATTTTGGCTGATGTACAATTCTATATTGCAGCGAATAACACTTTAAAAGGATGAACCTTTTAAATGAATGCGCTAATTCCGACTGCTTTCGTATTGAGCAATTTTATGTACCGTAACGATTGGGTTTGGGCCAACTTTGTTGCTCATTATTGCATGTGAATGTCCCGATAGCTCAATCAGGCGGAGTGTCTTTTCTTCTGTACTGAATACTCGAGCGGCGGCTATTCGGGCAGCATGACCCATTGCTGTTCTCATATCATCTGGCGTGGCGAATTCGCTATGCTCAGGCTGAATGATAGTAACATCGCCGCCTTCTTGTACGGCAGCCAGTGCGCTAGCTATGTCTTTGACGAATGTGTAGCGCCGCCGCATAGCCGAAGGTAAATTCCACATGTTATCTGCAAAGGCACCTTTCGCGGTGAACAAGTTAGCAAGGTCGGCTGTTTCAAGAGTTCCGAGCTTGTGGGGATTATACGGTGATTGAGCATATTTATTGGCTCGTGGTCCTTGCGAAACAAAGCCCGTCAGCACCCCTAGTGTATGAGTATTGTTTGCTCCTGGCGGGTCGACGACACGAACATGCTGTAGATTATATTCATCTATGGCATCGAGCATGGCGGCAGCCATACCAAGACCGAGCCGTGCACCAGCAGAATTTCCTTCCACACTGAGGTTATTGTCGAATGTTTCGAATATCGGCCTCAGAACACTATTGGTCCACTCACCTGAAGCCTGAAAACTGCCAGTGTGTCTTAGTTTTTTAATGACTTCACGAGGATAGAGACTGGAGCCGCCAGATCCAGCATTGTTGGTAACGAGAATCGCTTGTTCAGGAAAAGCGTGCGCCAGATGTTGCAGCTCTAGCAGTCCAACTGGGTGTGCCATATTGCCGCCTATGCCCATGTTGTATACCATGAGGCCGTTCTCTTTTGGGGCGTCAGCATTTAGCTTACCTATCTGAATAGCACCAGTCTTATCTTTTGCTACAAGAGTTTGGGTGGTTTTAGAGAGTTCTTCCTCTAGCTTTTTTCGTGTTGCTTTATCGGGAGAGCCGATGATAGGGTATTGCCCATGCCTATCTATAGGGGGGGGGGTGCCATGTTCATTGAACTCTTCCACCGTGTAGTGGAGAGCTCTATCTTTGAATGAATAATCAAATCCCTTAGCCATAAGCTCATTGTATCACAAATTTATAAATAAGTCAATAATCTATTGCAATAGAGGGTTTGACAATAAACTCCGCGCTATTCGTCGGGCGCTATAAGTAATTCTTGTGCCTGGGATGTGGTGTATTTCTGTAGCATGCTGTGGGTTCCATAGATCTTGAAGTGCTTGTTTCAGATGCGGGTGGCGGTGGGTGGCTTCAGATACGGCCGCTTCGGTATCTGTGGCGTACCATGCGGCTATGTGCTGAGAGGGTAGGCTATCTGGTGCCACTGTCTGCAAGACATCCGGTGCCGTGAGTAAAAACTGATTCCAGGTTGGGTCGATGGCCACCAATAGTTGACCATTTGGCTGCATACCACGAACATAGCAGTGCTCGGCTGGAGTGCTAGATGTTTGAGGCGTATGGCCCACACCAACCCTTGCTACTTGCCAATCAAGGTGGGGTTCTCGCTCATCAAGAAAGTATTTTAAGGCTAAGGCTGCTCTGCCGCATTGACGAGCGTAGAGGATAAGTTTTTCTGGCGGAAGAAATATATCGAGATCGTTTTCAGCATAAAGGTCGGCAAGTTCGGCATGAAGCGCTTTTGCCAGAGGATCAGTAAGAGTATTTTTCGAAAATGAAAGAATATCTTGACTCATATTTTTATTATATCACAAAAATAGGTCAAGAGCAAGTTAAATATTGACAAATTGATACAGAATGGTATTATATTGCTATGAAGTTTATGACGGAGAATATATATAGGGTGGATCCTACAGATAGAACGGCTCAAGGTCGACCCGGTTCGGTTGATTTTGTCGATGCGCGGATCACTAGTGAGCAATTACATTGGCCATTTTGGGTTTCAGACATTTATCGTCATGACTTTGCGGTGTTTGGTAGTGCAATGGATGATTTTGGGGTATTTCAAGGTGGTTTTATGGTAGTGAGGTCGGCTCAAAATCAAGGTCTCTTAGTAACTGAAGAAGAGGTCCTAAGGGACTCAAGGTATCAAACTTCAGAACTGGCTAAGAAATTTGCGACACTGGTAGGCGATGAGGAAATAGCGCAGTTTGGACTAGGCAGAGTAGCTGAAGCGTTAAGGGAAAAATATCCTGGCATGGAGGGGTTCGTTCGCTAGCAAATACCTAGAAGACAGTCTTCTAACAGAGGAAGTTTAGTGTGAAATGGCACTCTTGAGTTATGGCAGCAAAAGGTCTGGCAGGGGTTGGTCAAATCGCACTTCTGAGACAGTACTGAGGGTGTCGGTTTCTTTGAGGTGGGGATATTCGGCGCGGTAGGCGACCATGACATCACCAAATTGTGCATTGTTCCAGTCAAGGCCCAGCTTGGTTGCCGCTTGCTTGACTGCTGATTCTGATGGGCCTTCTATCTCGATGTACGGTTTGAGCCACGGCCATTCATCGATAACTATTTCGACGGTATCCATATGCCAAGTTTCTCGCCGTGATTCCTGAATGCTAGAAGGTGAGATGCCAGCTTGTTGTAAAATTTCTACGGTTTTTGTGAAGTCGCTGATTTCGACTTCTATTTCTTTAGCTCCATCGACACCAGTATGGTCGAATTGTTTATAAGTGAGCGTGACTTTATCGCCTTCGTTGCGCACTCGAAGAAAGGCATCTTTATCGGTCTTCATGAAGGTGTTGTGAAAAGTGGCGCGGAGCATCGACCGCATAGGAACGGTACATTTGGCGCCAGACTGTTGCAGCGTGTGGCGCATATCATCGATATTGATGGCGAGAAATTTGGCTTCGATTTCGGGGGAGAGGTGAGTCATGATGGCGTACCTTGATTATCTAGTATGAATAAGCTCTATTATACTATGATGTGTTGATGCATCAGGTGCTATTCTGACATCTGCCATGCCAACATCTGTGTAGTTTCCTATTTGAGCGCTTGTACCATGAAAATCTGAACCGCCAATAGCAGCTATACCGAGGTATTTTGCCATTGCAAGGAATTCATTAACCATATCAATTGCCTTATCGCCTCCGCCCTTATGATAGTAGTAATACATCGCTTCAATGCCATCGAATCCATGCTGTGCCGTAAGTTGGCCGACTCTATCCATAGATAGCCCCTGCTCGTAAAGAAGTGATACAGGATGGGCAAGAAATGCAGCTCCGCTTGCGTTTCGTATGAGCTCTAGTGCTTTATCGGGAGAAATTGTCCCCTCACGATGCACGAAGGCGGCACCTCCATCGTTCATGAGTTGTTCAATAAACGCTCCTCTGGTGATTTCGGTATTGAAGCGTTGTGCGAATAGATGTCTATTTTCAGCGACTTCAAGGTAAGGATCGGCAATGTGGGCCTTTGTTACTATAGGCGTATCGAGTAATTTTTGCTTTTCGGCTGGGTCTATTGCCCAACCGTCACCGGCAAGCAGTTGCATGACCTGGCTTGCATATTTTTTGCGCCCTATTTTTACAGATTCAGACCACTCTGATAGTTTGGGATTATCTGAGTCAACTCCTAGGCCTAATATGTGTATTCTGACACCATCTTCATCGGCAGATGAAATTTCTATGCCGGGTATTATATCGATACCATTTTCTTTTGCATAAGATGCGAGCTGAGGATCTTTATATGCATCTATCGTATCATGGTCGGTAATTGATAGTACTCTCACCCCATTCTTTTTTGCTCTATCGATAAGCTCAAACGGCGTTAAATCCCCATCTGAATAAGTGGTGTGAGTATGATAATCATAGCCTGCACTTTCTTTACTCACTCGAGAATCTCCTCGATAGAAGGAATCGTAACTTTGGATTTTGCAACTGTCGCTCCTCTTTATCATATTGGCAAATAGCCTCTTTAATATCATCATATGATAAATATTTGCCAGCTATTTCCTTGGTGTGTTTCATTTTCTCTAGTATAGCATTGGAGGATGCTGGATGAATGGTGAGCGAGAAAAGAAAGTCTTTCATGAAATCGTATGGCTCATCTGGCTGCTCCCATGTGACATGGAGAGAAGAGGGGGAGATAGGAACCTTCGGCATATTGCCCCCCTCCGCGGCGTACTCAATGATCGTGCGTTCAATGTCCCCCATAATGTTCATGAAGTATTCTCGACTAACGACATGAAGATCGATTGGTATACGTTTTTGTCGAACGGGCTCTGGTGTCACCTCTCGTACTAGTAAGGGATCTTTCATTACATCGGCTAAATCACGCAGACTAGCTCCTACATCTTGATCGGAAGAGTAAAAGCCTATTCCCTCTAAGGATTGTTGCAGTTTTGCTCGAAACTGTGGAGTGTCTTCGTCGGCAATAACCCAATAATCTAAATCTGGGAGTGCCTTCAGGATATCGCGAGGTTTGACGGAGACTTTGTCGCATGGTTTACATAGTGTCTTCAGGTCTGGCAACTTTCTCTCCCCCTGACAGCCGATACATGCCCAAGACCCTAATTTTTCTGGCACCAGGGCTTGTTGCTGTCGGAGAAATCGTGTAATTTCTGCAACTGGTTCAATGGTTTGTTCTAAGTGGTCTTCAGCATAAAATGGATAACCAGTACCAAATGCAGCGTATGCGCCCGGGATATCCATGACGGTGCGAGCAAAATCATTGAATTGTTGTTGGTGATAAGTGTATTTTTCGGGAGAGGTATCTTCGTTTAGCTGTACGGATTCATCGAATATGTCATGCACATCAGTATATCGTACTGGAACTGGGAGTTCCCGCAAGTGGGGGGGGGTAGGCTCGTAGTCATGTGTTCATTTTAGCATAGGATTGTTAAAATGTCAATAAGCTTATGCTTAGCATATTTTTGCCAAAACTGCTCTTTTTTCGGTACAATACACCTATGCATAAAACATATCTCCTCATCGCCTTCATCACTGGTTTTGTGCTAATGGTGTTTGAGATGGTAGCGGCGAGACTGATGTCGCCAGTAGTGGGCGGGTCGACTTATATTTGGGCGAGTATCATTGGTGTCATCATCGCGGCGATGAGCCTTGGTTATTTTGTTGGCGGGGTCGTAGCAGATAAGCGGGGTAGCCGGCGCGATGTAGTGTGGGCATTGTTTGGCGTGGCATTGCTCATATTGCTCACTACCTATCAATATGCATGGTTGTTTGAGGTCAGTAGCGTATGGCGAGTGGATGTTCGTTTGCAGGCGACTCTAGTGGCAATGGTGTTGTTTGCACCAACGAGCTTTATGCTAGGAGCTATTAGCCCCTATCTGGTGAAGTTACAAACGAAATCGCTCGACGAAGCTGGTCGATCGGTGGCGAGTCTTAGTGCGCTGAATTCTCTCGGCGGTATTGTCGGCACATTTATAGCAGGATTTTTCTTATTTGGTTGGTTGGGTGCTCGAGAGAGCTTGGTGATACTCATCGCTCTTGTTGTTGGCAGTAGCTGGCTATTGGTGCCAAAGGAGGAGTGGCGGCTTCGGGTGGTGGGTAGCTTTGCATGCGTGGTGCTGGCTGGGCTATCTCTTATAAGTAGTGAACATGTTCGTTCAATCGCCATCGACACTACGGCGGCACATTATGAAGTGCGAGAGTGGCAAGAAGATCAATCGAAGCGCATTCGAGGTATTCTCAGTGGAATCGGTGGCATACAGTCTGGTATTCGCATCGACAAGCCAGATGAGCTGGTATTTTGGTATACCCAAGAAATGGCAAATATAGTAGAAGCGGTGCCGCATAAAGAAAACATCTTAGTTCTGGGGGGTGGGACTTTTACTTTGCCGCGCTATTTGGCGAAAACCTATCCGACGGCGAATATTGAGGTGGTAGAAATTGATCCAGGGCTACTGCCAATAGCTAGACAGTATTTTGCCTATACCGACCCCAGTAATATAACGATTCATTTCGATGATGCTCGGACATTTTTGAATCGAACGAATACGGTCTACGATATCATACTGATAGATGTATATAATGACAGTGAAGTACCGTTTTCACTTGTGACTGCTGAATATTCTGCGGCATTACGAAAACACACCAATTCCAAGACTGTCGTGGCGGTAAATATGATTGCCAGCAAACAAGCTGGTTGTACACCGCTGTTTTCGGCACTGGATGCACCATATCGAGCAGCTTTGGGTGGAGGGAAGTACTTGTATCGTGCGACAGATGGACTACGGGTGAGTAACCTCATAGCGGCATACAATGCGAGCAGATATGTGCCGGAAAGGTACCAGGGATATCATTTTGCTGAGCAACTATTGTATACGGATAATTTTACTCCTATAGAACGACTACACCAGGCGTGTGTAGATGAAAATTCTACAACAAATATATAGTGTTTTTGCTTGCAGCCTAGCGTACAATAAAAAGCATAAGCTATCATACATAAACAGGACGAGAGATATGGGTCAAATCATTTCGAACACAATGACTTTAGAGGAAAAACTGAGCGCCATCAACCAAGCCATCGCCAGTTTGTCATAGCCCCATATCTAGTGTGGGCGAATTTTACAACGCTATATATCTAGCGGTGTGCGTGAGGGGGTGGTACAATAAAATTCCATGGAGGGGATAAGGACATGGGGAAAATAAAAAAGTATATATTTGTAACAGGTGGCGTACTTTCTGGGGTAGGGAAGGGTATTACCGCAGCGAGTATTGGTGCCGTATTGCAAGCTAAAGGCGTAGCAGTATCGGTGCAAAAGTGTGACCCGTATCTAAATGTAGATGCGGGTTTATTGAATCCGAAAGAGCATGGTGAATGTTTTGTCACGAAAGATGGTGCCGAGACCGATCTCGACCTGGGGCATTATGAACGGTTTCTCGACCAAGAGCTGACGCTGAAAAACACGACGCTATCTGGGCGATTGCTGAGGAATCTCATACAAGACGAACGGGCTGGCAAGTTTGGCGGGCAAACAGTGCAATTGGTGCCGCATTTGACGCGGTATATCAAGCAAGCGATTGTTGATGCAGCTGAAGGTGATATCCATATTGTAGAGATTGGTGGTACAGTGGGTGACTTCGAGAGTCTTAGTTTTATTGAGGCGATTCGTGAGTTTTCTATGGCGGTGGGGCGAGAGAATTGTCTGTTTGTGCATGTGGTGTATGTGCCGTTTTTGAGTGCGAGCCATGAGTATAAGACTAAGCCGGCGCAAAACGCCCTGGCCGATTTGCGTGGTTTTGGTATCATGCCTGATGTTGTAGGAGTGCGCATTGAGGGACGCGATAAGCCGCCCAAGAGCATTGCCGATAAAATTGCTATGTTTAGCAGTGTGCCTGCTGAAGGCATTGTGATTATGCCGAATGTTGCCACAGTATATGAAGTGCCACTAGTGATTGAACGAGACCTCGGGGCACTTCTCAGTGATTTTTCAGAGAATGATACTCCGGCAGATTTGAAGCAGTGGCGGCGGCTAGCTCGACGAGATGGTTCGGAATATTCGAAGGAAATAACGATTGGCTTGGTGGCAAAATATATCGATAATAGTGATACTTATTTGTCGGCAACTGAGGCGATAAAGTCGGCGGCGTGGGCCGAAAAGAGCGAGGTGAATATTGTGTGGATCGATGCCTCAACTGCAACGGAAAAAGAGTTTGCTAGGGTCGATGGTATAGTCGTGCCAGGGGGTTTTGGCGAGCGAGGTGTTGACGGTAAAATAGCCGCTGCCGAGTATTGTTTAAAAAACAACATACCGTATCTTGGCATTTGTCTTGGTTTACAAACGGCTGTTATAGCGGCGGCGAGAGCTGGCGGGGTGGCACAGGCATCGAGTGAAGAATTTGGTGCTGATAGTAAGAATAGTGTGGTGTATTTGATGAATGGCCAAGAGGGCAAGCAGTCGACTGGCGGCACGATGCGTCTTGGCGATTACCCAGCGGTATTGCAAGACGGTTCTCTGGTGGCAAAAACATATGGCACGAATGGCATTACCGAACGCCATCGTCATCGCTATGAGGTGAACCGAGCTTTTGAAGCGCAGATAAATGCTGGAGGATTGGTGGTATCTGGTACTTCGCCCGATGATACGCTGGTGGAATTTGTCGAATCACCCGTGAATGACTTTTTCATCGCTACCCAAGCTCACCCAGAGTTCAAATCTCGTCCATTCCGCAGTCACCCGCTATTTAGTGGACTAGTGAAGGCGGCACTACGGCAGAGATAGAGTATTATCCTAGCGTGTTCTCTTAATTTACACTGCATTTTCTTCTGTTTGGAGGAATTGTGCTTGTGCTTGCGTGCATGAGGTATTGGGAGTATTGTTGGTTGTATGACAGAAATATCTCCTTCAGAGGTATTCTCGCTATTGCAGACAGATGCTTTGCGTGATGCCCCCCCCCGCAAGAAGCAGCGCTAGCGTTTTTTAGGGAGTTGCGTCCTCATCTTGAGGGGCAGCAGTGGACTGAGGAATGGAGCCATCGGGACACAGATAGAGAGTTTCGCCGCGAAGAGATGGATATTGAGGATCCGCCGTTGTTTACAGGTACTATCGATTGGCTGGTCGATGGTCCACCTGATTTACTGTTTGATGAGGTAGCGACTAGAGGGAGAATTGAAGAGAAGCTATTTGTGAATTCCCCAGAATGGCGGCACCAGGCGACAATACAACTTGTCAGGAATGTCTTGCGGTGGGGTGTTATTGATCTAGACGATCAAGGCACTGACAATTCTGTCCTGGCGGATCATCTTTTTGTTACTATTACCCTTGAGGCAACTGCACCAAATGGACGAGATGGACTAGAGATATCATTTGGTGATTCAGACTGGGAACCACTAGGTGGTATCAAGAGGGGGGGTGGCACGAATCGTCAATGGTGCGTCAGAGTTATCTATTGACATTGACACAGTAGAGGCCGCCGAAGTGTATGGGAAGACTGTCAAACGGGAATCTGGCGAACTGCGGCCAGAAGAGTTTGCGGCACTTCGCGAATCGGCCGCAATGATGCGTAGCGCGCTAGAATATCTGCGCAGGCCGAAAAATAGTATTGACAAAAAATAAAGCTTATGCTACAATGAAAGAGTAAAGGTACTTAAAATAAAGGAAATAAACATATGCAATCAACTATAAAAGATGACGGACTCAGCTCTGACGATATGAGCGTACTCCAGTATATTTTGGAAAATGTGAAAGGTGCCAGTCCAACTTCTGCGCCAGTAGCGGTGCAGTTTGATGAAGCACCGAGTGAGTAAAAGCAGTAGTATCCCTGCTACTGCCACTGCATGGCCTCTCCTCTTCAGGTGTGCGTTTCACGCCAGTTCATTCGCTGTCTTAGGCAGGAATGAATTGGGTTGCTCTTCGCTGGACCCACCTGAATTGAAGAGGCTATGCAGTGGCAGTATGCTATTATATGAAGTGATATGACAGAGACAATACACCGCATCGTGCAAGAATTGTACGACCAAGATATCGATATAGAAGTATCTCGACCAGATGCTCAGTTTGGCGATTATGCTACCAATATTGCGATGCAGCTCGCGAAACTACTTGGGCGGAAGCCGCGAGAAATTGCCGAAGAAATTGCCGCCAAATTGACTGAAGCGGGGGATTTCTCAGAGGTCACGGTAGCAGGGCCGGGTTTCATCAATATTCGGCTGTCCGACCAAGCACTTCTGGAGCTTGTACGAAAAGAGCCGAAAGCGCTGAATGCTGGCAAACGAATCGTTCTTGAATATAGCTGTCCGAATGCCTTTAAAGAATTGCACACGGGACATTTGTATCAGACGCTGTTTGGCGATATATTGGCAAGGCTATTGTTGGTAAGCGGTGCGACGGTGCATCGCACCAGTTTTGGCGGCGATGTGGGCCTGCATGTGGCGAAGTGCCTGTGGGGCATGGTGGCGATGCTTGGCGGTGAATATCCAGAAAAATTAGAGACAATTGGCGGCGATGCGTTTACTCGTGCGACATGGATAAGTGAGTGCTATGTCAAGGGTGCTGGGGCGTATGAAGATGATGAAACGGCGAAGGCGGATATCGACGAGCTGAACAAAACGATTTATGGTTTTCATGCTGCCGATGATCATGATTCGCCGCTTGCGAAGATCTACTGGATAACCAGGCAGTGGAGCTATGACTATTTTGACGCATTTTATGCGCTCATCGCAGTGACACCTATGCATCAGTATGCCGAGAGTCAGACGGCGCCTGTGGGCATGAAAGAAATAGAGAGGCAACTAGAAAAGGGAACTGTGAAAAAGTCGGACGGAGCCATTGTGTTTGAGGGCGACACAGCGAGACATCTTCATACCCGAGTATTTGTGACTAGTAAAGGTCTGCCGACTTATGAAACAAAAGACATCGGGGTTATTTGGCAGGAAAAGGCAGATTATGACTTTGATAGGCGGATTATCATCACTGGAAATGATCAAAAAGAATACATGCGCGTGGTGTTTGCGGCAGCCGAAACATTTCGTCCAGAACTAGCGGGTACTATGACGCATTTTACCAACGGCACAGTACGGTTTGCCGATGGTAAAAAAATGAGTTCGCGCCTGGGAAATGTGACTCGAGCGGCGACGGTTATTGAGGTGGTGCGCGAAAAAGTGAAGCAACTGGTAGAAGATCCAGCGCTGGTTGAGCCAGTGACGCTGGGGGCGATAAAATATGTGTTTGCCAAGTATCGTCTGGGCGGTGATATATCGTTTGATATCGATGAAACGGTAAGCTTGCAGGGCAATTCGGGGCCATATTTGCAGTATGCGCATGCGAGAGCCAGGAGCGTACTTGCGAAGGTGACGACACCGTTTCGCCAGCCGACGGAGCTACTGCCAGAAGATAGGGCTTTGGTGCGGAAGCTGAGTGAATATCAAGAGGTTATTACTCGTGCCACCGAACTATTAGAACCGCATCATATTTGTAACTATTTGTTTGAGCTAGCGCAAGAGTTCAATCGCTACTACGAGAAAAACCGGGTGATAGGCAGTGACCAAGAGGCGCATCGAGCGAGTCTAGTGGCGTTATATGCCGATACACTACAGGCAGGATTGACCATACTTGGTATAGATGCGCCTGAGCAATTGTAAGAGTGGACCTACTTATTTGACTTTTTACTCTCTGTATGATATATTATAAAATAAGATAGCATGGGCAGAAATAGAGGCAGACCACCAGTGTCATCAGTTGAGCGAACGCCGTCGAATCGCGAAGGTTTCGTATTGGAACAGGGTTTTATAGGTGCGATGAGGACAGTACTTGAGCGGCGCATCAGAGCCGGGCACCTGCCAGCAGATATTCTTCGACAAGCCAGTAAAAAAGAGGACGAAGAGAAAGGTACTGATTTCTTTTTGTTCGGAATGCCAGTTGACATAACGGGCGCACCACTCGATATGAAGAGCTGTACAACAAAAGTGCGACAAGATGGCATAGAGTCACCCGATGGTGGGCTAACGGTTGATTTTGGTCTTCGTTCGGGGAATGGCAAAGGATCTTTTGCGAAACCTGTGCTTGTATTGAGTATTCAAGAAAAAGGGCCTGTTCGACGAAATGGTGAACGGAATACTTCGCGTCGCGTGGAGGCGAGTACAATGGGGAAAGCGATAGTTGATGGGTGTTTTGACGATGTTTCATTTGTTGGTCGTTCTGTTTATAACGAGGGCACTAGCAGAAAGAGCGTGCATGTTATTTTGCCGATGGGAACTGGCAGTGCCCCTTCGAGAAATAATAGCAATCTCATACGCATGGTACAAGGCGCGACTGGTGAGCGATGGAGCGATATTGTGTGGTATCCATATGTCAATCCACGGGCGGCTTTAGTCCATGAAGTTGTCGATAACGGGGGTAATGTATTTGTCGGATCTATGGGACGAAAGGCAACGGGGGATTTTCAGTGGCTATCTCCTGATAGAGTGAAAAAGGCGGTTGCTCGGGCGGGTGTAGGTACGCGAATAGGTAGTATCGTTACTTAACTAAATTATTTAGGGCAGTTATGATAGAATAGAGAAAATTAAAGGAGATTACATTAATGGCGAAGATTAAAGAGCATGCATCAGGATTTGTGGATTTTATCAGGGAGCAAGGGGTTGTTGGTTTGGCAGTTGGTTTGGCCATCGGTACTGCGGCGGGCGATACGGTGAGTAAGCTTGTGAAAGGCTTTATTGACCCAATCGTTCAGTTTATTGTTGGTTCACAGGCAGCTCTCTCGAGCGCAGTGTGGCATGTTGAGCTATTTGGTCGACGGGCAGACTTTGCTTGGGGTGCGTTTGTGTCGTCGGCAATTGCTCTGCTTGCAACTGCCCTGGTGATCTATTGGATTGTGCATATACTAAAGCTCAACAAGCTCGACAAAAAGAAGAGTTAAGCGATCTCATCTGTTCAGGATATTCGGGCACGCCATAGTGCCTATGGTTTGATATAGCAACAATCACTACTATAGTGGTATATAGTATGATGCGAAAAGAGAAGTTCGGCGGTTTCAACAATCAACGAGGAGTTAGGGCAACTCCAGCTTCTTTAGGTAAAGGTGAGCAGTGGGGGGGGGCGCAAAAGCCCGCGCAGCACGATAATCATCGTACATCACTGCAAAAGTTATATCGTGAAAAGATAGCGAGACAGCACGCTGAGCTGAATGGCTATGGCAATAGAGAGTTGCCAGCTTTTCGGTATAAACTGGATATCATTGACGCTTTTAAGCACAACAAAGCGTTAGCATTGGGGGGTGAAACAGGGAGCGGTAAGAGCACTCAAATACCACAGTTTTTGCTCGATGTTGGACGAGTTTCTTTTAATGGCGAAAAGAAAGATAAGCCATTTAAGAAAATCTTTATATTGGTGCCGCGGAAAAATATTGCCGATGGGCTGTATGAGCGGCTGATTTCCGAGCTGGCTGAAATTGAGGGTGAGGAAAAAGCAAGCGCTCTTGTTGGCATTACTCATGGCGACAGGACTGAGCTGCCAGATGATTGCGTGATTGAAATCATGACCTCGAACACTTATTTGTTGCGAGCGAATGAGATTCAGGAGAAATATGCTGATGAAGAAGTCGTTATTTTGGCCGATGAAATACATGAGGCGAACCTATTCACAGATGTTGCGTTTGCGGTAGCTGCGAAAAGTGTCGATGAGCTTGATAAGTGGCGTTTAGCTGCGATAAGCGCAACGCACAATATCGATGACCTTGATGGTGTGTTGCGGAGAGTGAATAATGGCAAGCTGGAGGTGCTGACTATCGAGGGGCGGCCTTTTACGAATGAGGTGCGGGAAGCGCCTACTCAAACACCGATGGAAGTGTATGCCGATATCGGTGCGGAGCATCAGAAGACGATTATTTTCACATCGGGCAAGAAGCAAATTGAGCATATTATCGACGAGACGAGGAAATTGTTAAGAAAATCCGGTCAAGACCCGAGCCGCGTGGTATTTTATGAATTTCATGGTGATATGACGAAGTTTGAGCAGGATCGCGTGAATGACCCTATTCTGCCAGGCAAGCGCGCGGTGATAGTCGCCACGCCAGCGGCTATGTCGGGGAGAACTTTCCCTGGAACGACTCTAGTAGTCACTGATGGAACGATTAACCGCCAAACGCTGAATGATGATACGGCTGAAGGGCTGCCAAGAGAACTGCTATCGGTGGCTGAAATTATACAACAAATGGGTCGAGCTGGTCGCGATGTTGGTGGTGGAGTGGGAGTACTTGCTCTGCCCGTGGCAACTCAAAAGCCCAAAAATATAGAGGGCAGGGTATATGAAGATTTTAAAGGACTGGATGATCGTGAACCGTTTGGACCACCAGAAATACTGCACTCTAACTTGTCGCAACTTGCGCTTTCAGTCGCCGCGCTGGGTAAAGATTTCAACGATATACTAGAATGGCTACCGACAAGAGTGTCGGCTTCTCCGGTGAGCAACGCCAAGAGCATGCTATCGAGGATAGGCGCGCTGAACGAACACCACGAGATCACCGATATCGGGATGATGATGAACCGTATACCACTTCGGCCTGAGCTTTCTCGAGGCGTTGTGGAAGCATTTCATAAGCAACGAAATATGCACCAGCTTGCCAGAATGGCAATAGCTGCTGCCGCACTCGACACTGGTGGCATACAAAGTCGATTGCCAGGCAAGACCGCTTGGACAGATTTATTCAAGAATGATGGTGCGACAGATGACCTAGAGGCGCAGCTAAAGTTGTTGGTGGGTTTGCCAAAAGATGAGCTTGATCGAAGGTATCATATTCGTAATTATGATTTGAGCGAGCTACGAATAGAACGATCGCTGAAGGTTGCGAGGAAAATTATGCGTGTTTTGGGGATCAATCCGCATCACATCAATCTTGGACCAGCAACCCCCGATGAGTATGATGAGTTGCGAGATGACATGACGGCTGGTATGCTCGATCTGCTATTTCGTCAAACTGTGACAGAAAGAAAAGTGCCCTATTATCAAAATATTCTTGGTAACGAGCTGGCTACGAAAAGAGTTATTGGGCGGACAAGTATGGTTGATCCGAAAAAAGTACCACTTATTTTTGGTTCGCCTCGAGATTTTACGGTCGACCGTACAGGTGAAATAGTGCCGGTATTGATATGGGGAGTCAAGGCGAGACCGGAAGTTGTCGCAGAATACGCTAGGCAGTATGGACTTGGCGAGTTGACCGCCGTTGAATCGGTATATCAGGAGGGGCGAGTGGTTGAAACTGCTCAGAAGAAATTTGGTGGCATTATGGTTGGGGATAGAAAATTGGTGTTACCAAAAGATTGTATACCAAGAGCGAGCCAGCAAAAATTATTCGAGGAGATCATGAAGAAGCCTGGGGCAAGCCTTAAGGCACTACGAGAAGTAGCAAATGAGTTATTGTTGTATAGAAATCGAGTGCCCGATGCTAGGCTTCGAAATTATATACGACGAGATTGTCCACAATTCATTACCGAACAAATGATCAAAGCGGAAGTAAGAAGGGCTACCAGTGTCTATCGCGACGCACATTTAGTCGATATGCATCTGGGTAAATGGATGTATAGTAAAAAAATTGAGATCAGCACCTATTTAACTGACGAAAACCGATTGAAATTGATGTATCTTACCCCTGATGAACTACACATAGAAGGCCTGGCAGATCCTGTTGACATTACTTACAGTAAAGGTCATCCATACATCATCGGCAAACCGCAAGTACTAAAGGCGTTGGCAGGTAAGGGTCGACCACTGATGATTGGTGGTGATGAGCCGGAAGATAGAGTTGAGGTAATGGTGCAGCTACACGATAGCGTGACGAAGAAGAAAAAATCTGTCTCTGCGGCAACACTGTAACGCCACTATGCTCGTGTGAAGTGATACAATGATAAGTATGAAAAAGGCAAAACTATTATGGGTGGATCTTGAGATGACTGGGCTTGATCCGCAAGAAGACCACATACTTGAGGTTGCAGCGATTGCGACTGACTGGGATTTTACTGAAATAGCTCGATTTGAAGCAGTGCAAAAAATTGATTCTCAATTGATGAGTGAGCGCATGGTCGGTGCATTTTGGGAAAAATATGCGAGCGTGCGGGAAGCGCTGATGCAGCAAAATGAGACGGGTAAAGATAGCCAAACTGTCGAAGATGAGCTGCTGGCTTTCATTGAGGAGCATTTTGCCGAAAGTGAGCGAGTACTATTGGCTGGTAATTCTATTCATCAAGACCGTAAATTTATCGAAAACGAATGGCCGAGGCTCGATGCACGGCTACATTATCGAATGCTTGATGTTTCGGCGTGGAAAGTTGTGTTTGAGGGTAAGTTCCGCAAGAAATTTGCTAAACCCGAGGCGCATCGTGCGCTTGAAGACATTAAGGGAAGCATTGAGGAACTGCACTATTACCTCAAGAAAATGAAGTTGTAATATGTTAAAAATACAACACCATAAAGTACTATTACTGCACGGTCTTATCGTTGTTGCATTGGTCTCCGCTGGGGCTTTTTGGCTGTGGTGGTTTAGTCATTCGATTGTTGAAGTGAAAAATTTGTCGAATGAACAGCCTGGCCAGGAAGTGTCGAGGGTTGTGAGTATCGCATCGGATGTATTATTTACGGGCAATAGTTTTTGGGGGAGATACACCAATGATGCTGCACAGAAAACGAAAGAGCCATACAAATTTCCCTTTGCAAGACTCCACGAATTTAAAAGAAAAAACTATGATGCGTGGGTGACGGGGCTGGAGTGTCCGACGACTGAAAAGGGCATTGCTATGACGGCTGCTGAAATGGAGGCGGCTTTGAGTTTCAATTGCGACCCAAATTATTTGAGCGAATTTGCCAAGTGGTTCGATATTGTGACCCTGGCAAATAACCACACCGACAATATGGGTGCCGATGGCTTTGCGGAAACGAAAACAGCGCTAAAAAAGAACGGCATTCAGTATTTTGGGCACTATGACCCAGATGTGCTGGATGAACAATGCAAGGTGGTATTGCTGCCAGTGAAAGTACGGTATGACACAAAGCCCGATGCAAAAGAAAAGCTCCCGATAGCGGCCTGCGGGTATCATGGGGTGTTCAAAATACCATCGAGTGAGTCAGTTGCCGAGATAACAACATATAGCAAGCTTATGCCAGTGATTGTTTTTCCTCATGCTGGAGCGGAGTATAAGGCAGGGCCAGACGAGATAAAAACGACGATGTATCGTGCTATGATCGATGCCGGCGCGGATATGATCATTGGCGATCATCCGCACTGGATTCAAAACACTGAAGCCTACAAGGGAAAACTGATTGTGTATTCCATGGGTAATTTTATGTTTGACCAACAGTTCAATACCGAGGTGACGCGGTCGGCAGCTATCAAGATGCAGCTGACAGTACAAGATAGCTCTAGGCTCGATTCATGGATAGAACTTGGACGGCAGTGTCAGTTGCATGCTACAGATTGTTTGAGCACCATACGAGCTCAACACCTCCCGAAATATACATCGAGCTATCGTTTCGACTTTATTCCTGTGAGTAACAAGGGCTATCAGACACATCCAGCTCCAGAATTGAATGCCGGTATTGAAGCGCGGTTGAACTGGCAGGCTACTATGACGGCTTTGGGGCAGAAATAGGCTACAATAGGTGCTATGACACATACAGAATTTGAACAATTCATTCTCAGTTTGCCTGGTACATGGCTTGATTATCCATTTGGCGAGGGGACGGCGGTGTATAAGTTTGGCAAGCCTGAAGGAAAATTGGTGGCGTTGGTTGCTGAAGGTTCGAACCCATTGCGGGTAAGTTTAAAGTGCGACCCACTATTGGCCGCAAACTTACGCGAGAAGTATGAAACTGTTCTGCCTGGCTATCATCTGAATAAAAAGCATTGGAATACCATTATTTGTACTGGACAGCTGAGCAACGATGAGATATTTGACCTTGCTCGACTGAGCTACCAACTAGTGAGCGACAAGAAGACTATTTAGCGTCTTCAAAATCGGATAGTTGCTTGGCGATGGCTGCGAGATTGGTATTGATATCTTCGAGCGTTTGTTTGGTTTTTGGTCCAGCCGTGTTGTACGCTTGCTGCATGAGTGAATTGAGCACGCCGATTTGGTAGGACATTTCACGAGCATAAGTGCGATCGAGGACGGCTTTCACCTTAGCATCTTCGAGTTTGGTTTCAAGGTCGCTGAGGTAGGCTTTTTCTTTCGCTGACACCTCTTTTGCTATTTTTGTACTCACCATACCTGCTTGTTCGGCAGCTGTTTTGATGTCATTGTGAGCATTCGACAGATAGAGTAGTAACTTGGTATTGATACCACGAAGGCTAGGGTCTTTCAGCAGGGGCCCTTGTTTTCGAGCGACTGAATCGATAGTGTTTGTTCTCAGGTAGAGTGCTGTCCATTTGTCGGTGTTGCTTGTGCCGCCACCAAATACAACAAAGCCGAAAATGATCATGGCGAGTAAGCCGCCAATGATTGCAACGATCATGATAAGTGGACTCGGTCCGGTTTTGGGCTGACTCGGAGCAATTTGATCAAGATAGTCGATTGAATAATTTTGTGGTGGTTGCGGCTGATATTGATTTGGATCCATAGTATATATAATAGCAAGCTGGTGGTGTTCATGCTAGAGCGTAAGAGGCGTAAAGGGGTGGGTATAGTATAATGGAACTATGCAAGACGCGAAGGAAGAGGTGCGCTCGAGGCTAAACATCGAAGATGTCATAGGTGAGTATGTTGAGTTGAAGCGAGCTGGACGCAATTTTAAAGGTCTCAGCCCATTTACAAGCGAAAAAACACCTAGCTTCGTCGTGTCGCCAGATAAGCAGATATGGCATGATTTTAGCTCAAATAAGGGCGGCGATATATTCGGCTTTGTTATGGAGGTTGAAGGAATGGAGTTTCGGGCAGCATTCGAGCATTTGGCGCGGAAGGCTGGTGTTGACCTTTCAATGTATCGCTCGAGTGGCAATCAGATAATTGCCCAGCGCAAAAAGAAGGCTCTTGAGGCGAATCGTTTGGCTGCCAGGTTTTTCCAGCAGGCACTCATTAAAAATCAAGGGGCGCTGGAGTATGTGTTTAAACAAAGACAACTGAGCAAAGAAACTGTTCAGGAATTTGGCATTGGCTATGCGCCATCGGGTAGTTTTGGGCTTATCGGACTGTTACGAAAAAAAGGTTTCTCGAAAAAAGATCTTCAGGACGCAGGGCTAACAAATCGTTTTGAAGGTGACTTATTTCGTGGGCGGATGATGGTGCCGCTGATGGATCCGAGCGGACAGGTAATTGGATTTACTGGCAGGATTATTATCGATGAACCGAACGCACCAAAGTATCTCAACACGCCGCAAACTGTTTTGTATGATAAGAGCCGTCATATTTTTGCATTGTCGCAGGCTAAGGAAACAATTCGTAGTAGTAATTTTGCCGTACTGGTTGAGGGAAACCTCGATGCTATTAGCAGTCACCAGGTGGGGGTGAAGCAGGTAGTAGCAACGGCTGGTACGGCTATGACCGAGCATCACTTGAAAGCGCTGAGACGCCTGACAAACGATATTCGACTGTGCTTCGATGGCGATAAAGCGGGCTTAGCGGCGACAGAACGAGCCATTAGTATTGCGGCTTCCATGGAGATAGATTTATCGGTAATCTCTCTTGGACAGACAGACGCGAAAGATCCCGACGAATTGATTCAGCAGTCGGTGCAAGCATGGCAGGAAGTGATAGCGAAACCGATGCCAGCTGTCGATTGGGTGCTAGAGCAATACAAAGCGAGAACACCGCTTGATACCGCTGCTGGCAAGCGAAAGTTTACCACCGATGCGCTTGGGCTTGTGAATAAAATTACCGATAGTGTCGAGAGAGATCATTATTACAGGAAAATCGCTGCTATGACAGGCGCTTCTTTAGATGCTATCAATAGTAAGGCGAGCATGGCGGCCGAACAGCCTACGAGCCTCAAGCAAGTGAAGGCCCAACATGCGGACGAGATGCCGAATCGTCACGCAATACAGCAAGACGACATGTTGGCACTTGCCATCATAACACCGCAAGCAAAAGATGTGCTGGCGTATATGGACCGATCATTACTCATGGGTGAAGAGCGGCAGCTATTGGCGGACTGGATAGTTGAGCGAAGTCCGCAAGAGATAAATATCGTTCCCGAAGGCTTGAAATCTATCGAGAACTATGTAAAAATAGTACAGTTAAGGGCCGATACACGATACGGGGACTTGAGCGACAACGATCGCTATCAAGAATTGACTCGACTGATCCGCCTCCTAGAAGATGAACAAAAAAAGCAAACAAAAGACATACTTGTAGAAAAGTTAAGAGATGCCGAGTCCGTAGGTGATGAGGCTGTTGCGAAACAACTTCGCGAAGAATTAAATGTGCTAATAAAGGAGACACAGCGTGCCAGACAATAGTCAACCACCAAGTGATGACACTGTTTTACCAACTTCGTTTGACGATGACGAACCGAATATTGATGACCTAGAGGAGGAAGATCTTTCCGAAGATGTACTCAATAATGGTCAATATCTCGATGATATTTCAGACGACTCAGTACGGTTGCATCTTCGTGAGATTGGTAAAATTCCACTTCTGTCGGCCGATGAGGAATTAGAGCTGGCGCAGAGAGTCGTGCAAGGCGACAAAAAGGCGAAAGATAAGATGGCTGAGGCGAATATGCGCTTAGTCGTCAGTATCGCCAAGCGATATAGTGGTCGTGGTCTAGATTTTCTCGATCTCATTCAAGAAGGTCATACTGGTTTGCTGCGAGCGGTCGAAAAGTTCGACCCAGATCGCGGTTTCAAATTTTCAACCTATGCCACTTGGTGGATCCGCCAGGCAATAACTCGAGCCATTGCCGACCAAGCGCGAACGATTCGTATTCCTGTTCACATGGTAGAAACCATCAACAAGCTGCTTCGCACGCAACGACGCATGACGCAAGAGCTCAACCGTGAGCCGACCATCGACGAACTGGCCAAAGAGCTGGAGATGGAGCCAGAAAAGATCGAATATGTCATCAAGATCAAGCAAGATATTTCAAGCCTTGATGCTGGCATTGGTCGTGATGGCGAGGAAGAGGACAGCGTGCTCGGCGATTTTATCGAAGATGATGAATCGGCAACACCTGAAGAGTCTGCTTCGAACCAACTACTGAAAGAACAGGTTCAAGAAGTACTCTCAAGCCTCAGCGACCGTGAACAAAAAATTATTCGCATGCGCTTCGGCCTCGATAACGGCAAAAGCCATACCCTCGAAGAAGTTGGACAAGAGTTTGCTGTTACTCGTGAACGAATCCGCCAAATTGAAGCCAAGGCTCTGACAAAGCTTCGCAAGCATAAAGACGCGAAAAAGCTGTACGAATACCTGTCATAAGAGGTATTTCAAAGACTAGCCATTAACACCATCTGCCCGCTGTGCACGCACGAACAGTGGCGACAATTTCGTCGATGTTTGCATGCAGGTCTTCAATAGCGCCATCGTTTATGATGGTGTGGTCTGCCGCAGCGATAGGCTCAGCTTTTTGGCTGGCAGCTAATATTTCGCGGTCTTGCTCTTCGGCCTGGTGTATGGTGAGTGCGTCGGACTGTCGTTTGCCGAGGCGACGATGGCGAATATTTGTTTGGCTGGTGAGTGCGACAACGGTGAATCGTCCAGGAAACGCATGTTTCACGGCTCGATATTGCTCCCATGAAGCTATATCGTCGATAACAATCAGGCGTTGTCCAGCCTCTGCTATGTGAGTTATTTCGTCGACAATCTCCGTGGTATCCAATGCGGTGATACGAGGAGCGCCAAGCTGAGCCAAGTAAGCAGACGCAGTCGTTTTGCCGCTTCCAGTCAACCCGACGAATGCCACAATACTGAGTGCTTTTTGTTTAACCATACTATCTATAGTACAATACTATTCATGAAACTCCCCGAACTTATAGGTGTATCTGGCTCATTTGGCAGTGGTAAAGACTCTTTGGCGCAGGTATTGGTCGATGAGTATGGCTATACTCAAGTGTCGACGAGCGACTTGGTGCGCGAAGTGGCTATGCGTGAACGAGGCTCAGTTGAGCGCCCAGTACTTCGCGAAGTAGCTCAGGAGTGCCGTGAGCGATTTGGCCCTGGCTATTTTGTCGAACAAGGTCTCGATAAACCACGACCACTTGTTATCACTGGCATTCGCTCCTTAGGTGAGATGAAAGCACTCAAAAACGCTGGTGGAGTGATGGTGTATATCGATGCACCGATTGAAGTTCGGTATCAGCGGATGATTGATCGAGCCCGTGATGCAGAGGCGGACATCACGCTAGAAGCATTTCGAGCCCGCGAGGAAAAAGAAATGTATGGCGGCGATAGTGATGCAGATTTTAATATTCGCGCTATTGGTGAGCAAGCAGATATAGCGCTCATGAACGATGCGGGTTTTGAACAATTCGTTGAGCGAGCCATTGCGTCACTCACTACTCTTTAGCGACGGGTCGCCATTAGTGGTACAATAAACCTATGAAGAGACTGGCAATCATCGACGGCAAGAGTGTGTTTTATCGTGGCTACTATGCTATGCCAGGACTATCGGCGGCCGATGGTACACCAACGGGCGGTGTATACGGGTTTGCGGCCATGAGCATCGAGCTTATCAAGAAATTGCAGCCAGATTTTGTGGTGGTTGCTTGGGACAAGCCTAAAACGAATATCCGCAAACGCCGAGAAATATATCCGGAATATAAGGCGGGTCGTAAACCAGCACCGGCGGATTTTTATGCGCAAATACCACTACTGCAAGAACTTCTACGCGCATTGCATTGGCCACTGTACGAACTTGACGATTATGAGGCAGATGATATTATCGGCAGTCTCGCCAGGCAAGCCGAAGAGCAAAATATTGAGACCTGCCTCATTAGTTCGGACCTTGATATGCTTCAATGCGTTAATGAAACCACTCACATGTATGCACTCAAAAGAGGCTTCAGCGACATTCACCTTTTTGATCCAAAGAGTTTTGAAGAAAAATATGGTATACGGATTGATCAATTTCTTGATTTGAAAGCATTGAAAGGTGATTCGAGCGACAATATACCGGGCGTTCCAGGAGTGGGCGAGAAAACAGCGGTCGCGTTATTGCAACGATACGGTACGCTTGACGGCGTGTATGAGCATATCGATGAAGTAAAATCTGGGTTGCAAAAAAAGCTGATCGACGGAAAAGACTCGGCGTATATGAGCAAAAAAGTAGCGGAAATTTGGCATGATGCCCCGGTAGAGCTCGACTTGGAGGAGGCGGTCGTTACCAACCTTGACGGCGAAGCGTTGGGCAGCTTGTTGTCGAGACTTGAATTTACTAGTCTACTGAAGTCGATGCCGAAAATACTTCATACTAGTGGTGGCGGTGCGGCTCCTGAAGTAGCCCCTCTTGTAAAAAGTGTTGTAAACAATACTACACTCACTCGTCTTCTCATGGAGCCACAGGTGCTGATGGCAGTAGATAACGACCGATTGGTCGTAGCTTCTCGCGATGAATGGCACGAGATAGAGAGCGAAACATGCGCAACACTTCTCGAACATGTACCAATTATTTCTTTTGACGCCAACCAATTGTGTATGCAGCTCCTTGCCGATGGCGTTGCGTTGCCGAAAACGATGTATTCAGTACGGCAAATGGAATTTCTGCTCAGTCCGCTCCGGCGATCGCATCAAGAGCAAGACATCACAGGATATGAGGGTGACGATACGGGCACTCGCTTGGCGCACATTTGGCGCATTTATGATCGTCAACAAGAAGAGCTGCAGACACAACCTACACTGCTCACTGTCGCTACAACACTTGACTTTCCGCTCATCGGCATACTGGCAAAAATGCAATTTGCAGGCATTCGGCTTGATACTGCAAAGCTTGATGCGATGAATCAGAAAGTCAAAATAGAGTTGCATGCAGTTGAACAAGCTATTTATACAATGGTCGGATATGAGTTTAATATGGCAAGTCCTATGCAACTGAGTGAAGTATTGTTTACCAAATTGCAATTGCCGACGACTGGTATAAAAAGAGGTCGTATGGGTTTTTCGACCAGTCAAAAAGAACTCGATAAGCTGCGAGGCCAACATCCCATTATCGAATACATCGAAAAATTCCGTGAGCTCGATAAAATCCGCAACACCTATCTTGAATCGTTGCCGAAACTAGTCGATGCCAACTCAAAGCTGCATACAACATTTGATCAAAGCATTGCTGCAACGGGAAGGCTGAGTAGTAATAATCCTAATCTACAAAATATTCCTGTTCGATCTGAGGTAGGCAGGCACATTCGAGAGGCATTTGTGCCGGCCGAAGGGTGCGTATTTATTAGTGCAGACTACAGTCAGTTTGAGCTTCGATTGGCGGCGGTGCTGGCGGGCGACCAACAGATGATAGATGACTTCAATACGGATATCGATATTCACGCCAAAACAGCCAGTGAGGTATATAAGATTCCCTTTGAAAAAGTCACGAAGGACCAGCGACGACATGCGAAAGTGATTAATTTCGGGGTACTATACGGCATGAGTCCGCATGGCTTGTCGGCAGCGACTGGCATGAGCTTTCAAGAAGCAAAAACCTTTATTGACGAATATTTCGCACTTCGACAGCCAGTGCGAAAGTATATTGACGACACTATCAAAAAAGCTCATGTGGAAGGTTTTGTTGAAACGCTGTATGGTCGACGGCGACCAACGCCAGATGTGAAGTCGAGCAACTTTATGGTGCGCACCAGCGCTGAAAGGGCTGCGGCAAATATGCCGATTCAAGGTACTGAAGCAGATCTCATGAAAAAAGCGATGATTCGGATTGAAAATGAACTAGATAAGCGATACGGCAAGTGGTCATTGTCACCAAAGCGGCCAAAGCAGATACTGCAGATCCATGACTCAATTTTAGTTGAGAGCCCGAAAGAATTAGCAGAAGAAGTGGCGAGTATGTTGCAGCAAGCCATGGAGACAATCGCGCCAGATATCGGCGTAAAACTGAACGCCGACATCAGTATTGGAGACAATTGGGGAATGGTATAGTTTAGTTTGTGCACTCGCTATAGTTTTGCTAAAATACTATACTATAGCATCTATATAAAAAACAAAATGAATACACAAAAGACCATGCCAGCGCCGACAGGTAGTACCAAGCTCAGACGAGTTTTGCTTATCATAGCCATTTCTCTTTTTGCGGTAGTGAGTTCTTATGTCACAATCACTATGGTGACACCGGTGGGCGCAAGTATGAAAAAGACGGGACTGCATTCAGTCGACCAATCAATCGAGATAGCGCTTTCGCCTACCGTGGGTGAAATACCGCTCGATGCAATCACATTTGAGCCGGCTATTTCTGGAACTTGGCAGCGCATAGAAGAGGGACTTGGCAAGACCGATTCGTTGCTTTTTCAGCCAGATGCTGCTTTTTTGGTAGACACCGAATACACTATTTCATTTCCAGAAATAACGCACATCACAAGAGGTAAAACAAAAGTTCCGAGTATTCGTTTTACAACTGAATCTGCTCCAGGTCTTATGAAGAGCGGGCTTGAAACACTCCAAACTGGTAGCATCATTCCAGCCGATCAGTTGTTAGAAATTAGCTTAACCAGTAAAAATCGTGGGCTGCGGCAGTTGGAGCTACGGATTCAGCCAAATATTGTGCTTGAGCCTCAGGTGAGTGATGACCAGACATATACTTGGAGCTATAAAAACTATCTTCCTCAAGGCAAAAAAGTGGCAGTAGAAGTGTATGACACCAAAAATAAACAGTTGCTGCTGAGTAAAGAATTTACCGTGGCAAAGGCTCCATCTATCACGCAGGTGGTGAAACAGAGTGGCTTTACCGACAAAGATACCGCAGCGATTGTGTTCGGCAAGCCGATTAGCGAGGACAGTCGCGATAAGGTGAAATTCTCACTTGCGGGCGATGGCACCTGGAAGAACGATACTACCTATGAATTTCGCCCGACCAAAGTTGAGCCTGGCAAAACCTATTCGTACAGTATAGAAAAAGGGTTTCGCACCAAAGAGGGTGGTATTGTAGCGAAAACGATCACCCAAGAGTTTCGAACTGTTGGCCCCGTGACTGCTAGCAGTCCGAGCGGAGGGTCTGAACTGTCGCAAAAGCATCAGCAGATCAAATTCGCGTTTAGCCAGCCGGTCGATAAGGCCAGTGCTGAAAGCCGCTTTTCGGTGTCGTCTGGTACAATAACGGGCATGTCGTGGTCGGGAAATACGCTTACGGTTGGCGTGAAAGACCTCGGGTTTCAGCGCACAGTCACAGCAACCATGGCTGCTGGTGTAAAAAATACTACATTTGGCCTCCCGAGCCAGACGGCTGTCAGCACTCGATTTACAACAGAGGTCAAAACGCGCCGTCTCTCTGTACCGCACTATAGGCAGCAAAAAACAGCGACTTGCGTGGCGGCCTCTTTACGAATGGCGCTGGCTTTTTATGGAGTGCAGCGAGACGAAATGACACTTGTCCGCGCCATGGGGTACAAGCCTCGCGATATGGATCGCAGCAAAAAGCCGTATACCTGGGACGACCCAGCTGAAATGTTTGTTGGCCGGGTAGATGGCGGTGCATATCAATCTGCCGGACCAGATGCGCCACCAGCAGCTAAAGCGGCTATCGCCAGTGGTCGATCGGCTTCCGCTGTGAGGGGTATTTCAGCCGAATGGATTGCCAAGCAAATATACGAGGGGCATCCGGTCATTATGTATGGTGCTACCAAAGATACAGGATTCATGACCTGGAAAACGCCATCTGGCGGTACGGCCAAGATGAACATTTCAAGCCATGCCACAGTCGTGACGGGGGTAAAAGGGAATGCAAACGCGCCGTTAGGCTTTTGGGTGAATGACCCAATGGCGAGCGGCCCCGCGTATTGGACGGTAGATATGGTCCGTACGAATATCGCGAGAGACGCGTACCGGCAAGCAGTCGTTGTCTATTGACTTTCTGCACTATCTGTGATACTATAAAAGTGTAATAACTAATGAAAACAAAAAATATATGAAAATAGGTAGATGGCGCGTCTTCCGACCGCAAAAAAGCAATCTGTTATACGACCCGACCGCATATGAGACGGATTCTGTCTATGTAGCTGCTCGCAAGTTAGTCGACCAGACCCTGCAACAAGTCAAAGGCAAAGGCATCGAGGGTGCTATCACGCGAACGACAAAGGCGGCAAAAATACTTCGTGCGAAACAGCGAGGCGATTCAGTCAGTTTATTGGCGCTGCTTATTGTGCAAACACCTAGTGCGGTGCGAGCGCAACGCAGCATTGCCAAAAAATTTGGCGGGTACCTCAACCGTCAGGCGAAAGTGTTCGAGCTGATTGACTTTAACGATACCTTTGTCGAGCTCGTGCTATCGCTCCCCGAAAAGGATATTCCTGATTTTAACGACCGTCTCAAGATAGAGCTCGAACGATTTTGTCGAAAAATGCACACGCAGCCGTTTTCCGATAAAGAGCTCGAAGCAATTATTCATGGACTGAGCCGTGAAATAGCGGTCTATCGCGGCGCGAAAGCCGAAGGGTATGTTGCGAAGATGACCAGTCGCGTGCAAGATGCGATGGGGGTAGATATGATAGTGACCGACCCTGAAAGTAAAAAATCAATTGGCATTGACATCAAAACTCGCTCGGCGTTTCATTGGCGACTGGTCAACCTTGCGAGACAAGAAACTATTACCGATCATACGCTGGAGCAATGCGAGCAGGCTGGTTTCTGTCGCATTCACAATAGTCGCGACAAACGATCTTCGACAGTACTATTCCGCATTGATACTACCGATGACCACCTAGGCGAGGTAAAAGACTATAAGTTCACCAACACCGCTCCATTGGGCGCAAAACTCAGACGAGCCTTGCAAGAGCAAGGGCAGTATATTACGACAGCTATATAATGTTCTGGCAAGTATTGACTTGTAAGCTCATTCGTGATATAATGAACTTATGTATAGAAGTAGTTCATCGAAAGTATTCCCCATTATCATCCTGATCGTCGTCGTTGTCGCGCTTATCGCGGGGCTCGTTACGCTCGGGCGGTACATGTTCTCTAGTGGTACAGGTGACAAAGAGGGACAAACCATTACTGAAACGGCCAACGAACGGCTCCTTACCGTTACTGCTGATCGAAGCGTTCGTATGACTATCCGCGGCCCAATTGTCGCGAATGAGAACTTCAAGAGCTATCGTCTTACCATCTCGCCATCGAGCAGGGAATATCGAGTGTATACGGGGTATCTCGAGAAAGTTGACCACAAGGAGTCTCTCGACAACAATACTCAGGCCTACGAGCAGTTTGTGAATGCGCTTAATAAGGCGGCGATGACCAAGCCTGGCAAGCAAGCACAAGTGGAAGATAGAAGCCTTCTTGGTATTTGTGCAACGGGTAATGTATACGAATTTGAGATATTGAACGGTGAAACGGTCGACAATCATTTTTGGACCTCGGACTGTAAAGGCTCACCTGGTACTTTCGGCGCAAATCTGAGCCAGGTGATGAATCTCTTTTCGCGACAATTGCCAAATGGCCTTGTTGGCTTTACGACGCAGCAAAATCAGCTACGATTTTAGATAGCTGATATACTATACCTATGACGAGTAGGAATAAGGAGGTGGTTTCAGTATGCCTGAACTGCCAGAGGTAGAGACAGTCCGGCGAGGCTTGGCACGGTTGTTGCTGGGCCGGGTAGTGCGGCGAGTGACGGTGTTTGATTCGCCGAAAAGTTTTCCCAACGCGCCCGAGCAGGTTGAACATTTTTTGTATGGCGCGAGCGTGGTAGCGGTGCGCCGTCGTGCGAAGGTGTTGATAATAGACCTAAGTACGAACTATTCGCTTGTGATTCATTTGAAGATGACCGGACAGTTAATATTCAGGACTATTTCGTTCGCCTCCTCCCTTGCCACACATTCTCCTCGGAGCACACTCTTCTCAGAAAGTGCCCCCGGCACTTCCATCGAGCGTTCGGCTGAAATCTCCCTAGGGTCGATTTCACAGTCTCCTCAGAGAAGTGTGGCTCGGTCAGAAGCTCTACCCAGTGATATGCAGAGTTTTGCTGGTGGCCATCCAAACGATAGCCTCATTGGTGAGTTGCCGGACCGTTCAACCAGAGTATTGCTTGAGTTTACTGATGGTTCACATCTTTATTTTAACGACCAACGCAAATTTGGCTGGATAAAACTTATGCCCACGGCAGAAGTAGAGCAATTACCATTTTTTCAAAAAGTGGGACCAGAGCCACTCGAGGAAACAACGACAGCCGCAGAATTTGTTCAGCGCATCCGTCGTCGCACCGGCTCGATGGTGAAGCCGGCGATACTAGACCAATCGGTCATCGCTGGCGTTGGGAATATCTATGCCGATGAGGCGCTATGGGCGGCCAATATTCACCCAGAAACCAGAGTGCGGGATCTGTCGGATGTGCAACTAAAAGTACTATTTACTGAAATAGTACATATTTTACAGCTTAGTATCGATAAGGGTGGCTCAACCGATAAAAATTATGTCGATGCCGAAGGACGAAAAGGGAGTTACCTCCAATTTGCTCGTGTTTTTCGTCGTGAAGGGCAGAGTTGCTATCGACACCCAGATGAAGTTATCACTAAGGTAAAAGTTGCTGGTCGAGGCACTCATATTTGTCTAGTATGTCAACCAAAGGGGGAATTATGATTGTGCTATTGTTTGGTGAGAATACTTTTTTGAAACAGCAAGAGATAATGCGCTTGAAAGCGGACGCTAAGAGCACAGCTATGCACTATGATGGCGAGACGATGAGCCGCGAGACTTGGCAGCAACTAGTACGGGAGCAATCGTTGTTTGGTGGGCAGCAGTTGATCGTCATCGATGACCTCAGTAAAAATACCCTTTTGTGGGATGATGTGGCGACCGATACACCATTTAACGATACCGTAGTGGTGCTCAGTGAGACCAAGGTAGATAAACGGACGAAAACCTATAAATGGCTTCAAAAAAAAGCAAAGGTAGTCGAGTGCGCGCCGATGAAAGAGAGAGATACTCGGCAGGCGGCTCAATGGCTACAGCGCTATGCCGAAGATCAAAAAGTGAAACTCTCGCCAGAACTGATAGACGAAATGATTCGCCGTGCAACACGGCAGAGCACGGTCGATGACAGGAGCGCGATTATCGACCAAGAGCTATTGGTTTCGGTGATAAAACAGCTCAGCAGTTCTGATGTTATTTCTCTTGATACGCTAGGCGCCGTGTTAGCTCCATCGAACCATGATAATATTTTTGAGTTGTTTGCGACGGCGCTACAGGGCGATGGCCAGCAGGTGCACGAAGCGATCACTCGACTTAGCGCCGAACAAGATGGGTACTTGGCAATGGGTTTGCTCGCCTCACAAGCACAACAGTTGGCAGGGTTGGTGCTGGGGAATGACAGAGACATCGACACCATTGCTCATGAGCTGGGAGTTCACCCTTATTCACTTCGACAACTGAGTCGGTATGCTACAACTGTTTCACCAGAAAAGCTCTCGCACATTGTTTTGGTGTTATCGGAGGCAGATAGTAGAGTAAAAACAGGTAAAGCCGAACCGTGGCTTGCTATAGAAAATGCGCTGCAATCAGTGAGTGCAGCAGTCAAAGGAGGTGCAGTATGAATTCGTTACAGGCCGATATAGTGTCGTTCGCTGGCGAGGTTCTTTCAAAAGAGCGGTTGACGAATAGTATTGTTGAAAAGCTTGGTGCTGGTGGGTATACACCGGTAGAAATCGTTATCGATAAACCGTGGGGCGCATTTATACGCCTGCAAAATGATGATGCGAATGCGTTTATCGCAGAGTTTTTCCCTGGCTTGACGCTAGAAGAGGCGCGACTAGGGGTCGAGGAGGCCGAGTTGAGTCCAAAGATCTTGATTGTCAGCCCTCACGAACGCTTAAGCTGGCAATATCATGACCGACGGGCTGAACGATGGGCTTTTCTCACGCGAGGCGCATACCACAAAAGCATGACCGACGATGAAGGCGCATTACTACAGGCACATCCCGGTGCGGTAGTGCAATTCGCACAGGGCGAGCGGCACCGACTGGTTGGAGTGGAGGATGAGTTTGTCATTGTGGCAGAGATTTGGCAACATACCGATGCAGATCGGCCTTCAGATGAGGATGACATTGTGCGATTGCATGACCAATATGGGCGAGTGAGGTAGTTTTACTTGACAAAACATGAGCAGTGTGCTAATATTTATTGTAGGATACGAAAAACAAACATATGCACAAACATCCCTCCATCTCACCAGATATATTATCGTCCAGGCCTTCAAACCCAGCTGATGTGGGTGGTACGGCCGTTATTGCTGCTATGGTGGAATGTAAATTATCGAAAACCCCAGAAGCCAATGTCGAAGATCTAGAGTCTGAGCGCAAAAAGAACACCACGGAAAATCTGCGCATACTGCAAAAGCGTTTTGGCGAACGGTTCGTGAAAGGCACTCTAATGGAAGGCGGTGGCTACACTGGCGGAGCTGCTAGGGAGTTGCTGGCTGGTTTTATGGACCAGGCCGGTTTTGCCGATGAGCTAAAACGCATCATTCCTAATAAATACGGTGCCTTGCAGCTTCTCAAAGACAACCATGCTTACATTCAGGCGACGCTCGAGAAACACTATAAGGACGGCCCGACTTACGAGAGGCAGCCAGTTAAAGACCCGTACGAACTTGCTCGCAGTGTGGGGTATGAACTGACTGGGCCGTTCGAGTTTACTAGCGAGTTTGTGCCGTATAAAAAGCAAGATTATCGCCCTGGTGAAGACATCTGTACTTTCAATAACCCAGTAGGGCGGCTGGAGGAGTATCACATTCTCTGGCTCCGACACGCCGAGGTTGCCAAAACGCTGCCAGCTGATCAGCTCAGTGCGGACAATCTCAGCGACGAATGGAAGACCTATCTCAAAACCATCGGTCGTTACGATGAGAGCTCTGATAGTTATGACATAGCTGGTCTTCGCCCGACTCGTGATGACCCCTACGGTACCTCTAGCATGTCGGTACAAATTAGTCGCAAAGGGGCGCATGTTTCTGTTAAAAACCGCTACAACCACACCGTGGTTAACCCCGACAACACACTAGATAGCGATCTCGATAATGTTGCTTATGGCTTGAAACGAGCTGTTTATGCACGAGTTGGCCGAGAAGATTTGATGAGCAGGACTAGTGTTGCCCTCGCTGAGAGCTACATCGCCGACAATGAAAACGGTATACACGCCTACAAATATGAGGAAGACAATGTCTATTACGGCGACTACGAGTATATCGAAAATGGTGTTGTTACTACTATCGACCGTGGTAGGTATGATATGGTATCGCCCCAAATTTATGTTCCAAAAAGTGGCAAGGGCGATGAGATTCGCCTAGGTCAGAGAGCTGCTGGCATTACAGAATTTGCGGCGAACCCAGACATACGGTATTTGCATGAAAACAGTACCAAGGGTAACAAAGAAGACCCACTTGTCGAGTTGCGCAAGGCGTATGCTGAACGAGACCACACCGAGCTGGTACAGATGCTTTCTGAGGAGCTGAAGGCGCAGAACTGGGCAGCGTATGACACCTACCAGAATACAGCTGTTAAATTGCGTGGCAACGCAGAAGTGATAACTGACGCGGCGTTTGCAGGGCTGCTTGAGCGCAAAATGGCGGAGTGGCGACAGAACGGCGTGACGGATTATCTGGTAAAAGAATTGATAGAAAAGGGTAGTCGACCAAATCTCGTGGCAGTGCCAAATGTGGCAGCAGACTATAAGCAGCTAAAGGCTCTAGCGGTAGGCTTTGGTGAGAGCCAACCGTATCCGACCTATACTGAGGATGCATTTCTCAGTAAGTTTACTTCTGAGGAACTGTCTGGCAACAAAGGTGATGAGCCGGTACGGCTGATGATTATTCCTTCTGGCTACAACCTACAATACGGTACGGTCGAGCAGCAGCGTGCAGAACTGAAGCGAAAACAGGACAACACGCCAGAACTTGGCTTCAAGTCTATCAGTACTCTAGAGAATATTGTCTACTTCAAAACACTTCGTGCCCGTGGTATTGCCATGCAGGGTAATGCTATAGGGAGCATGACCTTTAGCCGTGATATTGGGGTGAAAGAGCGCTCCGGCGCGTTCGGTGGCCTGTGCGTACCGTGTTCGAGTGTGAACGCCGTTGGCAGGGCCATCATGGCCGGGTACCTTGTCGGGAGCGAGTACGATGGGCGGCTCTCGCTGGGGTCAAATCTTTAGCTTTTTGCCTTCCTTTTTCTCCTTTTCTTTTTAAAACAAAAATATTTTCCGTAGGGTGGTTCAGAAACTACGGATCGAAAGTCTTGTATAAATATTGTGCGGGCGGTGATGCTTACAAAAAAGAAAAGATGTGTCTGACTCAATCCAGTGTCGCGCACATCTTCTGCTGACAATTATACTAAAGCTGTTATTTTAATTCAAGCACTTCACCAATGCGCGGTCAGTGCTACAATAGACAGCAGCAGGTATGTAATCCAGACTGGGTGTGTTGCTTGGTTTCGGTGCCTGGGCTGTTGTTGCCATTGTGTGGGTGAAGATGTCATGGAGATATCTTTGCCTGATGGCACACAGAGAACCTTTTATCCCCACGACCTGATGGTGTGAGGGCAGACGACTGCCCTGAGAGAAAAGATAACTTGTCTATGCGTAGGCAGGGGAATGAACGCATCATAGGAAAAGCGCTCCGACGCGTTCGGTGACCTGTGCGTACCGTATTCGAATGTGAACGACAATGGCAAGGCCATCATGGACAGGAACCATGTCGGGAACGAGAACGATGGACGGCTCTCGGTGGGGGTAGGTAGGTTGAACACAAATAGCGCGTCAGCACGAGGTGTTAGCCGAGCTTCAGGGGGAGGAGGCTTGTCTACGAATTTATTTCGAAGACAAGTCGGAGGGGTGAGCCCCTCCTACAATGATTTCCGCCAACCGCCGATTTGGCGGCGGGCCTCTGTCAGTTTGGCTTGGAGCTTGAGTAGGTTGGTCTCATTGGCGAGCTTCAATTCCAACATGGTGCGGAGTAGCAGTGCGGTTAGCTCGGCTTCCGCCTCTGCCTGTAAAAGGTACGGCTTTTTCATGGTTTTTGGCGCGTGTTTGGCAAGGATGAGTTGTCGCAGCGTGGCTTGGGCTCGTCGCACAGCTGGTTCGCTGAGAGTGTGGCGGTACGTTTGGTTCAGTGTGGCGTTGAGCTCTGCGAGCTTTTTATGTACTTCGTAGGTTGTTTGAATGACAGATAATTCTTCCATAGACACTAGTGTAACAAATATATGGCGTGCATGGCGCGCATTTCGACGAAGAAAAAAGCCAAGCCAAGCGATAGCAGTGTTTGAAGGGAATCTCGAAATAGAGCTATTGCGTCTGGCATATGACCTGAACACGGGAGAGTACCGTCATGGCTCTTACGATCATAAAATTGTCAACGAGAAGAAACGACGAGATATTCGCGTTGCGGTAGTGCGTGACAGAGTGGTGCACCGGCTTCTCTATGACTACTTACTGCCACTTTTTGAACCACAGTTTGACCCCGATGTGTGGTCATGCCGACCTAGCAAGGGGCTTTATGGTGCGCTTCGGCGCACGCGAGCGCTTGCTGGGCGCTATGCGAGTGGCTGGGTATATCGGGCGGATGTGCGCAAGTTTTTTGATTGTGTAGATCAGGCGGTGCTACGCGAGGCCTTGGCGCGGCGAGTGATGGACACGGCGGCTTTGTGACTGATTGACCAAGTATTGTCGAGCTATTCGTCACATGGGGGGGGGGGGGTAGACATATTGGTATGCCGATAGGCAATCTGACTAGTCAGTTGTTTGCAAACATTTATCTGAATGAGTTCGACCGCTTTGTGCGGCACGAGGTGCGGCCGTATGGCTTCGTACGCTATGGTGATGATTTTGTGCTATTTGGAGCGTCGAGACAGCAAGTGAGTAGCATGGGGCGGCAGTGTGCGGAGTTTTTGGCGCGCAAGCTTTTTCTGGAAGTGCATTCCACAAACAATAGTGTCGTGAAGGCGGCTTCAGGTATTCATTTTCTTGGCCATCGTGTGTACCCGAATGGCGTCACGGTAGCACCGAGTCTTGCGCGCAAGATATCGCGTGATATTACTCCTGCCAATGCGTCGGGCTATAGTGCGCAAGTGCTCCCGCGGCGCTTACGACGCGATCTGCCGTGGTATTTAGTAGAGCAGTCAGAGGCGCAACAGGGGTAGGATTTGCTAAAACACCACAAAAGTGTCAAAAAGACTTGACAAATCGAGAGAGAGAGAGTAATATAGGAAGCATAAACCTAATGAAGGAATATGCATGATGACTAATCAACTGCCAAAAAGAATCACCAACCCAGATGCCGATAGGCCCACATCAGAGGAGCAGCCCACAGGGAGCTATGCTGATATGGGCAGCGTGGGACTTCGATTTTTTGATATGCATCCAGCCTTAGAGCCAACCACACTGCTGATGGATTCAGCCGAAAAACTCGCTCGTGCTCAAGCAGTTGCAGATGAATTAGGGCTCACATATGGTACGGTCATGGATGAGGATACTGCCACTAGTGTATATAGCGATAAAGGGCGTGAATATGCGTTCAGGAAGGGCACTACAACCGAGGAGCGTAACCAGATAGCGAGGGATCACGGCAATACTGCCAGAAGAGCTGCTCGGCAAGGCGGCGGTTTAATACAAATTTATGCAAGCGATTTGGGCGAGTTTTGGAGTAAACTGGAAGGCTCTGACGGCTAATTCTTGGGTTCTAGAGAACTGTTCTCCAGGTTTAGGGTTTTATGATGTAATATAAAAAACATCCGCCTTTAGTGACGGATGTTTTCTTGCGTTTACTGCTAGAATCTAAAATCTAGCTTCTAGAATCTCGCGGTTATTTCTTTGCAGGAGCTTTTTTGGCTGTTGAAGCAGTTTTTGCGGCTGGTTTTTTCGCGGGTGTTTTGGCTGCTACTGGCTTTTTCGCTGTAGTTACCGCTGGCTTCTTGGCCGCTGGCTTTTCAGCAGTTTTTGCGGCTGCCTTTGCTGGAGCTTTCTTTGCGGTTTCGAGCTTTACACCAGCTTCTTTGGCATATTTATGGAGGGCACTTTTACGGCGAGCAACGGTTTGTTTGCTATACAGATTTTTCTTTACAGCAATATCGTAGGTGCTTTGTGCTTTTGAGAGAGTTTCGGCGGTAGGGTTAGCCATGAACGCTTTGGTTGCGAGCTTGATGTCTTTTTTTAGACCAATATTGCGCTCTCGCCGTGTGGCGGTCTGTTTCATTCGCTTGATAGCTGACTTGATGATTGGCATCGTGTATCCTTAACTGTTAGTGGTATTTATAATAAATCTAGAGGCTAGTATAGCGAATTTTTGCCTATCTGTAAATACCCCAAGAAAAATAGCTTGACATGGTGCTCATGTTTATGCTAAACTTTTGATGAGAAATAGCGCTACATACAAAAACAAGCAAAAACAGGAAACGCGATGGCCAGCACCACCCCAAAACAACACATAATTGATCGGCTGAAAGATGTCGACAATGTTCTCATTACCGTAAATGCCAATCCGACTGTCGACGAATTGGCGGCAGCACTCGGCATTACTTTGGTGCTTGATAAGCTGGAAAAGCACGCTACAGCGGTATTTAGTGGGACTATTCCTGCGGCGATTGATTTTTTGAAGCCGAAAGACACTTTTGAGGGGACAGTAGATAGCCTTCGTGATTTTATCATCGCGCTCGATAAGGAGAAGGCCGATCATTTGCGCTATAAAGTTGATGGCGACATGGTGAAGATTTTCATCACTCCCTATAAGACTACCATTACCGATCAAGATCTTGAATTTAGCCAAGGCGACTACAATGTTGAAATGGTTCTGGCTATTGGTGTAAAAGAGGCGAGCGACCTCGATAAATCTCTCGAAGACCACGGCAAAATTATGCACGATGCAACAGTGGCGACTATTAGCATTACTGAGCGAGAGAGTGATCTCGGCTCGATTCATTGGTATAACGGTGAGGCGAGTAGTTATAGCGAAGTTCTGACTATTTTGGCGCAAGATCTGCGGACAGACAAGAGTTTGATTGATGAGCAAATTGCCAATGCATTTTTGACAGGTATTGTGGCTGCAACCGATCGCTTTAGCAATCAACACACAACGGCTGAGGTAATGACTGTTGCCGCTCAATTGATGGCAGCTGGTGCCAATCAGCAGCTTATCGTCACGAAGCTTGAAGAGGCGAATGAGGCCGAGGAGCCTATCAGCAAAAAAGACGATATGCTCGAGAATGATACGAAAGCAAAGATCAAACGAGAGCCGAAAGAGGAAGAACAACCGGAGGAGCCAGTAGTTGATAAGCAGGCGGCCGATGGTTCTATGGCTATTTCCCATACGAAACGAGGCGATGTCGATGAAGTAGCCGAGCGAAAAGCCAGTGAGAACCAGGAGGCAGCGACACGAAAAGCCGAGCAGGAATTGGCTGAAAGTATATCGGAGAAAGAAAGTCAGGAGATGACTACGGTTGTCGAGGAAGTACCGACTGAAGAGTTGTCAAATAGTGTGCTAGAGTCTAGTGTAGATGAGGAAGACGCAATCGGTCCAGTTCCGAATGCGCCTGAAGTATCATTGCCACCACCTGTCATCGATGAGCCAACGCTTGGCGGTACGCTGAACGCTACGAGTGAACAAGCGGCCGAAGATAAGCGACGAGAGCTTGAAGCCGATCGCAACAAAGTCATTATGAGCCATGGGCAGCCGATGCAATTTGTTGGCAACCCGCCAGCGTCAGCTCTGGCTAGCCCGTTCACGGCAGCCCAGCAACCAGATACTGGTGAGCCACCGAGTGTTGATCCGTTTGTTGAGCCACTGGTTGGTGCGCAAGGTGATGAATCACTGAGTAAGGCGCCTGATTTGCAGCCAATTTCGCCACCAGCAGAAATTGTACCCGAGCCTGTAAACAGTGGAGTATTGCCACAGTTTCCAGAGCTGCCACCGCTTGGGGGTATTGCTCCTCCGTCGAATGTACCGCAAGTCGACGAGGCACAGGCTGCTGTTGAAGCGGCGCTTCAAGCACCACTTCCAGCAACAAGCATGCCAGCAGTTCCAGACTTTGGCGGGCTGCCACCGTTGCCATCTATGCCGGCTGATTTCTCGCAATTACCGCCACTTCCAGGTATGCCAGCGATGCCAGATATTCCAGGCATGCCAGGCTTCCCTGTGGGCACCGAACCAGCTCCAGCTCCTATGGCAGATGGCGTAGCTCCTGAGCCTCGTCTTGAAGATATCATGGCTCCGCCACTAGGGCTTAATCCGTCAGCTCCAGTGACAGCGCCAGCCGACCCAAGCCAGTTTCAGATTCCTGGACAGCAGTAGAGTATAATAACCACTATGGTGCAGATTGAGTCTGATAGTATAGTTCTTATTGATAAGCCTGCTGGCATGACCAGTTTTGGTGTGGTGGCGAGGGTGCGACGGGTGTTGTCGCAGCAATTGGGTAAAAAAGCGAAGGTAGGGCATACTGGCACGCTCGATCCGTTTGCGACGGGCCTCATGATACTGGTGACTGGAAAAGAATGTAAAAATGCCGGCAGCTATAGCAAACTGGATAAAGTGTATGAAGCAACGATTCGGCTGGGTCAAACAAGTTCAACAGGCGACCCAGAGGGCGAAATCACCGAAACTCTGAGTGCTCAAGTTGCTCCAGGCCTGGCCTCAAGCAGCGGTGCGGGTGCGCCGGGCCAGGCCCGGCGCAAAACAGAGGTGGAGGCGGTGCTGAGGCGGTTTGTGGGGGAGGTGGAACAGACGCCGCCAGCGTATTCGGCGATTAAGATTAACGGCCAACGGGCGTACGCATTGGCGCGAAAAGGGGAAGAAGTTGTCATGCCGAGCCGCTTGGTGACGATTTATAGCCTAGAGCTGGTGGAATACGACTATCCTTTGTTGAGAATAAAAACCCATGTGAGTAGCGGTACCTATATCCGCACTCTGGCAGAAGACATTGGCAAAGCCCTGGGCACGGGGGCATATTGTCAGGAACTGCGGCGGACAGATATAGCGGACTGGTCGGTCGGGCAGGCGCTAACACTACAAGAATTGGGGATAGATAGCTAAATGAATAGGGTAACGCTACAATCTGGCAATGCGAAACTGGTCATCGACCCAAATGGTGGATATATAGAAGAGTACAGTATGCATGGCGAACCTATTCTATTTGCCGCTGAAATACGCGGCAAACGGCGCGCTACTCATGTGTGTGTGCCGAATTTTGGTCCAGATGCCAGCGGACAGTGGGAGCAGCATGGATTTGGCAGGAAGGTACATTGGCAGATAGCTCTTGTAGAAGAAGATAAAATGCGACTGAAGTATTTGGTCGGAGAGGGCCGTTATGCTGGACTTGATTGCGAGCTGGAGTACGCATTAGCTGAAGACCATTTAACGATGAAACTGGCATGTCATAATAATGGCGAAAATGCCTTATGGCTGGCTCCAGGGTTTCACCCGTATTTTGTGGTACCAGAAGGGGTAAACGAAGTGCGGTTTGATGAGCAACGCTATTGTATCGATAACTTGGCTGGGTCGGAATATATTGCGACCGATACTTCGACTCATACCATCGGGCTAGGGCATCGGACAGTACGCATGACCAGCGAAAATCTCAAGACGGTTGTACTCTGGAGCGAAGAGCCGAGTCGTTTCGTATGCGTAGAGCCGACCTTGAATGGCAATAGTTTTTTCGATCACGCTACGCCGCCAGAGCAAGAGTTGTTGGTGCCTGGTGAAACGAAGGATTATTCGTTTTCTCTACTTATCTAACTCGTGCATGCGATGGTTGGGCGAGATTCTTCGCTTTTGATATGAGTCTAGCAGAGGCCATGAGTGGCTTACTACCGTATATAGTTGACCGAGTATAATGATTGATTCGTCGATCGATACTATTTCTCACCGTAGCACCAAGTAGAGTATGAAAGCGGCCTGGGGCAAATAATCGAAAGAATTTGGTTTGCTCTGATCCCAAGACATCTTGTTGCAGCACGCTATCACATGCTTTCTGAACGGTTGGGTGAGTAACGATACGGTTCAGGTATTGATATCGGTGGCGATAGGGCCGTTTTGTCTTGTAGTAAAACTCTTCGAGCATGATGGACCATATATTATATAAGAGGTAGATGTCAATTTGAGGGTTGAGGTCGTAGGTATCTTGATGTTGGCTAGCAATGCGTCGCAAAGAAGCAATGAGCAACAGTGCGCTATCGAATTGCTCATAGCGATATGAACGAGTGAGAGAAGTGGCATTGTCGTCGCGATAATGATACAGCGTGTCTTTTAGAACGACAACTGTCGAGGCATCTAAAAATGATGCATAAGTCGTTAGCCCATCTTCGCCAACTTGTATTGCGGGGTCTATCGATATGATATTGGGCAAAACGATATCGCGTCGAAAGAGCTTGTTCCACATAGCGGCATAAATACCAAAGTAAAAAAACCGCTTCCCACTATAAATCATACGGGGGTATATGGTTGAAACAAGTTATTGTTTGGTGTAAGTCCCAGTAGCAAACGCTTGACGAGCAACCATTTCTTTATGGCCTTTGTGAAATACCGTATCGCAGGTGACGATATCGGCATCATTAGCAACAGCGGCCTGGTACATTGTCTCTTCCATGGTGCTATCCAACCAGTCGTCGCTGTCGACAAAATGAATATAGTCACCTTTTGAGCGCAACAAGCCTGCGATGCGAGCGGCTGTTTGGCCTTTATTGCCTTGGTGAATGACGGTTGTGTGAGGGTTGTTTTGTGCGAATTCGTCGCATAGTGTTGCGGAATTGTCAGTCGAGCCGTCATTCACTAAGATAATCTCAATATTTTTGAGCGTTTGTTTGTTGAGGCTAGTAAGGCATTGGTGGAGATAAAGAGCGGCATTGTATACGGGAACAATGACGCTCACCGCAGGGGGGGGTGACTGGGTATCCATGATGTCTTTATTCTGGTTTATTGCATAGTATCAGTCAAGTCTTGAAATATCACGGATTCTCTGATACAGTAGATAAGCTATGATAACTAAAGATAACAAGCAAAAAGCGATTGCTTTGACTCAGGTCAGCAAAAACGATGTCGGCAGCCCACAGGCGCAAGTATCGATTTTGACGGCTCGTATTAAAGAGGTTACAGAGCATCTTAAGGTCAATAAGCATGACTTTATGGCTCGTCGCGGCTTGGTACAGATGGTAGGCAAGCGTAAGCGTCTACTTAAATACCTCGAGCGGACCGATTTTGATGCCTACAAAGCAGTGCTCGACACACTCGGTCTACGCAAGTAAGTAGACTCTGCACACAAGCAATACTCCTGCGAATCAGCAGGAGTATTGCTGTTTCGCACGCATACTCTTCCATGCTATAGTATAGGCATAAGTAGACATTAGAGAGGGAGAAGGTCGTGCTGAATAGATATCTGAAAAGAGGTGCAGTTGTATTGATGTCTTTAGCGATAGTGCTTAGCTTCTTTAGTCACATGGCTACTGCTGCGGGCGGGCAATGGCAATGGTCGCCTCTACCAGAGGTTCGTGTGCCAGGCAGTCCTATGCCGTGGTATTCGATTGCCAGCTCTGATGACGGGACGGTCATAGTGGCAGGAACGCTGTATGGTTTTCTGTATACCAGTACCGATTCTGGAGCTACCTGGACCGAACATACTACTCTCGGAAACAAAGGTTGGACGGCTGCTGCCAGTTCTGCTGATGGCGCAAAACTGGTGGCTGCGACCCAGGGCGGGCTTATCTACACCAGTAGTGACTTTGGCGAGACATGGATTGAACGAGTCTCTGCCGGTATTCGGTCATGGCAGTCAGTTGCCAGTTCTGCTGATGGCGCAAAACTGGTGGCTGCGGATTGGGGTAGGTATATCTACACCAGTACCGATTCTGGAGCTACCTGGACGGAGCGATCTTCTGCTGGTAGCCGGCTATGGCGGTCCGTTGCTAGCTCTGCGAATGGTACTAAGCTGGCAGCCACTAACTCTAGCGGCTTCATCTACACTAGCGCTGACTCTGGTGTGACATGGACCGAGCGAAACTCTCTCGGTAGTCAACAGTGGCGATCAATCATTAGCTCTGCCGATGGCACTAAACTGGTGGCTGCGACCCAGGGCGGATCTATTTACACCAGTGTCGACTCCGGCACCACTTGGACCGCACAGTCCGCGCTAGGCCACTCGATACAGGCTATGGCTGGCTCATCTGACGGAACGAAGCTTGTAGCGGCGACACTCGATATTGGTACCGATACCTCTTCTATCTACACCAGCACCGACTCTGGTGTCACTTGGGTCGAGAGTTTTACGCATGAGAATTATGCAACTATACTGGTTACTAGCTCCGCCGATGGTACGAAATTGACGGCTGCAGTGGACGGTAATTCTATCTTTACTAGTGTTAACTCAGGTACAACATGGACTAAGCAGACAGTACCGGTTATTCCATCTTGGTGGCTGATTGCCAGTTCTGCCGATGGCGTGAAGCTCGCTGCGATGGCGAGCAACTCTATCTACACCAGTACTGACTCTGGCACCACCTGGACTTGGCGATTGACTGCCACAGAAGCAGTCCGCTCTCTGGCTAGCTCTGCCGATGGTACAAAACTGATGTTCGTGACAGACACAACTGTCTATAGTAGTACCGATTCAGGTGCTGCTTGGAGTGAATATACAGTTCCTACGGATCATTCTTGGAGCACCATCGCTAGCTCTGGCGATGGCGTAAGACTCGTGCTAGGGGGGAGTGACGACGATGGTGAATATGTTATATACACCAGTACCGACTCCGGAGCTACTTGGCATCAGCAAAGTGGCTTCGAAAATTATGAATGGATATCTATCGCCAGTTCTGCGGATGGAACTAAACTGGCGGCAGTGGTGAGGAATGTAAATACTTACGAAACATCTATTGTAACCAGCGGTAATGCCGGCACAACTTGGACTGAACAGGACGCTGCCATAAGGGAATCTAGTAACCCATGGCAGGCAATAACCATATCTGCCGATGGCGCAACGGTGATGGCTACGGATGAAACAGGGTACATATTTACTAGTACTGATTTCGGAATAACATGGGGCGAAGGGGTTGATGCTGTTGGACAAGGTTTTAGAGGCATAACTAGTTTAGCTGACGGCAGAGGAGCATTGATAGTAGCTCAGGATGGGTCTATTTACAAGGGTAGCCTTACTGAAGATGCTATTACTACTACTATTGTACCTCTCAGTACTATTCCAGAGAATAATAAAGCCACTACCAGCATAGATACATCTATCGCAAACGCTAGCTTGAGTGTTGCATCTCCAAATTGTCATGAGCTATCTGCTTCGAGCATTACCACTCTCGGGTCGAATAAGATTATTGAGCCAGCAGGTGTTGATATATTGGGCGGAGTTAGCTTTAGTGTGAATTGTACGGAAAATGGAGGAGAGACCACTGTTACTCTCACTCTTGCCTCGCAGTTCGCTACTCAAAATCTTCGTGTTTACAAGACGACAAGCAATGGTGTGAACGCAGTTGATATCACGAACCAGGTGACCATAGCCAATCAACACAATAAAACAATCATATCCTATACATTAGTTGATGGAGGGGCGCTAGATGAGGATGGATCGGCGAACGGCATTATTGTCGATCCAATTTTTATCGGTGTGCTTGCGAATTCAGCAAGTGCCCAAACAGATACCCTTGCAGCTACTGGTTCCAGCCTTTTGAGCGTAATGATTTTCGGCTCATTCTTGGCAGTAGGAGCGGTGGGACTGATAGCTTGGAGTTTTCGTATCAAGCGATAGAAGTTTTACTGAGTTCAATCAGTTGCGCGTAGCTTGGCGATGATGACATCGCGGCCATCGCTTGCGCCGCCAAGAGTGCACGAGTAGAGCGTCAGGCGAGTGTCGTCAGTGCGATTTTCGATTTCAACTGCGTCGGGTTTTACCGAGTAAGTTTTTTCTATCACGAACACAAATCGCTCTTTTTGATAATCAATGGTAATTTCATCGCCAATAGCGAGTTTGTCGATGTTATAGAACGGCGATCGCTTGACGGTTTCGCCTGGTGTCCAGCCCATGACAAAACGATGAGCCGATAACACGAAATTACCGCCGTCTTTTGGATTGCCATTTTCTGGCTTTCGCCACCAAGCCCCTTTTAGCATAGTATTTTCATCGCCCGCGGCGTAGGGCAGATTGATATCGATCTTAGGGATGTAGAGCCTATTTTCATTGATAGTATCTTTCGTTTCTTCTATCAGCTTTGTCGTGGCATTGTTGGCTGGGTCGGTGAATTGTCGCGCAATAAATGGGCTCGAGGTTGAAGCCAGCATGTAGATTCCACCTGCAAGGAGGAGAACAGCTACGGCAAGCACAATAAGCTGCCATGGAAATTTTTGCGACTGTTTAAGCGTGAGCATATATCTAGTGTATCATTTTTGTGCTATAATAAGCCAAGTAAATGTAACGCGGATGGTGATAGATATGAGTTGTCACTGAACAGTTCATACCTGTTACTTTCCGTCAAGAAATGGAGGACAACTATGTCTATTATTAACCCTCATGGTAAAGAGATTTTTTCTGTTACCACGGATTTTTGTGGAAAGCCACTGACGCTCGAGGTCAACCGTGTCGGTTTTCGCTCGACTGCTAGCGTGCTGGTCACTTATGGCGATACGGTAGTGCTTGGTACGGCACAAGTTGGGTCGCGACCTATTCAGCTGGACTATTTTCCACTGAGTATCGACTATGAAGAAAAATTTTATGCAGCGGGAAAGATCAGTGGCAGCCGGTTTATCAAACGAGAGGGTCGTCCAAGCGATGAAGCGATTCTGATTGGCCGTCTCATCGACCGTCCGATCCGTCCACTGTTTCCAAAAGGCTACCGCCAAGAAGTGCAGGTGGTGGCAAGCGTGCTGTCGATGGATCCGAACTTCCGTCCAGATAGTGTTGGCATGATTGCTGCCAGTGCGGCGCTGATGCTCACTGGTACGCCATTTGATGGTCCAGTTGCGGGTATCCGTGTAGGTCGAGTAAATGGTGAGTTTAAAGCCTTTCTTACCCCAGAAGAGCGCGCCGCGAGCGATCTCGACATCGTGGTTGCTGGTATTGAAACGGGTGTGACCATGGTTGAAGCTGGTGCGAATGAAGTCTCTGAGGAAGTAATCGGCGAAGCATTAGAATGGGCGTTCAAGGCCTATCAGCCAGCAATTGCTTTGCAACGAGAGCTCGCAGAAAAAGTGCAGCCAGCAGCCCAGGAATATGAGCTGGTTCTCCCAAATGAGGCAGTTCAGGCTGAAGTAGATGGCTGGATTGCCGATAAACTTGGTGAGAAACTCCGTGCGCCGTATCCAGAACGCAATGAAATGGTCAATGAACTTCGTTGGGCCTTTCACGCAGAATTTCGTGAGAAGATGGGCGAAGAGGAATACGAAAAACTGTACGACGAGTACGATGAGGCGTTTACGATGGCGCTTCATAAAGATGTTCGTCGAGGTATTATCGAGGAACAATTGCGTCCAGATGGTCGTAAGCTTGATGAAGTTCGCGTGCTGAGCTCGGAGGTTGGCGTGTTGCCACGAACGCACGGCTCGAGTATCTTTACTCGTGGGGTGACTCAAGGTATGAATATTGTCACGCTGGCACCACTCAGCTATGCACAGCTAGTGGACACCATGGAAGTGAATGACGGCGAGCGCCGTTATATGCACCACTACAATGCGCCAGGGTATACCGTTGGTGAAGTTCGCCGCCTTGGCAGCCCAGGTCGCCGTGAGATCGGACATGGCTACTTGGCTGAACGAGCCCTCATTCCTGTGTTGCCAACTGAGGAAGAGTTTCCGTATGCTATTCGCAGTGTCACTGAGATCATGAGTCAAAATGGCTCGACATCGATGGCGGCAACTTGTTCGAGTTGTTTGGCATTGATGGACGCGGGCGTACCGCTGAAGCGACCAGTTTCTGGCATCGCCATGGGGCTGATGATGGATGGCGACACGCCGTATATTCTGAGTGATATTGCCGATGCCGAAGATTTTGCGGGCGATATGGACTTCAAGGTCACGGGTACCGAGCAGGGTATCACCGCCATCCAGATGGATATGAAGCTGCATGGCTTGCCAGTTGCTATCTTGAAGCAAGCGATTAGCGGTGCGAAGAGCGGGCGAGCACATATTTTACAACATATGCTGACGACACTTGCTGCACCACGAACTGGTCTTAGTCCATACGCACCACGAATTGAGAAGATCAAGATCAACCCAGAGAAAATCGGCGCGGTTATCGGCAAGGGCGGTGAGGTGATCAATAAAATCACCAGCGAAACGGGTGCCGAAATCGATATCAAGGATGATGGACTCATTACGGTTGCGAGCCCAGACGGTGAGTCTATTGAAAAAGCTATTGCCTGGATCAGGAGTCTCACTGAAGAGCCAGAGGTTGGTCGTATATACGAGGGTAAGGTTGTGAGCATTAAAGATTTTGGTGCGTTTGTGAACATCTTGCCTGGTACCGATGGCATGGTGCATATCTCGCAGCTATCAAACGAACGCGTTGCAAATGTCACCGATGTTCTGAAAGAAGGTCAAATCGTCAAAGTGAAATTGACTGGCATTGATGAGCGAGGTCGGTTGAGCCTGAGCATCAAAGAAGCGCAATAAGCGCTCTCAGGAAAAAGAAAACCCCCGTTAGCATGACGGGGGTTTTGATTGGTCTCGAAGAGGTTGTTATACGGCTGCTTGTCGTTCTTCGCGATTGACAATCTGACCATTCTCATCGAACTGATAGATGACGAACTTGCCGAAATCCATTTCTAAACCAGCAACGCCGTCGTCGGAAACATTTTCAAGATGCTTAATGAGTGAGCGAAGCGAATTGCCGTGGGCTACGATAAGAATATTTTCACCCCGCTGCAGTTTTGGTAAAATGACTTCTTTAAAGTAAGGCACCGAGCGACTGTATACATCTTTCAGCGTCTCACCATGGGGAATCGGTGTGTCCCAGCCGCGGCGAATGGCGTTGAACGCTTCTTCGCCAATTTCGTCACGAACTTCAAACTTATTCATGCCAGTATAGTCGCCGTAGTCGCGCTCGTTGATAGCGCCATTCCGAGTAACTAATATATCTTGTTGGTCTGAAGCTTTGAGAATACCTTGTAGCGTTTCGAATGCTCGAGTTTGTTCCGAGCAAAATGCTTCATCGAAACGAATATCTGTGATAGTATCGCCAAATATCTCAGCCTGTTTGTAGCCTGTTTCACTGAGGTGTACATCGGTAACACCAGTCCATTTACCGAGCGCATTCCACTCACTTTCGGCGTGACGAATAAGCACAAGGATGCCTTTAGTTGGTTCATTCATGATATGGTTACTCCTTAATAGTGACTTCATTTGGTATGTTGCCATACCAAAAGTTGATGATATTATCAGCGGTAGTTTGGTTGATGCGACCCCTGGCCTCAACGGTATTATACGCGTTGTGTGGTGTAATGATAACATTTGGCAGCGATCGTAGAACATGCAATTTACCGAGGAAAGCGAGTTTTTCTTGGTATTCTTCTTCGTATACTTGAATCTGCGTTTCAAGCTGCATCAATGATTCGTTTTCGATAACATCGAGCCCGGCACCACCGACTTTCCCCGAAAGCAAACCGTCCAGCAGCGCTTCGGTATCGATGAGCTCACCTCGACCAGTGTTGATGATAATTGCACCAGGCTTCAGCTTGGTGATAAAATCTTTGTTCACGGTGTGATGGGTACTTGGCAGGTACGGCATGTGGAGCGAAATGACATCGCTCATAGCAGCTAGCTCGTCGAGTGAGCAATAGTGGGCATCGATGTCTCGAATGAGATCTTCATTTGGGTGTGGGTCAAAAGCCACCACCTTCATGCCAAATGCGTGACAGAGGCGAGCCATGCGTTGACCAATGCGTCCTGTACCTAAAATACCGACAGTTTTCCCTTGCAGGTCAAACCCAGTTGTTTCGGCAGGGTCGAGTTTGTCGTGTGCTACTACATTGAGGGTTTGTGGAATTGAGCGAGAAAGCAGCAATATGAGAGTGATGCTGTATTCGGCTACTGTTTCGTCGCCATATGATGGAACATTGACAACAGTGACACCATGATCGCGCGCGGCATGGAGGTCGATGTTGTCATAGCCAGTCGAACGGCAGGCGATGAGCTTGAGGTTCGGCATTGCTTGCATTACTTCTCGAGTAATTTGGTCGCCAACAAACACTGAAAGGATTTCAGCCTCGGGGTCGATGTTATCGATTGCTACTGGACCTTCACGGAATTCCCATGCATGGTCGGTTGAGGCGAGTGCAGCCACCAATTGCTGCTGATCAACCTCTGTTGTGTCGTAAAAAGATATTTTAGCCATATATAGCTTAGTATAGCTTATGCTTTGTGGTTTTGTATACTAGTTTTTATCTAGTACAATGAAATTATGACTAAGCAAGATCAACTCGACGCTTTAAAGGCAACGATTCTCGAGAAAAATGTCTGCCCAGAACTGGCGGCTAGCGCAACACAGCTAGTCATGGGTGATGGCAATCCAGATGCTGATATCGTGTTCATCGGTGAAGCGCCAGGACAGAAAGAAGATGAGCAAGGGCTGCCATTTGTTGGTGCGGCAGGGAAGTTTTTGAATGAGATGCTAGAGCAAGCAGGATTGGTGCGGAGCGATGTCTATATCACTAACATCGTCAAATACCGTCCACCGAACAATCGCGACCCTGAACTCGAGGAAAAACGAGAATTCTGGCCGTATCTTATGCGCCAACTAGAGATTATTCGCCCCAGTGCAGTCATTACACTCGGCCGGCATAGCGGTGCGGCGTTTATTCCAGATTTACGCATATCTCGAGACCATGGTCATGCGCGAAAAGTGCGATATCATGAATATGAATTTTTGGTCATCCCCCTCTATCATCCAGCCGCCGCTTTGTACAATGGCTCCATGCGCCAGGTATTGATTGATGATTTTTTGCAGGCGGCTGAGGCGGTAAAGAGAGCAAATTAACACGAATTATTGTCTAGGTTCATTGACTTCAATGCGGGCCTTTGCTATACTAACAACACTTACTAGAGGAATTGATTCCTAAACTAATCTGCATCAGCTCCTCCTCTTGTATTTATATTGTAACTAAGCAATTTTATTGTAATAAACAAAGGAGAAACAATACATTATGGGTCAACGACGACTCGCGAAGCCGCAGGCAGACGATGCCAATAAACGGCCGCACCAACCTAAAAAATCAAACAACACCGTGCTGAACGCAACGACCACCAGAAAAGGTGAAGTGTTTCGAGCACAACGGCGAACTTCTGAGACTGTGCAGCTAAAATCGAGCCAGCATGTCATCAATGTGCCAGTCAACAAATCAGTATATAACGGCTATGGTGGCAAGCAATTTAGCATCAAAGACCAGCCAAAGGGCAATCGAACACCTCGTCCAACCCTAAAAATTATTCCAATCGGTGGTGTAGGTGAAATGGGTATTGGTAAAAATATGACGGCGTTTGAGTACGATAATGACATCGTTGTTGTCGATATGGGCTTTTTATTTCCAGGCGGTGACTATCCGGGCATCAACTACATCACGCCAGATGTTGCTTGGCTCGAAGAAAACAAGCACAAAATTCGCGGACATGTGTTCACTCACGGACACCTCGACCATATCGGCGCATTTCGCCATCTTGTACCGAAAATTCCTGCACCAGTGTACGGCAGTAAATTCACCGTGGGTATGCTGCAGCGCAATATGGAAGAGAGCGACGGCAGCTATGAGCCAGATTATCACATACTGGACCCCGAAATGCACGAGCAAGTACAATTGGGCGACAGCTTTAGCGTTGAACTCGTTCGCGTGAACCATTCCATTCCAGATGCAACGGCGGTCGTTATTCGTACGCCGCTTGGTGTAGTGCTGTGTAGTGGTGACTGGCGGTTTGAGGACGACCCTGTTGATGGTAAGAAATTCGATATGGATCGCATGACCGAGATCGCTACCAAAGAAGGCATATTGGTGTTCTTGAACGAAAGTACCAACTGTGAGAGCGAGGGTAGCAACCTTGAACATAGCGAACATGACATCCAGCACAGTATCGGTGAAATTATGGATATGTACAGCCAGAGCCGTATCATTATCAGCAGCTTTTCGAGTATGCTCCACCGTATGCAGCTGATTCTTGAAGAGGCTAAGAAACACGATCGCAAGGTGGCGTTTTCGGGCTATAGTATCATCCAGAACCTCGAGGTAGCATTGCGGTCTGGAGTTATCAAGATTCCGAAAGATGTCGTGGTAAAGATGGAAGATATCGTAAAATTACCAGATAACAAAGTGACTGTGGTATGTACTGGATCGCAGGGTGAGTTTAACGCAGTGCTGAACCGCATGGCTTCTGGCGCTCACAAATTTCTGAAGGTAAAAGCCAACGATGTCATTGTCTTTAGCTCGAGTGTTGTGCCAGGCAATGAAAAATATGTGGTTCGTACCGTCGATGGCCTCATGCGTGAAGGCGGCGAAGTACTACAAGACCGTAAAACGCACCTCACGGGTGTTGGTCGGCTACACCTCTCAGGCCACGGCTATTATGAAGACCATGTAAAGCTTATCAATGCGCTCAATCCAAAATATTACATACCAAACCACGGCGAGTTCCACATGCTGGTGCACAACGCACGCCTAGCAGAAAAAGAAAATGGCATACCGCGAGATAACATTTTTGTCTGTGATGCTGGTGATGTTGTAGAAATTACACCAGATGGTGCGCAGAAAGTAGGACGGATTCCTGTAGGCGGTGTTATGTATGATGACAGCGGGGCAGTTGTCAGCGAAGTAGTATTGAAAGACCGTATACACATGAGTCAAGAGGGCATGTTCATTGTAGTGCTCACCATTCAACGGGGCACTGGACGGCTACTCACGAGTCCAGATATCATCAGCCGCGGCTTTATTTATATGCGTGACTCTGAAGAGTTGATGAATATGATTCGCCAATATCTCAAGCAGAAGGCTGCGAGAGGTCTAGCGGGTAAAAAAGTCGATATGGACGCGTTCAAGAAGGAATTACGCGATGAAATTACTCATATTTTGTATGACCAAACCAGGCGAACACCGATAGTGATACCAGTGGTAAATGAAGTTGGTGGAGGCGGCAAAAAACCAGGCGGCGATAGGCCGCAAGGTGAGCAGAGGGCGCCACAGCCGCCACAAAAGGCGGGCGTTTCTACTATGCCGCGCCGGAAATTCCCTTCGCGACAAGTGCCAGATAGCCCAGCGCAAGTGCCGCATGGCGAGCGCGAGCCGCGGATATTTGGCTGATTTTGTCGCTGCCAGCTATTTTCGCACTTTTATCAAAGGCATGCATCGTGTGAGGGCGACAGTAGCCAGGTAGCGGTCCCACTGTTCGGCCCCGGCGGGTGTGAGTGACTAGCGGCGTTCAGGGAGCATATTTCTGCCCGTGTATGAGCTTACGAGCGCCTCGGTTACTGCGACAGCAGCGGGTATATACACCACTAGCGGTCCGCCTGTGGGTTGTTTCTGGATTGATATGCGATACTGCTGTTGCGGCACTTATGTAGCCGTAACACGCGCTAGTGAGAAGGCGGCCAGCGGTGTTGTCTCTATTGACGAGATGCTCTCGGGCTGTTGCTCTGAGGGATTCATTTATGGCATTATTCAATTCCTTGCTCCAGGCCGCTTCACTCGTGAGTTCTTGTTTATGATGGTTGGCATCGACTACTCTGGCTGCTAGCTCTGGCTTGTTTAACGATGCGATGGCCCGTGTTTTCCCGTGCATTCTCATTATACGAGGGCTATAATCATCTCTATGTGAGGGTCGCTGTCGCTTCGCTCTATTGAGCGTACCCTTCAAGGAAGCTGTTGCCTGTCCGGATGCATCTATGCCGCTGATTTCTGGGGTAAATATCGTTTGCTCGCCCTGATGCTCAGTAATATGTACTGCACGAAAGGCAGCCACTGTCATTATTCGTCTCAGCTGACGGCTGTCCATGACAAGTCGTTCAGTGTCGACAGTGGGTGGCAGTGAAAAGTTCCAGGTCATTTGACCATTTTGACCGTCATAGGCGGAGGGTATGCTTGCTAGGGGTGTATACCTCTGTTCTCTACTCATTTGACTTATATTGACAAAATTACACACATTTGTCAATAGCATGGCGGTGTTTTCGGCCTTTTTCTGCTTTTTCCTACTACTGATACAAATTTTGTAACGCAGCGCAAGAATCTTCAAATAGGTCGAAAATAGCTTGAGGCGGTTGAGCGTGTAGACGATTGTGTATTTTCTCCCTCTGTCGGTCAGCCCATTTCATGATGTCTTTTTCTGAAGTAAGGTTTCGTTGCTCGCGAGCATGCTTGCCATTATCTGCATGATGAGTCCAGGTAGTGCAGGCCTTGTCGAGCACGAATACTGTGGCGGCCTCGGCGGTGTCGAGCTTCTCGTAGTCGTAAAGAGCCTGTTGTAGCTCTGGATAATCGGCAAAAATTGTTTTGAATTCAATAGCCGCTTGCTTTTCTCGCTGGTGCTTCGCGACTAGTTGTTGCTGTGTGAGGTGCAGAGTGTCGTCATCGCCTGTTAAAATCTCCAATAAATCGTGTGCCAATGCAAAAAGCAGTACTTTTGGTGCATCAAGTTCGGGGCAGCGGGTGACCACTATATGGTATGCGATGAGCGCCAAGGAGAAGCTGTGGTGAGAATCAGACTCTGCCTCGCCATTCGGCAATCGAGTTGCTCGCTTGATGTGCCCCATTTCACCTAACAGTTCAGAGAGGGCGATGATTTTTGCTATTTCCATGTTTTTTACTGTAGCATAGTCTGACTTTTAGCCGTAGGGGAGGTATTCTTCTATGAGCGTATTGCATTTTCATACCGTTTATGCTATACTAAAAGAGTAACTATATGAACAAACAGTAAGCTGAAGTGTTATAATAGAAAAAGCTATGGCAAAGAAACGAAAAAGCAGAAAAACCAGTAAAGCGAAAGCAGAAAAACTGCTGCCGAGTGGCTTTTGGCCGCAAGTCGGTGCGGTGAGTTTGATCGCGCTTGGTCTACTGCTCGTGGTGGCGTGGTTTGGTTCGGGCGGTCCGGTGCTCGAGTGGCTGAACGAGAGTCTGCTCACTACGGTTGGCTACGCTACTTATATCTTGCCACTCGTGTTTATCTATGCGGCGGTTGAGATATTCCGAGCAGAGAACAATAAACCGTCGTGGCTCACGCGGTTCACGCTGCCGCTCCTCGTATTATGGGTGGCTGGTTTGTTTGGTTTATATAACGATGCGAATGGCCAGCCGACTGGAGGGTTTATTGGTGATACTGTCAATGGCGGTATGCTGTCGCTAGTAGATACTGCGGTGGCGACCTTTATCTATATATTGCTTATCATTGTGACGCTGCTAGCTGCTTTGCGACTGACACCAAATGCCATCATCGACTGGATTCGTGACATAACGGCGCGAGATACTAGTGAAGAAACGGCAAATAGTAAGGTAATGAAAAAAGCCGCTGAAGTAGAAGCGAGCGACAAGCAAATGAACGACTTCAAGCTAAACGCTGGCGTGCCGATGTTGAGCCCAGCCGAAAAAGCTGCGCAAGAGAAAAAGACCAGCAAGTTGTCGAGCCTAAAAGGCAGTGTCAAGCAAGATAAGGCGGCAGAAGACCAAGCGGCACTGGTGATGGCGACCGATCCAAATTGGAAAGCACCGAGCCTTGAGCTGCTCGAGAAAAAAGAAAGTCCTGCCGATGCGGGGGATATCGAGCACAATGCCGAAACGATTCGCGACACTCTCCATGAATTCAGCATTGATGTCAAAATGGAAGGCGCGAATATTGGGCCAAAAGTGACGCAATATACACTGCGGCCGCCAAGCGGCGTGAAATTGACGCGAATTACGGCGCTAGAGACGAATTTGGCGCTGAATTTGGCAGCACAAAGTCTGCGTATCGAAGCGCCAATACCAGGGCAGAAAGCGGTTGGTATAGAGGTGCCGAACCGGAAGGCGGCTGATGTGCGGCTGTATGGCGTGTTGAATAGCCGGCAGTGGAAGGCGGCGCATGAGCCGTTGAGCTTTGCGATTGGTAAAGATATATCTGGACAACCAGTGGTTGGGCGGCTGAACAAAATGCCGCATTTGCTCATCGCCGGTCAAACAGGTTCGGGTAAGTCGGTGATGATCAATACGCTGCTGACGAGCTTGCTGTACCGCAATAGTCCGAGTGATATGAAGCTCATTTTGGTCGACCCGAAGCAAGTGGAAATGGCACCGTATGAAGATATCCCACACCTGCTTACTCCGGTGATTGTTGAGCCAGAGAAGACTATTAGTGCCTTGAAATGGGCGACCAATGAGATGGAACGGCGATATAAACTGTTGGCCGAGGAGCGCGTACGAGATATTACTTCGTACAATCAGCGTATGAAATCGCGAGGCAAACATGTGGCGATTGAAGACGAAACGGGTATTAAGCAAGAGATGAGTGAAGGGAAAATGCCATATATAGTCATCGTTATCGATGAGCTGGCCGACCTGATGATGGTGGCGGCGCGTGATGTTGAGGCGCTGATTGTCCGCCTGGCACAAAAGGCGCGAGCAGTTGGTATCCATTTGGTATTGGCGACGCAGCGGCCGAGTGTCGATGTCATCACTGGTCTCATCAAGGCCAATGTGCCGGCGCGCATTGCCTTTACGGTGGCGAGCCAGGTTGACTCACGGACGATTCTCGACCAAATTGGGGCAGAAAAGCTGCTTGGCCAGGGTGATATGCTATTTAAGACTGCCGATATGGGGAAGCCGCAGCGCATTCAGGGTGCGTGGGTGATGGATGATGAAGTGCTGAAGATTACTGATCATTTGCGTCAGCAGGCACCGCCGCAGTATAACGATGAGATTGTCAGCCACCCCGTACAGCTGAATGGTAAAGGCGGAGTCGTGATGGATTTTGATTCCGAGGGGAGTGATGACATGTTCCGCGATGCTGTGCGCGTGGTTATCGAGGGACGCAAGGCTTCGACGAGTCTATTGCAGCGCCGTCTGCGTATTGGCTATGCTCGAGCTGCAAGAATCATTGAAGAAATGGAAGAGCAGGGTATCATTGGGCCAGCAGATGGTTCGCGGCCACGGGAAGTGTTGATTTCGAGCCTTTCGGAGCTCGATGGTGATGATTCTCCTGAAGAGTATGACGAATAAAGAGAAACTCCCGGTGTTTGCCGGGAGTTTCTTTGTTGGGTGGAGGCGTATTTATACTGCCTGGAGCAATTCATCAAGCGTTGCGCTGATTTTTTGCTGTACGCTATCCGCGTCAAGCAGAGAGCCATCGGGGTTGAGATCTTTCATGAAAAAGAGGTTTGTTGGTGTTGCACCGACGCGTGCCTTTAGGTTGGCGCCGAGAGCTTCACGGGCAGTGTCGTGGGCTTGGCTGCCACCGGTGCTCCAGCCGTAGCCGACGAGTGCGATTGGCTTGTTTTCCCATTCTTTGCCAATCCAGTCAACGGCGTTCAGCTGGACGGGGCTCATGGTGTGATTGTACTCAGGGGTGACGAAGACGATGCCATCGGCTTGACTGACCATGTCGGTCCATTGTTGTACAGATGCATGCTCTGGGGCAAATTCTGGTGCTGTTGGCGGGAAGGGGGCATCGAAAAAGGGAAGAGCGAGCTCAGCGAGGTCTGCTACGGTTACTTCTGCGCCTTTTTCGGTGAGCTGCTGTATAACAACAGGTACAACTTTTTGGTTGACGCTATGTGGTCGTACGCTTCCAGTTACTACTAATATGTGTGCCATTGGGTCATTTCTCCTTCTGTAAAGAAATAAGTTTTGTAATATCTATCCCAACTTTTGCGAGTAGCGGGGCATTATGCCGGTATGATTTGCTTGCGCCATGCTTCTCTTCTAGTAAAATACCCGCGTCGACGAGCTTAGAAAAGTGATGGCTGAGCACCGGCTGCGATAGGCGAGATATTGACTGGCAGCTTGCCACGATGTCGCACCCCGATACGGCGGTATTTTGGGCGACTATAGCGGCAAGTATGCCGAGTCGTGTCTCGTCGGCTAATGCTTTTAAAATGACTACTCGTTGGTTGGTCATAAGTATATTATATCGATATATTTAGATATTTCAATATAAATGATTGCGAAGAGATTCTCAGCTGCTCTAGGCCAGGCCTAGAGCAGCTGTTTGCCTGTATAAAATCCTTGACAAATCCACCAGGGGGGGGGGTACCATGATATCAAGCACTAGCAATAAGATATCACCCAACCAACGAAAAGGAGCAACCAACCATCATGCCACGCCTACCCCACCCAGGAAAAGACCAAGGCCAATGGGGAGACATCCTCAACGACTATCTCTCCCAAGTCCACAAACCAGACGGAACACTCAAAGACAACTCCGTCCCAGAATCCGCTCTCTCCCCCCAAATCCAATCCAAACTAGAAATCATAGCCGGACAACAAGGAGCAACTGGTCCAATAGGTCCTCAAGGTGCAACCGGAGCCTCTGGTACCCCAGGCACTCATGGAACCCCCGGCTCTCAAGGTGCTACCGGTGCAACAGGTACTCCTTCAACAGTCCCTGGCCCCATCGGAGCTACCGGCCCCCAAGGACCCCAAGGTCTTCAAGGTGAACCAGGCCCCGCCTCTACCCAAGGAGCAACCGGAGCTACAGGCGCCAGCGGTACTCCAGGACAACACGGAGCCACCGGCCCCAAAGGAGACCAGGGTGAGCCTGGACCGGCAAGCACCCAAGGAGCTACAGGCGCAACAGGTCCCGCAGGAGCAAGTGGTGTAGCCGGAACTCCTGGTGCACAAGGAGCCACAGGACCGACTGGAGCAAGCGGTACACCAGGCACTGCTGGTGCATCAGGAACCCCAGGTAGCATTGGTGCAACTGGACCACAAGGACCAAATGGTACGAATGGTACACAAGGGGCTACTGGAGCTACGGGCGCAGCGGGCACGACGAGTTGGGCGGGGATTACGGATAAACCGCCACAGGTTCAATATGTCTACTACACGACTTCATGGCCAGCCCGGCCAACGGCTGACACGGTGATTTGGGTGGGTGGCAACGAGACGACACCACCAACCGCACCAGAAGTCGGCAAAGACATCTGGCTACGGGACTCGGAGTAGCCCGATGGCGATTATACGAACATGGAGTGGTGATGGGCTGAGCCCGACAACTCTGACGACCAGCTCGGCGGGTCCGGGCGATACGGTATTTTCGAGTATCGTCGGCAGTTTGACGATTGAGAACAGCGGCGGTAGGGCACCGCGCATTCGTTTGCCAGATGCAGCTGCTATTAAACGAGTTCATTGGTGGCCGCTCCACGGGACGCCCCTCACAACCTACACTGTACGATGGTATCTGACCCTGGGCGGCTATCCTGATGCAGAAATAACGCTTGCCAAGGGGCAAGCAAGTGGCTCTGGCGACAAATGGTCGGTGCGTCTGACGACAGCCGGAGTCGCCCGCATCCGCGATGACGGTGCAGGAGTGGTGCGTTGGACGGGTGGGACAGCACTGCCGCTGAACAAGCCCATTCGCTTTGAGTTGGTGGTCAATGGCACGAGTGTGAATCTGTCGCTCTTTAGCGGCGATACTGAAAATTCGCTTGGCACAGCGACGACAACGCTGAACGATTCGGCGATAGACGAACTGCGGTTTGGCACCAACTCATCAACTGCGACGAACGGCATGACCTACGATGACATTGCGTTCCATTCGGTTGCTGCTGCTCACGGACCAGCTGGCACACCAGGGCAAGTGCACACACATTTTATTCATAACGGTACATCTTGGGTGGCGCAAGATGTTTCATTTTTGTAGGAGGAGCAGATGAATCCACTTGAAGAATCATATCTGGCAACACCGACGGGGTGGCGGTCATTTCACACGGGTACGATCGTGCCGTATGGCTACGATGAAGACAATCCACCTGCTGGCTGGCGAACTATTTACGACTCATCGTTTGCGTCGAACGACGGCTGGACGGCTCGTCAAGAAACGCAGTCAAATGACAATTCATACAACCACCCGGACAATGTCGAGTACGGTGCGCGCGGCATGGTCATCCACGGACGGCGTGAAACGCGGGGCAATCGGCCGTACACCTCCGGCGATGTGACGGGGCAGCACATCGCGGTGCCAAACTATTTCCGCGCTGAAGTTACAACGACACTACCGATAGAGTCGGGCATGTGGCCGTGTCCGCTGTGGTTTCGTCCGCTGTCGCATGGCGATTCGGGTGAAATCGATGTCGTGGAAACTTGGCCGTACGACTGGGGTCGTTGGGGTGGTCCAGTGATGATATCGACGATTCACGAAAACTACACGACAGGCCGTAAAGAGGGCGCGACGCGGCTGTATTCGGCGCTCCCAAACCCCGACCCGGCCGCAGTACATACTTATGTCGTCGAAAAAACCTACCGTCGTATGCGGTTTGAGTGTGACGGCGTGCTGATTTACGAGTGGAATGACAGTAATTTTAATCCCACGCTGCGCTCGTGGTACGACTCGGTCTATGAAATATCTGGAAGAACTTGGTATCCGCGCATTACCCTGCAAATCGGTGCGGGTAACGAAGGCACTGCGGGTAATAACGCCGAGCCAGACCCAGGGTGGCAGCACTCCGAAGTGGTGGTGCATCGGCTGAAGATATACGAACAGGATATCTAGCATGGTGCGTCAAGATGGATGGCGCAGAGGATTTATCGTCGTCGTGACTATTCCTATCGCCATAGACAAAATGCCGCTCCTACTGTATAATTAGTCGTGATATAAACCTAAGGTTATATGAAATAATGTAACCATCACGAGCGCGGCTCATTTACATCAGTCAACACCGCTTCTGCACATCAGGACGGCTGCAAAGAACTATTTCTTCGTCAGCGTAGCTATGGCTACGCTTCCTCTGAATATATTTCTTTTCGCACGCCCCGAGGCACAGTATCGGCATTGATGATGCAAACGAGACACGCTATGAATTCCAAAGGAGGAAAACATGAATGAATATGAACTGACCGTTCTGATTCACCCGGACCTCGAGACCGATCTTGAGGCGCCACTTATCAAAGTTCAGGGCATTATCAAAGATGCTGGCGGCAAGATTGTCAAAGAGGACAACCAAGGCAAGAAAAAATTGGCGTATCAAATCAATCGCCAGCACTTTGCAGTGTTTGTGTATTTTGACCTTGAGCTACCGAGCGATGCTCCACTCAAGATCAGCAATACGCTGAATATCACCGACGGCGTACTTCGCTACCTGCTAGTGAAGGCTGATGCTAAGGTGAATGCCGCACTTGCTGCAGCAAACGCAAAAGAAGACGAATAGATTTAGTAGTTAGATAATAGTGAGGGGAGTGCAGTATGGCGAGAAGTATCAACCAGGTAATATTGATGGGTCGCTTAACCAGAGATCCAGAAACGAGGACAACACCAAGCGGTAAGTCGATTACTCGTTTTGGTCTAGCTGTTGACCGTGTTGGTCAAGACGATCAAGCAGACTTTTTCGATGTGATTGCGTGGGAAAAGCTGGGCGACTTGGTCGCTCAATATCTTACCAAAGGTCGCCGCTGCCTCGTACAAGGCCGTTTGCGCCAAGATAGCTGGGACGACAAAGAAACGGGCAAAAAGCGCTCAAGAGTTGAAGTAGTGGCGACCGATGTCACTTTCCTCGATGGCCCTGGCGGCGATGGTGGCACTACTTCTAGTCGACCAGCTTCGGCTCCAGCCAAAAAACCACAAGATGATGTCACGCCAGATGACATCGACGATTCACCAATTGATTTAAGCGAAATACCATTTTAAGGAGAATAATAATGGCACGACAATACAAGAATGATGTAAATCAGGTTTTTAGCTATAAAGACCCTAAGACTTTGCTGAAGTATATAAATGTATACGGACAGATCGAACCAATAGGTAAGACTGGCCTCAGTGCAAAGCAGCAGCGACAACTAGCGGTGGCTATCAAACGAGCGCGGCACCTCGGACTGTTGCCGTTCGTAGCACAAGGATAGACAGAGTGTATTCCCCGACTGATTTAAAAAAAGGCACCGTCTGCCAGATAGATGGCAAGCCATATCGTGTTGTTGAATATGGTCAAAAAGTGTTGGGTCGCGGGGGATCGATTGTTAATGTGAAGTTGAAAAACCTCATAGATGGCAGCGTGATCCCGAAGACCTACAAGGGTCAAGATAAGATTGAGCCAGCAGAAGTGCGGAACCAGACTGTACAATATTTGTATTCAGATGGTGACGATTTTCACTTTATGGATCCAGAGAGTTTTGAGCAATTCCAACTGAACAAAGATATTGTCGACAGCGCTTCGAATTATCTCAAAGAAGGCGACAGTGTGAATCTGCAGTTGTTTGACGGGCAAATCATCAATGTCGAATTACCAAAAAATATCTACCTTGAAGTTACTTATGCCGAGGAAGTAGTGAAAGGCGATACTACTTCGAGCGTGCTGAAAGACGCGACGCTAGAAACGGGGCTGATAGTAAAAGTCCCGGCATTTATAAAGAGCGGCGATGTTATTTCGGTAGATACTGCGACGGGCGAATATCGCGAACGCCGCAAATAAGCTTTTTATACATTGAATCTAAATTCTACGATGTCGTCGGGCTGCATGACATAGTCGCGGCCTTCGGTGCGCATGTTGCCAGCGGCCTTGGCGGCTTGTTCGCTGCCAGCGGCGAGTAGGTCGGGGTAGCTAACGACTTGAGCGGCGATAAATCCTCGCTCAAAATCGGTGTGAATAACACCCGCAGCTTGTGGTGCGGTCCAGCCTTTTTGTATGGTCCAGGCACGAACTTCTTTCGGCCCAGCGGTGAGATAACTCTGTAAGCCCAAGGTGTCGTATGCGGCATGAATGAGTTGCAGTAAGCCAGTTTCTTCTACGCCGTAGCTTTCTAGCAGTTCTTTGGCATCATCTGGCGTGAGTCCTTTTAGTTCTTCTTCAAGTTTGGCACACACAAAGATAGATTTCGATGGCTGAACGAGTTCGGCAAGCTTTTGCTGGTATTCACTATCTGTGAGCGCTGTTTCATCGATATTAAATGCGTAAATAACTGGCTTTGCAGTCAGGAGATTGAGGTCGCCCACAGCTTCAGCGTTGAATTGTGGCAGCGAGGAGAGAGGAGCTCCTTGTTGTAAGTACGACAACATTTCCTGTAGATATTCTACCTGTTCTTTCAGAGCAGGTTTTGCTTTGGCTTCTTTTTGTAGCCGCGGCAGGCGATTTTCGATGGTTTGGATGTCTGCCAACATAAGTTCGGTGTTGATGATATCGATATCACTCTTGGGGTCAACCGGTGTTTCGTTATGCCGCAAAATATCGGGATTATCGAAAGCACGAACAACATGAACAATGGCGTTACACTCACGAATATTCGCGAGGAATTTATTGCCTAAACCTTCGCCGGTTGAAGCACCAGCAACCAAGCCTGCGATATCAACAAAAGAGACGGTAGCAGGAAGGATTTTTTGCGAACCATAGATGCGTGCGAGGGTGTCCAGGCGAGGGTCTGGCACTGGTACAATGCCTGTATTTGGTTCAATGGTCGCAAATGGATAATTTGCCGCCAGTATATCGTTATTGGTCAGCGCATTGAATAGTGTTGATTTGCCGACGTTTGGCAGACCAACGATGCCGATTTGAAGTGAACTCATAGCCTTATTTTATCAGAGGTAATCCTATTTAGCGAGAACCGGGTGGTATGATTGAAGAAGTTAGTTTAGTTAGCAGACAGTACGATAATAAGTAAATAGGCTATGTCGTTCCTTCGAAGTCTATGAAAAATACGTCTTCTACTTTTTCATTGAGCACTTTAGCAATCTTGAATCCTAGCTCTAGAGATGGACTGTACTTTTCATTTTCTATGGCAATAATCGTTTGCCTTGATACTCCAACCAGAGCAGCCAGGTCCTCTTGCCGCAAATTACAACTTTTACGGTTCTCCTTAACCTTATTCGTTATCTTTGCCACCGTGTGTTAGCCTCCAATTTAAGAATGCCTTTACGGTGATATAAATAACCTCAGCTGCTACTAGCATAGTGAGCGAAATCGGATTATTGCCTCCGTTCAAGAAAAACCAGATCATGCCGACGACGAATAGGCTATTTATAGTAATCCAAGTTATTCGCATTGCTTGATAGCTAACTTTAGCTTCCATCTCATCGGGATTGGAAAAGATACTCTTCGTTAAGTTACTCATAATTGTTGCTTACTCCTTATGTAAAGTTTACTTTACATTTATGCTAGCATATACGAATATTAATGTCAAGTATAGTTAACATTATGATAATGATCGGATTACATATACGTAGGAGTTTGAGTATCCGCGACCCCCACGGTCGGTGGGTGGCATCCGTAGTTTTAGCTCAAAAGGTAGTTGAGTTAAAACCTCACCATGCCGATGGAAAGTGAACTCATACTATACACAGTATATCAGATATAAGTGATTATTTGCGCATAAGTGTTGCTATGTTACAATTAGCATAAGGAGATTATATGGCTATAATACAGATGAAGCAAAAAAAGAAACAACCCGTAAATAAGAAACTACTTGCGATTATCGCGATTGCCGTAGTGGTACTTTTGGCTGCTGTTGGCGGGTTTTTGTGGTGGCGGCATGAACAGCTCCGCGAGGTTAATGCCGATAAGCTAAACGATATCAATTTCGTCGAGTCGAGCCAGGAAGACCAGGCTAAAGCGGTGAAAGATGCTACAGGAATGACAGTAGATGAGCTTCGAAATAAAACTCCTGAAAAGTCGGGGCTGGTGTATTTTCCGGAGTATTATGCAGCAGGTCGTGCATTGACAGCCAGTGATGATGCCAAACAGGCATTGCCATATTACGAAAAAGCCGATGATCTCATGACGGAATATACAAAAAAAGATACCGTTGAGAGCGGTTTTTATAAAGAATATATGGTTGCCGCTGGCGATGCAGGTGAGTATGCAAAAGCAAAAGAGCTAGCTAAAAAGGCGCTTGAGGTCATAAGGCTTGATGATACGCTTGACGAAATGGGTAAAGAGCGGGAAAGCAGTAGGATTGAGTTTTATATAGAGCAAATAGAAACACTGGAAGGAGCAAAAGGGTAGGTCTATGGGCAAATTCTATAAAGTTTTGTTGGGCATAAGCACTGTTTTAGTCTTTGCGGGTATTGGAAGTGCATCAGCTTACGCAAACACTTATTATAGCGGCAGCACAACCTTAATCGCAGGCGAGACTCGCTTTGTTCGAAAAGCAGGAGTGAAAGCAAAGGCATATTTTAAGAATGCTAAAGGGAATAAAATAACGATTACTGATATAAACTACTGCCCGTTCAGTAGCCACGATTATAGACAGAATCAAGATAGGCATGCTCTTGCCAAGACGGATTTAGGTAGCGGCACGGTAATCACTAATTTTCGTTTTGATAGGCAAGATGCTGACGGTACTTTGACTAAGCTAAAAATCGAATCGGGTAAGTACACCCCAACGGTAGGTACGGGTAAAGATCAAAAGGCTTGTAAAGATGGCGGTAGTTTGACATACAGTGTGCCGGAGTTTACTAAAGATCAACGAGATCCATCAACTGGTATGTTTGTCATTGCCATTACGGCAACTCATAAGAAGCAGTACAGCGACAAGGCGACTCGCCCCACCTATAAAGACAAAGATGGCGAAACACAGAAATGGGCAAGTCATGACGGATGGGGGAAGACCTGTAATGATACGGGCTGTGGATGGGACGGTATTCAGAATGGGTTTAGACTTTCGACGGATGACGGTACTATTATCCATGCAGCTGGCGATGGTCACGAAGTGACTCTAGAGCAAACAAAGACACCAAAGCAATACTATGACTATATAATGAAGTTTGGTAGTAGTTGTGAAGTGACTTCTCCAAAGAAGGCTAGTATCAAATTTTATGATCTCGATAATCTACAAACTGATGTCCAGCCAAAAACTATGAAGATAAAACTGCGCGCAGCGCCTAAAGGAGCGAATAAATGGGACGAAGACCCAGTGTCTATCACAATACCCAATGGGAAAAAGACTAAAGACGGCTGGTGGAAGCCTGCATCAAGCCAAAATGCCAACACGACTATAACTTTTACTGCTCAACCCGGTAAGCGATACGAACTGCTCATGTATAATGTCTATGGCAATAACACTGTACAGTTTGGTCTCCCGTATGACGGTATTTATTATGACCCAGGTTGCATGGAATGGGAACTGGGTGCGACGAGTAAGGTTAAAGTCTACGACGGGGGCACACCCATAAATAATGTAACTAAGACTTGGAGTAATTATTCCAGCCTACCCGCAACATATACTGATGCAAATATTGCCAAGGCCAGTACTGGGCAAGATGTCTATTTTATACATCAGGTAAAGAATGTTGGTGAGAGTGCATCTTCGGCCAGACAGCCAGCAGTCCAGACTTTTTACCGTAAGACTCTCGCTCAGATAAATGCTTATAAAGCAGGAGATACAGGAGGGAGCGGAATTAGTGGGTGGAATCCGAAGGGCTATTTACTTGCGAGTAAGTCATTTGCCAAGGGTGCCAGCCGCACTTATCATACAAAAAACGGAGGACTAAATGAAGACCGGCTCATGAAAGTAGCGACTGACCCAACCTCAAATCAGAACTATCTTTGTCAAAGAATCGCTGCACCATACCGAGCTGGTGATACGAGCTTGCGTTTCTCGAGGCCTGCCTGCGTGAAATTGCAAACAACACCTCCTAATTATAATCTTGTACCATCGGTTGACTCTGTAGACCCAGCACATATTAGTGCTGGGGGCACTGTTGATGTGAAGGCTTCAATCAAAAATGACGGAACTACAGACCGTGAAAGTGGCTCATTTGGTGGTCTAATTCGCGTGGTTATACCTGCTAGCAGTTCTTTTACTCCACCGACAACTGCTAGCACTAAGACGAGCGCTATTGAAGGCAAGACGACAAACGGAACTGCTTGGGCATGCGATTTGGCTGAAAAAATATTTGGCGCAGGCAATCTTAAGAGTTTGGGAGCAAATAGATGCAAGCTCTTGGTATATACTGCCAAGTTTCGAGTGGGTTTGAACAGTGATAATATTGCTAAGCTAGAGCAAACGATAGGCAGTAATCTGGTTGAGCCGGGTGATAAAGTGTGCTATTTTGCGGCAGTAAGTAAGTATAGCCACGCAAATTCAGTGACGAACAAAGATAATCGAATAAGTGGTGTCGTTTGTACGACGGTGAGCAAGTCACCACTGGTCCAGATCACTGGTGGTGATGTGATGGTTCGCTCAACAAATGGGAAAATCATTACTGGGAGCGCCGATATCGGAAGCAACAGATATGGGAGCTGGATTGAATATGCGGCGTTTGCACCAAATCGTATCAACACCTATACTGCGGGAGTATTAAAAAACGGTGGCTCGACGACTGCTGTTCAGACGGGTCTTACATTCGCTAATACTGGCTCACAGCCGGGTCATTACGGCACTCTTAGCGCCGCTCCTAATGTCATGAATAACTTTACTGAGGCAAATGGGTGGACAGAGAAATCATCATCTGGAGACTGGACTGCTTCTCCTAGTAGCAATCTTCAGACAGGCTATCACTATAAAAGAACGAGTGGTACGGTGACTATTAATGCTATGAATGGTTTCACTAAATCCGTTGTCATCGAGGCACCAACCATTATCATAAAGGGCAATATTACTTATAGTCCGGGATCGTATACGAATATTGGTAGCTTGCCGCAGCTTGTCCTAAAAGCGACTACGATTCAGATCGATAGCGGGGTAACAAATGTTGATGCGTGGCTACTGGCGGACACTGTTAGCACCTGTGGCGCAGTACCTACCCCACACTACTATAGCGGTCTTACGACGAAAACATGCGATAAGCAGCTTACTGTCAATGGTCCAATCCAAACCAAACACCTCTATCTCAGGCGTACGGCTGGTGCAGACGGTAACGATAAGGCGAGCTTAAGCAGACCTGCTGAAAAATTGAACTTACGGGCCGATGCGTATTTATGGCTACAAGCACGAGCATTGATGAGCGGAGGGGGAGCAACAAATAGCCAGGCTATTAGGACGGAATACACTCGTGAGCTTTCTCCGCGATATTAGGGTTGTATTTAACGCTTATGGTTATGTATAATAGAGGATAGTATGGGTATATTTAAAGGGTTGGGCGATTTTTTTGCACTAGATATCGGAAGTAACGCTATCCGAATTGTGCAGTTGAATGGTGATGCCAAGCGAGGCTGGTCGCTTGACAAGTATGCGTATGTGCCAGTCGACAGTACTGTAACGGCGAGTGATTCGGCGGAGTCAAACCGTCGTTTGGGCGAAGTTATCATGACTGCCGTTGGTCAAAGTGGTATCAAAACGAAGAATGTTGTCATAGGCCTTCCTTCGAACAAGACTTTCACAACAGTCATAGAAGTGCCAGATGGCACCGAAGCTGAGCTGAAGGCTACGATGAAATATCAAATCGACCAGTATATTCCTATGGCGGCCGATGAAGCCAAGGTAGATTGGGCACTGCTTGGCCCGTCACTCAAGACTTCTGGCAAGAGAGAAGTCTTGCTCACTAGCACAGCTATTCAGTATGCCGAAGACAGGCTAGAGATGGTCGAAGGATTGGGCTTGAATGTACTCGCGGCTGAGCCAGACCCTATAGCTTTGGTTCGCTCATTGGTGCCAGTTGGCAATCAGCAGGCGCTTTTCTTGCTGGATATGGGCGAGAATTCAACGGATATTGCTGTTGTATACGGTGAAGCACCACGACTTATTCGTACCATTCCTCTGGGTCTCAAGTCACTCATCAAGTCGGCTGTACAAAACTTGAGCGTGCAAGAAGACCAAGCACGGCAGTTTATCCTGAAGTTTGGCCTAGCGCCCGACCGTCTAGATGGACAAGTACTCCGGGCTATCGACCCCGTACTCGACAACTTCGCCAATGAAGTATCCAAATCGATCAAGTTCTTCCAGACGCAGTATGCAAGCATTGCTATCAACGGCATGTTGCTTACTGGTTTTGCGGGTGTTTTGCCTGGCATGCTAGAGTATCTGACCACAAAGAGTGGCTTGCCAGCACAAGTGGCAAACCCATGGCAAGGTGTGCGCATAGACCAATCTGTCCAGACACAGCTTGCTCCAGTCGCTTATGAGTTTGCTACTGCAGTTGGCCTAGCGAAGAGAGGAGCAGATAAATGATTCAAATAAACCTGATTCCTGATGTTAAGCAAGAATTTTTGAAAGCTGAAAAAGCACGACGCATGGCTATTTCATTCTCAATCATTGTTATTTTAGCAGCGGTTGGATTGGCAGTGCTCCTCGGTGTTTTATGGGGTATTCAATCTGTGCGCGGAGCATTGGTCCAGGATGGTATTAAAAAGGAATATGCAACATTATCACAAGTTACCGATGTAAATGATCTAGTAACTATCCAGAATCAGCTTGCACATGTCGATGCCATCCATCAAGATAAAGCGCGGGATTCACGCATCTTCACTATCTTGCAGGCCATAAATCCAGGCGGCAGAAACAGCGTTTTGTTCAGCAATATTAAATTGCTTCCAGAAGATACCGCTATATCTCTTGAGGGTACGGCACAAAATGGCTATGCGGCTGTAGAGCTTCTCAAGAAGACAATCGCTAATACGAATCTTGAGTATACAGTAGATGGTGAAACGAAATCTGAACCAATCGCTGATAGTGTAGAGGTTGGTGAGTCATCGCTAGGTGAGGATGGAAGTGGTCGAGTCGTACTACGGTTTACCCTCTCATTTGTATACAACAAGCAGTTGTTCTCGAGCTCGGTTGATACTATGAAGATCGTTCGTCCACAGGGAAGCTTTGACCTTACCGATTCACGACTACGCGTACCTGATAGTCTGTTTACTAATACGGCAAAGGATACCGAAAATGAGCAGTAGCAAGCAAACCACAAGTGTTCGTAAGCGACAAAAGATTCAGCAATCGAATAAAACTATGTTCGTCATGGTGGCTATCGCTTCAGCGACAGTCGGTCTTTGCCTCGTAATTTCATGGCTTATCTTCCAGCAGCTGCTCTTTTCCGGCAAAGTAGTGTCTGAAAAAAGTAAGACGCTCGATAGCCTGAAAGTAAGCAATCAGAATATCCAAGTCCTCAGCGAAAACATTCGAGTGCTAGAAACGAATAAAGGGCTCAACGCAGTGAAGGCGAGTCCACACAATAAAGCTTTACAATCAATTCTCGATGCACTTCCAGCAGATGCGAATGGTCTGGCTGCAGGCGCTTCTATACAAGATGTATTAGCAAAAGGTATTAGTGGTCTCTCGATTGAATCATTAAGCGTCACAGGTGACAGTACGGAAAGCGAGACGACTAGCAGCGAAGAAGGCTCTAGCTCATCGCTGCCTATACGACTCACTGTTATTGCAACGAGAGCAGATGCCTTACAGGAGCTTCTCGAACGATTCGAGAAGTCTATTCGTGTCATTGGTGTTGACAACCTATCCATCGAACGATCGGACAACCGCTACACCATGATGATTGAAGCTCACGCTTATTATGAGCCAGCAAAGATAGTTGAGCTACAGAAGAAGGTGGTAAAACCATGAAGAAATCAGAAATAGCAACTATTATTCTCGTAGCATCAGTATCGAGTGTTATCGCGTTTTTTATCGCTAGCTCGATACCAGTTCTCAAGTTGCCAGAAGACGGCGTTAAGGTAGATACCTTTCAGGAAATCAGTGCTGAGGTGGTTGAGCCAAGTGAAAAAATATTCAACAGTGATGCCATCAACCCAACTGTAACTATCCAGACAGAAACAAACTCACCATAGGAGTATCGAGTCATGCCTATAATGACAGACGATATCCAGGACAAGCTGCTCGAACTCCTCGTCGATGAGGGGCTTTTAGCGCGTGCAGATCTGGACGAGTCTTTAGGGGAGGCAAAAAAACAATCGCAGCCTATCTTGAGCGTGCTGTCGTCTAAGAGATTGCTTGACGATGAACTATTGGCACATGGCATTGCCCAAGTGTCTGGAGTGCCCTATATAAATCTTGCCAATAGTATCATCGATCAAGAAGTGCTGGGTCTGCTATCGTCGGAGGTAGCAGAGCGATTCATGGCAGTGCCACTTGCTGAAGTGAACAACCGCTTAGCAGTCGCCATGTTAGACGCCAATAATGTGCAAGCTGTTGACTATCTTTCTAGTCGTATTCAGCGACCGCTCAAGGTATTTATGGCGTCGGAATCTGGTATACGGCATGTTCTCGACCAATACAAAACTGATCTTTCAAGTGTGAATGTCGCAGCTGAAGCCTCTCAGCACGAGGCGCAGCAAGAAAATAGCGATATTAAAACAATTGTTCAAGATTCGCCCATTAGTCGGGCGCTCAGTACCATCCTTGAATACGCCGTAAAGTCTCGCGCCAGCGATGTTCATATTGAGCCACTCGAGAAATCGCTCAAAATTCGTTGTCGAATTGACGGTGTGCTCAGAGAATTGATGCAGCTACCAAAAAGTATCGAACCGGCGCTGGTGAGTCGTATCAAAATCTTGTCCGAACTCAAGATTGATGAACATCGCGTTCCGCAAGATGGACAATTTGCTGTGCAAGTCGGTAATAAAGAAGTCGACCTTCGTATTGCTATCAGTCCTGTTGTATGGGGCGAACAAGTGGTCATTCGTTTACTCGACAAAACAGGCAGTAGCTTCGACCTAGAAGAGATGGGCTATGCCGGTAGAGCACTCAGAGCTATTCGTAAAGGAGTCAAGCGACCGAATGGCATGGTGCTGACGAGCGGTCCGACAGGCTCTGGTAAGTCGACCAGTTTGTATGCACTCATCAAGGAAATCAAAAATGACAGCATCAACATCGTTACACTCGAAGATCCGGTTGAGTACAAAATGGACGGCGTTAACCAGATTCAGGTGAACAGTGAAGTTGGTCTTACATTTGCGTCTGGCCTGCGCTCTATTTTGCGTCAAGACCCCGATGTCGTGATGGTGGGTGAGATGCGTGACGCGGAAACTGCCAATCTTGGTGTGCAGGCAGCGCTTACTGGGCACTTGGTATTTTCGACTCTGCACACCAATTCGGCGGCCGGAGTACTGCCAAGGTTGCTCGATATGAAAATCGAGCCATTCCTTATCGCCAGTACGGTGAACACTATCATTGGTCAGCGCCTTGTTCGGCGAGTGGCTACCAAACGAGACGCCTACTGGTCCAGCCCGATTGAAACACAAAATATTCTCACTACTGTGGGACACTTATTACCGAAGACCAAAGCTGAAGTGGCACAAGTATCAGCCGATTTGGGCTATAAAGATTTGCCACTAGCGGGTCAAAACGCTTATACTTTAGTAAAGGGTCGTGATACGCCACTAACACCCCACGGGTACAGTGGTCGAGCTGGTCTTTACGAAGTAATGGATGTGAGCGATACTATTCAGGCGCTCATCACCAGACAAGCAACCAGTAGTGAGATTCAGAAGCAGGCAGTTGCCGAAGGTATGATCACTATGCGGCAAGATGGTTATCTGAAAGCACTACAGGGCATCACCACGCTAGAAGAAGTAAATCGAGTAACATCAGACACAGCATAAGGAGGAACATATGAACCAAGGAGTACGAATAGAAGTTTTACTAGAAGAAGTAGTACGCAAAAGAGCGTCAGATCTTCACTTGCAGGTTGGGTTGCCACCAATGCTCAGGATCGACAGTGTCTTAGTGCCAGTGCCAGGGACCGATGTACTCGATGAAGCGGCAGTTGAGGCGCTCGTATTTGCTATCCTCGACCAAGACCAGCAGCAAATTTTGCTCAAAGACAAAGAATTTGACTTTAGCTTTGCCTTCGGTACTCTGGGTCGTTTCCGTGTCAATGCCTTTCACGAACGAGGCAATCTGGCAGCAGCACTTCGTCTTATTCCGAACGAAATCAAGAGCGTGACAGAGCTCGGTATGCCCGAAGTAGTACTAAAGTTTGCCGACTTTCCACGAGGCCTTGTGCTAGTAACCGGTCCAACTGGTTCTGGTAAGTCAACAACACTTGCTGCGTTGGTCGATAAAATCAACACTGAGCGGTCACAGCACATCATTACCATCGAAGATCCGATCGAGTTTACGCACAAGAGCAAAAAATCGGTGGTTGTTCAGCGAGAGGTCCACTATGACACCTATAGCTTCTCAGCGGCGCTTCGTTCCTCCTTGCGCCAGGACCCAGATGTTGTACTCATCGGTGAGATGCGTGACCTCGAAACTATCTCGGCGGCCATCACTATTGCTGAGACGGGGCACTTGGTGTTCGCGACACTGCACACCAACTCGGCAGCACAGTCGATCGATCGTATGATCGATGTATTTCCGCCACATCAACAGCCGCAGATTCGCGCTCAGCTGTCAAATATCCTCATGGCTATCTGTTCGCAGCGGCTTATTCCATCTATTGGCGGCGGGCGAGTCGTAGCGGCAGAAATTCTCATCGCCAATCCAGCAGTGCGCAATATCATCCGCGAAGGCAAAAGCCACCAGCTGGACGCGGTTATTCAAACGGGTGCCGACCAGGGTATGCAAACGATGGACCGCACGCTGGCAAATTTGGTTCAGAGCGGCACCATTACCTACGATAGCGCCAGGGAATATGCTGTTGATCTCACAGAGTTCGAAAGGTTAATGAGGGGGTAGTTAGTGAAAAAGTTTAGTTACGAGGCGAAAGAACAGGCATCGGGCCAGATCATTAAGGCAACCGTGCAGGCAGACTCTGAGCGGTCGGCTGCAAAGGCATTGATCGCTCAAGGATTTAACCCGCTCGATATCCGTGAAGTAAATGAAGGCGGTATATTACAGAAGCTATCTGGCCGTATTCGTGCAAAAGATAAAATCATTTTCCTCCGGCAACTTTCGACACTCATCGGTGCTGGATTGCCACTCACTCAGAGCTTGCGTACGGTGCTAGAACAGACTGAAAACAAGAAGTTGCAAGATGTAGTACAAGAGATCATTAGTGATATTGAGGGCGGACGAGCCTTGTCGGATGCGCTGGCGAAACACCCAGAAGTATTCGATAAAATTGTCCTAGCGCTCGTATCTGCGGGTGAAGCATCGGGTACTCTTGACCAAGCTTTGAAGCGCATTGCCAACCAAAAAGAAAAAGATGCCGCTATGATGAGCAAGATCCGTGGTGCGATGATCTATCCTGCTATTGTGCTGGTGGTGATCCTCGGTGTGCTACTCTTTATGTTGCTCACAGTGGTACCGCAAGTCGAAAAGCTCTATGTCGATATGCGTCAAGAATTACCATTTCTTACAAAGATGCTCATTGGGTCGGCAAATTTCCTTATCAATTACTGGTGGGTTGTTATCGCCGTGATTGTGGCGGGTGTTTACTTTGGTGGCCAATATCTCAAAACTGAGGGTGGGGTAAAAATGCAAGATAAACTAAAGCTTAATCTCCCGATGTTTAGCGGTATGTTCCGCAAGCTCTATATGGCACGCTTTTGCCGAACGGGCGAGACCCTGCTAGTGACAGGTGTGCCGATGTTGGATATGTTGAAGATTAACGCTGAAGGGGTGAATAATACTATTATTGCCGAAGGTGTTACTCGTGCTTCGGAAAAGGTGAAGAGCGGTAAGGCATTATCGAGTTCCATCAAAAACGAAGAATATTTCCTCACCATGGTGCCGCAGATGATCAAGATTGGTGAGCAATCGGGCAAGATAGACGAGATGATGGGTAAAACAGCACAGGTGTATGAAGACGAGCTCGATGAAGAGATTCGGGCTATATCTACCTCTATTGAGCCGATTCTTATGGTAGTTATGGCCCTGTTTGCTGGCGTTATGGTGGGTGCTATTTTGTTCCCAATCTATAGTCTTGTAGGAAATATTCGCTAAAAACATATAGACTTTTCATAACCACTAGTGGTATAGTAACCTTAAGCGTAGTTTACGCAGAAATGCATATAAGAGAAAGGGCATAATCTTTATGAAAAAACAATCATCAACCGGTTTCACCATCATCGAGGTGGTTTTGGTGCTGGCTATTGCAGCGCTTATCTTCCTCATGGTCTTCGTGGCATTACCAACTTTGCAGCGCAATCAGCGAGACAGCGAGCGAAAGACCGATGCAGGTATCGTTTCTACCGCAGTGACGGATTTTGTAAGCTCAAATAGGCGAGCTCTAAAGAGCGATACTACTGACCAGACCTCTTTACAGGGATTTATTAGCAAGATGAGTCAATATGAGGCAAAGAATGTTGTCTTGCAAGGTAGCGCATCCACATCTTCGGAAAAACCAGGAACAACGGAGAATGGCGATCCCGTTATGTGGGTACATGTCGGTGGTAAATGTGAAGGGCAAGGATCTGCAAAAGGCACTACTCGTCAGGCGGCTGTCCGTATCACTCTAGAGAATGGTAATGTCTATTGTGTTGATGCTGCAAGCTAGGACATAAATGATTCTACTTACCGCTCTAACTCTGTTTGTTCTCGGTGCAATCTTTGGTAGCTTTGCTGGTGCGCAAGTATGGCGCTTGCGTGCCCAGCAGCTCAAGGACGATAAAAAACAGGGTGAAGCGGTGGACGAGACTGAGTACAAAACACTCAAAAAACTCTTCACCAAAAAGTTTGCAGCCGACAGATCGCGTTGTCTTCATTGTGAAAAACAGCTGAAATGGTATGATCTCATGCCTATCATCAGTTGGCTTTCTACGGCAGGACGGTGTCGCTACTGTAGCCAGCCCATAGGTCGCTATGAGCTGGCTATTGAGTTTGGTGTGGGACTATTTTTTATGGTTTCGTACATTGTGTGGCTGCCAGCGGGTATCGATAATTGGCTTGTAGCCAGCCAGCTCATCGTTTGGCTGGCGGCCGGCGTAGTGCTGGCCATGTTGTTCTCGTACGACTACAAATGGTTTTTACTGCCAAATGTACTGAATTTTACCTTGGCATTGCTAGGTTTCACCTATTTCGCACTTCACATTCTTATAGTTGGTGATATAACTGGTGCAATGCTATTATCGTTTGGGGGCGCTCTGCTAATTATGAGCGGTCTTTACGGGGTATTGTACTTATTTTCAAAGGGCGCCTGGATAGGTCTGGGCGATGTCAAACTGGGAGTGGGCCTCGCACTCTTCTTGGTCGATTGGCAACTCGCATTTTTGGCATTATTCCTGGCGAACTTTATCGGTGTTCTTATTGTTCTGCCGCAGCTCATGACGGGAAAAATGAGCCGTAAAACACAAATACCATTCGGGCCTCTTCTCATTATCGGTACTATCATTTCTGTATTATTCGGCAGCACTATCATTAACGGCTATCTGAGCGGCCTGGGACAGCTATTTATTTAGCTTGTGGTATAATCGAACTATGAAACAGCGTAGAACAACAGATAAAGGCTTTACGATTATCGAAGTCATGCTCTTTCTTGCGATAAGCGGTCTGATGATGACTGGAGTACTTGTTATTGTTTCGGGTTCTATAGAGAGACAACGCTATAACGATGTCGTATACTCGACAATCGACTACCTGAAAGGGCAGTATAATTCTACGGCCAACACTCACAATAACCGATCATCTGATATAACATGTAGCGGCGGAAAGGTACAGCAGGTATCGGTAGGCACTAGTAGAGGAACGAGCGACTGCTATATTGCTGGCAGGATAATTCGAAGTGACGGTTCTACGCTGGTATCTCGCCCAATACTTGCGCAGAAAGACATTACTTCACCTGATATTTCTTCGGCAACAACTGAAAAAGGGGTGTTAGGCCACATGGGGTTGCTAGTCGATAGTCTTACGGACGAAGAGTTGTATCGCATGGGCTATGAAACTCACTTGACGAAACCAGGAGATGCAGGTACTAAATTGCCGTTCTCCATGGTAGTAGTCCGTATTCCTACGAGTAATTTATTGAGGACTTTCTTGAAAACAGGGAGCAACGCCTATACAGTACAAGAAATCATTGATGAGAGTGCTGACTCGGTATTGTGCGTTGCATCGCAAGGACTTATTCGTTCGGGCAACAACGGCATCAGTATTTCGACAGGTGTCTCGGGTGCTACAGCAGTTGAATTTGCGGAAACGGAGCAATGTAAGTGAAGCAACGAGGCGACACTATAGTAGAGGTAATTATTGCATTTGCAGTGTTCTCTCTCTTATCTATGATCACACTATCGATTATGAACCGTGGGCTTGCTTCAGCGCAGAATAGCTTAGAGGTGAGTTTAGTGCGACAGCAGCTCGATGCACAGGCAGATATATTGCGATATGTTCGTGATTCAGCTAAGGCTGCCGATAAACTCATGTGGCAGGGTATCCGTAGTAGCGGCAGTTTAGTGTCACAGGCTAACCTACAGACAACGGAGAAATTACTTACCAATGGTTGCCCGGAGGCTTTTCCGCCAGGTGCATTTGTACTAGCAATTAGCTCTAGTGGTGCTATCGAAAAATTGTCTCAACCCCAACAGTACAAGCCGGCGAGTATGTATAGTGGCGTCATGAAAAATGCCTCTAATGTCAGTACTGCATATGGATTATGGGTTCAACCCGTTGCAGCTGCGAAAAGCGCCGGAAGTCCAGATGCATATGATATGCATATTCGTGCTTGTTGGTATAGTGCTGGTAATGACCGACCAACTACTTTGGCGACGATTGTGAGGTTGTATGGAACATAGCAGAGGCTTTACTCTTATTGAGTTGACTATGGCAATCTTGTTCATATCGTTTCTCATTTTGGCAGTCGGTTTTATATCGGTCAATGTCGGTAATATGTACCAAAAAGGGACTACTTTAAAGGCTGTGAATCAATCTGGCCGCGAGGTAGCCGATACTATGCGGCGGGATATTATGCAAGCTGGAAATTCTATCAAGGTAGCTACGCCAGGAAATGGAAATACCATTCGCTGGTGCCTTGGAACTGTCAGCTATGTGGCGAACAAAGCAAGCTTAATCAATAACAATCCAGCCCAGGCTTTCAAGGTCAATGGGGAGGTGGCGCGTTTGGTGCGAATGAGTGATCCGTCACAGTCAATTTGTTCAGCATCACCAGCGTATCCGATGTCTGCTACTACGACAGATGCGGTCGACCTTCTGGGCTCAGCAACTCCAGCTCTTGCCATCTACGATATGAAACTAACTTCGCTTACTGGTTCTGCCCAACAGTCATTGCACGAGGTCTCATTCTTGCTTGGTACGGCCGAAAAAGGCATTGTGAGCGCAAGCAACTATTGCTTGCCAAATACAAACCCTAACGCCAATGCCAATTACTGCTCGGTCGTAGAATTTAAAACAATTATTCGTTCAGGAGGGAGCCAATAGTATGGTACAGAAAACACAAAGAGGAGCAACAGCGCTATTTATTGTTATCTTTTCGACACTGCTTTTATCGGTTATTACAGTTAGCTTTGTCGGGTTAATCAATCGCGATAAAGTACAATCAACTGACAATGAACTATCGCAAAGTGCATACGATGCCTCACTCGCGGGTGTTGAGGACGCCAAGCGAGTTCTCGCTGCTTGCCTAGGAGGTAACGGTAACAACAGTAGCGCTTGTGCTGCCATGAATGCTGGTGAATGCTCGACAATTGTTGCATCGGGCGTGGTTGGTTCGAGCGGCGTAGAGGGTGAGACGCTTCTAAAGACACTCCAAGGTGACGGTGAAGATATCAATCAGGCTTACACCTGCGTGAAAGCATCTCTGGACTCAGACGATGTATTATACGAACTGCCCAAAGAACAGAGTCGAATGATACCTATTAGGGCGGCTGGTTCAGTGAATCAAATTGAAATTCAGTGGCAAAAAAATGGTGATGCAGGGATAGCAGCTCCGTTAAGCGGTGCTCATACTGGATCTTGCACAGAGGGAAAGCTGTGTACTCTAGAAGATTGGGGAAACATGCCGAGCTTGATGCGAGTACAGTTGATTACTCCTGGTAGTGCAATTAATTTAAGTACACTGGATGATAGTAACCAAGGAGCAACTTTTTTCCTCTATCCTTCACTGGCAGGAGGAGCACCTCAGGCAATTGAGCAAAGCATCACTGCTCGTTATACGAGTACAGCTGAAAGTAGTGGATTGAAGACAGTTACAAGTTGTAGTAAGACTCAATTCACAGTTGGCTACGCTTGTACCGCCAGAATACGACTCGCCAACCCTATATCAGCTAATAATGGTCTCAGCTTTATTCGTCTTACCTCACTTTATAAAAATGCCTCTGTGCGGGTGTCTCTTAAGGACAACAGCGGTGGTGCGGTACAATTCCGAGGAGTTCAGCCAGTTGTCGATGCAACTGGTAGGGCGAATGATGTCTTTCGTCGAGTTGAGGCAAGGCTCAGTACGCTAACGAATGCTATTTATCCAGAGGCGGCGGTGGATATAACAGGCTCTGGCAATAGCGGTAGTGTATGCAAAAACTTTTATGTTACCGATTCTACCAGTGGCGATAATAATACCAGTTTGTCCTGCACTCCTTAGTTAACTGAGTTTATTGTGAATGGTATTTTTCGTAAGTCTCTTTAAGGTGTTGGTCGGTCACATGGGTATATACCTGCGTGGTGCTAATGTCGCTGTGACCCAGCATGGTCTGTACGCTGCGGATATCTGCACCGTTCATCAGTAGGTCAGTAGCGTAGCTGTGACGCATAGTGTGAGGGGTGACATGCTTGGTGATGCCAGCGAGCTTTGCGTACTTACTCACCATTCTCTGAACACTTCTTGTACTCAATCTGCGATAATTTCCAGAGGTTCCACCGGTGTTGTTTCGACTCACATTAAGGAAAAGAGCGGGCAGCGTATCGGCTCGTTTCGCTAGGTATTCTTCTATGATATGTGCAGCTTTTTGACTAATGAAAATGGGTCGATCTTTCTGTCCTTTGCCTCGCACCATAAATTCACGGCGCTTTGTATTGATGTGGTCGCGGTCGAGTGACACGAGTTCTGATACGCGCAAACCGCTCGAAAAGAGGAGCTCAACAATCGCTTTATCTCGAAGTGAGGTAACGGCCCCATCGTCTGGGATGGCATCGAGCAATCGATTGATTTCCTCAGCAGACAGGAAAGTTACTTGCTTACGCACAACTTTTGGTAGTTCTATTTTTTCAGCACTGAGCGAGGCGATGTCTCGTTTTGCAAGGTAGTTCAAAAAACCACGAAGAGCAATAAGGTGGTAGGTTTGGGTGATAGTCGAAAGCTCCTCGCCGTTATCATTTTGGTAACGATTGAGCCACAGACGATATTTACGAATTATCTCTGTTGTGATTTTGTCTACAGTTATATCGCCAGCAAACTCAACGAGTCGTTCGAGATAGCGAGTATAGTTATCGACCGTCTTGAGCGATCGACCACCCTCTACTTCTAGATGCTCTGCAAAATCGTTGATCAGCTCCGATAGATACATAGTACTAGTGTATCTTTATTGCGAGGGTTTATCAAACGGAGAAAATTTGCTACTATAACAGATGAAGATAACGAACAACAGGAGGTCTATATGGCAGATACAAGCGAGAAAAAATTTTGTGGCGTTGAACAAACACTGGTTGTATTCAAGCCCGATGCAGTACAAAGAGGTATTGTGGGTGAGATTATGCAGCGATTTGAACGAGTGGGACTGAAGATCGTCGGTATGAAAATGGTCTCTCCAGACAAAGACCACTATTATGGTCACTATGAGACGATTGGACAAGTAGCGACTCGTCGAGGCGAGTCAGTCCTGAATATTGTTCTTGACTTGATGATGGACGGTCCAGTGATTGCCATGGTACTAGAAGGCGTAGAGGCCGCAGCTGTGGTGCGAAAGATTGTTGGCCCAACAGAGCCAAAAGCAGCCGATATGGGTACGATTCGTGGTGATTTTTCACACATTAGCTTTGGCTATGCAGACGATTGCAACAAGGGTATTCCAAACCTTATCCATGCTTCAGGCGACTCTGAAGAGGCAGTAAAGGAAATCAAGCACTGGTTTAAAGACGAAGAGCTAATGACCTACGGCATGCTTCACGAGAAATTTACTCGGTAGTGATATAATAAACTGTAAGTGGAGGGGCGAGCCCCTCCCAGGTATGGCTCGGTAGCTCAACTGGATAGAGCAGTTCCGTCCTAAGGAAAAGGTTACAGGTTCGACTCCTGTCCGGGCTACCAACGGTAAGAAAATAAGACAGTTGCCCGAACGGGCAACTTTTCTTAGTGGTATAATATATAGGTATGGCAAAACGCGATAAAGCAGCTATAACCGAGTTCAATGGACAGCGAGAGGGCGAAAAGGTGTTATTCGTTTTTCGCCGCCATATTATCGCTATGCGGAAAGGTTTCTATATGTTGCTAATCCCATTTGCGCTGTCATCGATCCCACCACTTATATGGCAGTACAATCTAGAACTTTTTTTACTGCCTCTTGGCGGGTTGGCGCTCGGTCTCTTGCTTTTTAGCTATCATTTCCTGATGTGGCGGTACACCTATTACATCGTGACCGACCAACGAATTCGCCAAGTGACGCAAAAAGGTTTCTTTGGCACTGATGTCGTAGAGCTACGACTATCGAAGATTCAAAACATTAGCTATAATATACCAGGATTCTTTGGTGAAATATTCCACTTCGGCACAATCGTCATACAGACTTTTGTTGGCGACTTGGTTATTCGAAATGTCGAGCATCCCGATAAGATTTATAATAAACTGCAAGACGCAGTGCAAGATGCAACCGATCAGCAAAAAGAGGAGGGCTATGAAGCCATTGATTAAGAAGAAACAACCGAAGCAAGAGCTGCCAACGAGAATTACCAACGAAACGGTAGCTGAACATCGTGAGACGATTTTGGCAGGCGGCCGTCGATTTAAATATCCATTACAGTATGCAAAACATAGGCTAGTGATCAACGCTGTCATTATCGCCGCCGCAACAGTGGCTCTGATGTCTGGTCTGGTATGGTGGCAACTCTATCTGGCGCAAAATACTGGTGATTTGATGTATCGTGTTACTAAGGCGGTGCCGTTACCTGTTGGCTCGGTTGATGGCGAATCGGTAGCGTATAGCGACTATTTGCTAAACTATCGTCCGGCAGAGCATTATCTCAATAAATTTGATGAAATAAAGTCCGATAGTGAAGACGGTCGGTTGCAGTTGCAACATAAAAAACGCGAGGCGCTTGACCTTGCGATAAGCGATGCATATGCCAGAAAGCTTGCACGCGAGCTAAACCTCAAGGTGACAGACGAAGAGCTGATGAAAGAGATCAATGCTTCGCGTATCGCCGAAAATGGCGAACAGTCAATCGATGCGTACGAAGATTCCATGATGAGAATTCTTGGAGTTGATCGTGAGGGCACACGGAGTTTGATTCGCAATAGCCTTTTGAGGGCAAAGGTGGCGTTCGAGATAGACAAAACTGCGGCAGATATCATTAAGGAAGCTGAGGTATTGGCGAGCCAGCATAAGGGTGATCTCCAGAAGGCCTTTGCGGCGCTTGAGCAAACGTATAAAGGCTCTGTTGCTATGGGGAGTTCTGGCAAAATAAGTCTATCAACTTCGTTTGGTGGCGTATCTGCTAACACTGTGGCGAAATTGCCCATTGGACAAGTTTCGTCCATCATAAAAAGTGTTACCGAGGAGGGATACTATATCGTAAAGCTTGACGAGAAGGATGACAAGCAGATTAGCTTTAGCTATATTTTGGTACCATTGACTGAGTTTAAAAATAGGCTTGCATCGCTAAATAAAGACGGTAAGATAAAAGAATATATTAGCATCAAGATTGATGAACCAAAAACGAGCACTACCGACAGCGAGGAAGGCAAATAGTATGCATCAATTACCAAAGCTCGAATTTGATGTTGCGGCGCTCGAGCCGCATATCAGCGGCAGGATAATGGAGCTACATCATAGCAAGCATCATCAGGCGTATATCACAAAGCTGAATGCAGCTATAGAAGGCACCGAATATGAGGCGTTACCGATAGAAGCGCTTCTTCGCCAGCTATCAGATATACCAGACGAGCTACAGACTGCCATTCGCAATCAAGGTGGTGGTCATTTGAATCACAGCCTCTTTTGGCAATGGCTCCACCCGCATGGCGGAGGGCAGCCTACGGGTGAATTGGCGGCGGCTTTAGAGAAAAAATACGGTAGTTTTCAGCAGTTTGTCGATGAATTTACTGATGCATCGATGAAACTTTTTGGTAGCGGGTGGTGCTGGCTTATGCCAGATTTGTCTATCAAGACCACAGCAAATCAAGACAGTCCTATTGTGCGCGGGGAAGCGATGCCGATCTTAGGCAATGATATTTGGGAGCATGCATACTATCTCGACTATCAAAATCGTCGCGACGAATACCTGAAGGCGTGGTGGAATGTCGTGCATTGGGACAAGGTCGGAGAACTCTACGACAAATCCTGAGACAAAGGGGAGGGACTTAGGTCTTTTGTAGGCTGGTAAACCGTTGCAATTATAGTGAAAGACTGCTATCATACGAGGAGCAAAATATGCGCTCGTAGTGAAGTTGGCCTATCACGCCTCCCTGTCACGGAGGAGATCGCCGGTTCGAATCCGGTCGGGCGCGCCAAGAAAATATACCATCTTTGGATGGTATATTTTCTTGGCATTTTTGACGCGGCTCGAACCGGCGATAGGAGCTTTAGCTCCGTAATCGCCGGTTCGGTGGAGCGAATGAAGCGAAAGAAAGCACCGAAGGTATTTTCTTTCGCAAATGAGCAGAAGAGCGAAGCGATATCCGATCAGACATCAAAGAAACTGTACCCAATCTCCCCATCTCTGCTATAATAATCAAGAGGCGTTGCCGTCTTAGCTCAGTTGGTAGAGCGACACATTCGTAACGTGTAGGTCGCCGGTTCAATCCCGGCAGACGGCTCCAAATATATATGATTAAGGAATTCAAACAATCATTCAAGCTCATCATGTCAGACCGCGGGTTTCGCGGGCTTATGCTGGGAGTACTCATAGTCGGTATTGTATATACCGCTGTTACCTTATTGTCGATTCAAAGTAGCGATATTCAGGTAGTGGTTCAATATTCAGGAATAGGGGAATCGCACTTTTATCGCAACCAATGGACTTATCTCTACATTTTCTCGATATTTGGTGTTTTAGTAACTATAGGTCACTTGTTGATTATGGCCAAGCTATACAATTACGAGAGTCGAAACGCTGGTATAATCTTCGGATACTCTACTATGGCGCTACTCGTCATTGCATTTATCATGTTTAAGTCTGTAACCCAGCTGGCTTTTTTGTAATATGACGACACAGAAGGACGATCTCGAACTCCCACTTGGTAAGCGGACTCCATTTTACCGATTTTTCGAGATTGTACCTGGCGCATTGAGCTATGGCATGTTGCTAACACTCCTTATTTTGTCTATCTTTGATCCATTTATTGCTTCGATATTTATTCTGCTTCTTATTATTACAATGGTATTTAAGGCAGCTGGCATAGCATATCACTCATATATTGGCTATAAGCGTTTACAGCGAGCGCAGCGAGTTGATTGGTCGGCACGGTTGAATGATCTGGAGTATCCAGAGGCAGCCAAGCAACGATTATCGAGGCAACAGCTCCAATTTAGTGATGAAAAGGTGCACTATGACAACATTCAGCAGCTACTGGCTACACCAGACAGCTACCCCAAGCCGTCTGAGCTATTTCACCTTATCGTTATGCCAGCATACAACGAGCCGTATGAAGTGATAGAGCCAACGGTGGAGGCGATTCTCTCTGGTAGTGCCGATAGTAAAAAGATGATCATGGTGTTTGCCTATGAAGAACGAGGCGGTGCAGACATCAAGCAGACCGCCAAGCGCCTTCAGAAAAAGTATCAGAAGCAGTTTTATGCATTTATGACTGTTGAGCATCCAGCCAATTTGCCGGGCGAAGTGATAGGCAAGGGGGCGAACATCACTTATGCCGCCAAGCACGCAGAGCAGTGGGTTGCCGGGCAATCTATCGATTTTTCAAAAGTGATTGTGACGACGCTTGACTGTGATAATAAGCCGCATCAGTCGTATTTTGACTATGTGGCGTATGAATTTATTGTCCATCAAGACCGAAAGCATTTGTCATATCAGCCGATTGCACTGTATTTCAGCAATATTTGGGACGCACCAGCACCTATGCGAGTCATCGCAACTGGTAATTCGTTTTGGACGGTCGTGAGCTCTATGCGTCAACATCAGCTAAGGAATTTCGCTGCACATTCACAACCGATGGACGCACTGAGCGAAATGGGGTATTGGAGCACGAGGAGTATCGTTGAAGACGGACACCAGTATTGGCGGAGCTATTTCTTTTTCAAGGGGAATTACAGTGTAGTGCCAATTCATGTACCGGTGTATCAAGATGCCGTTATGACGGGCTCTCTAAAGGGTACTTTGGTTGCGCAGTTCAAACAACTTCGCCGCTGGGCTTATGGTGCGTCAGATGTGCCGTTTGTGGCTGAGCGAGTGTTTACCAGTAAGCGAACTTCGCCATTTTGGCCTGGGGTGGCGCGATTTATGCGCTTGATTGATAGCCATGTTACTCTGGCTACCATTGCTATTGTTGTGGCGATAGGTGGCTGGATACCCCTTATCATCAATCCAGATGCAGCTCATCAGATAGTGGTTCACAATCTACCAGCAACGATTGGCCAGATTCAGCAATGGGCGATGATAGGTATATTCGTGACGGTTTTTTTGACGCTAAAGATGCTTCCGCCGCGGCCGAAGCGATATCGCCGTACGAGAACCCTCGGTATGGTGGTTCAGTGGGTCCTCCTGCCATTTACTTCGATAGGATATAGCGCAGTGTCTGCTTTAAATGCCCAGACGCATCTTATGTTTGGAAAATATCTCGATAAGTTCGATGTAACAGAAAAAGCAGAAGTAAAAGATACAGCGTAACATACAAGAGCCCGAGAGGGCTCTTGTATTACCAAAATAAGCTAATCTTATGCGCGTTTTACCTACGGGGGTAGCGCAATAGTAGTAACAGGGTATAGCTTCTCGCTGAACCGATAGGGTTGTCAGGGAGGAACTATCTAGCTCGAGACCTGGTGTGCTTTTTTACTTCGTCCCAGGCGCAGTTAAACTCGTAGCCGATATGGCAGAGTTCTAATGCTGAAGTAGTAGTATCTATCTTCATACTTTTAGTCTATCACACTTGGCATAAAAAGTCAATAGTGCTTATGTTTAGAGTATATATCACAGTACGCATATTTATCGTAAAAACAGAGATATTTTCATGTGGAAAACTGTTGGTGGGTTGGTGGAAAAGAAAAAACCGCCCCAATGGGCGGTAATTCCGGAAAAAATCCTAATCTGGTGGGCGATAGAGGATTTGAACCTCTCACCTCCTCAACGTCAATGAGGCGCTCTAGCCAAATGAGCTAATCACCCAGATACTATGTATCATATCAGACAGAGGCAATGAGCGCAATAAGTGGTATACTATAGGTATGAATGATGAACAACTACATGCCATGCGGCACAGCTTGGCGCATATTATGGCGGCGGCGGTCCAGCGACTGTGGCCGGAGGCGAAATTTGGCGTGGGGCCAGTGGTCGAGAATGGGTTTTACTATGACATCGACCTCGGAGAAACGAAGATCAGTGAGCAGCAATTTGGCAAAATAGAAAAAACCATGCGGCGGATTATCGCTGAAAAGCAAGAGTTTGTGAAATCGCTCAAGCCTATTGATGAAGCAATTGGCTGGGCAGAAGAGGCGAAACAGCCGTACAAGGCAGAGCTGCTGAACGATTTGAAGCGGGCTGGAACGACAGTAGCAAAAGACTTGGATGCGGCTGAGATGGGCACGATTGCTGATGGTGATAGCGCGCTCGAAGAGGTATCGTTCTATATAAATGGTACTTTTACTGACCTTTGCCGTGGGCCGCATGTTGAAAATACCAGTGATATTGGTGCATTCAAACTCATGCGCGTCGCCGGTGCCTACTGGCGCGGCAACGAAAAGAACCCGCAAATGCAGCGGTTGTATGGGGTGGCGTTTGCTGCGCAAGACGAGCTAGACGCACACTTACAGATGTTGGAGCTCGCGAAGCAGCGCGACCATCGCAAATTGGGGAAGGAACTTGAACTGTACACGACATCTCAGCTAGTTGGTGTTGGTTTACCGCTTTTTACGCCGCGCGGTACAGTGCTACGCGACCTCATGGCGCAGTACTCAAACCAGCTCAGACAGGCATATGGATTTGAAAAAGTGTGGACGCCGCATATTACCAAAAAAGAGCTGTACGAAACGAGTGGGCATTGGGCAAAGTTTGGCGACGAACTATTTTTGGTAAAAAGTCAGGAAACCAGCGACGAAATGGCACTGAAGCCAATGAACTGTCCGCATCATACGCAAATATTTGCATCAAAGCCACGAAGCTATCGCGATATGCCGGTGCGGTTTTTGGAGACAACAACAGATTATCGTGATGAAAAGACGGGTGAACTTGGCGGGTTGAACCGTGTGCGGTCGTTGACGCAAGATGACAGTCATGTATTTTGTCGAGCTGATCAAATAGAACAAGAGATCAATAATCTTCTTACATCGGCTCGTGAGCTCTATGAAACAATTGGCATGAATCTTCGGGTGCGACTGAGTTATCGTGATGATTCGGATGCGTACCTGGGCGATCCAGAGCTATGGAGTTCGGCACAGGCGCAATTGAAGCAGGCGGTCGAAATGAATAGTCTTGATTTCTTTGAGCAAGACGGCGAGGCGGCATTTTATGGTCCAAAAATTGATTTTATGGCAACCGATGCGATTGGTCGTGAACATCAAGTAGCGACGGTGCAGCTCGACTTTGTACAGCCAGAGCGGTTTGGACTGGAATACGCGGCTGAGGGTGGAGAAAAAGCTTCTCCGGTGATGATTCACTGTGCATTGCTCGGGTCAATCGAGCGGTTTCTGAGCGTGTTTATCGAACATACGGGGGGTTGGTTCCCATTTTGGGCGGCGCCAGAACAGGTGCGTATTTTGACTATCAACGACACGGTAAACGACTATGTTGAGGAGATTACAACGATTTTATCAGAGGTGGTGCTGATGAAACCAGTCAAATACAATGAAGTCAGATTTACAACAGATATGCGAAACGAGTCCTTGGGCAAAAAAATTCGCGAGGCTACAGCGATGAAAATCCCCGTTCAGCTAATTGTCGGGCCAAAAGACAAGGAAGCCCGTGAGGTGAGCGTGCGTACACAAAGCGGCGAGGAAAAAGTGGCACTAGACCAATTGGCTGAGTATCTGAAAGGACTATAGAGCATGGCTAAAAGACTGGTGATTGCAATAGATTGTGACGATGTATTGATACCGACAACACAATTTTTAGTACGAGCATACAATATGAGATACGGCACAGCCGTTACTCTTGAAAAATCTCACACTCCAGATGATCACATGTGGGGCGCAGCGCACGATGAAGTAATAGCGCGACTGGCGAAGCTAACACAAGAAGATGCATATAAGGGGCTGAAGCCAGGGGTCATTGAGAAGCACATTTTACAACAACTTGCCTTACGCCATGAACTTCATGTAGTAACAGCGCGTCAGGAAAGCGAGCGCGAATATACGGAGACATTACTTGGCCGAGAATTACCAGGAGTGTTCACTTCTATGGAATTTCTTGGATGGACCGGCTCAAAGGGCGAAGTGTGCAAAGCCATTGGCGCAGACATATTGATTGACGATAATATAAAACATCTGCGAACCGCAAGAGAGTGCGGCGTACAGCATTTGGTATGGTTTGGTAATTACCCATGGAATCGAGTAGGGGAATCATCTGATGATAGTGTTGTGCGCTGCGATGATTGGACGGCCGTGAAGGAAGTAATTGATGAAGTTGAAGCATCTATGGGAGTAAAAGCATGAAGCGATTAGCAATTGCGATTGATGTCGACGATGTACTAGCTGAGAGTGCTCCAGGATTCATTGCTTTTAGTAACGAACGATGGGGGACAAACCTAACAGTAGATGACTATGATGAGCATTGGGCTAAGATGTGGAATATCGACCATAACGAACTTCTTGAGCGGAGTAAGATATATGACGCATCAGGAATTATTCAACACTATAACCATATCGGTGGTGCGTATGAATCGTTGAGGCGGTTATCAAAGAGTCATGAGCTAATGGTCGCAACAGCACGAAAGCTTGCGCATAAGGAGGATACTCTGCTCTGGATAGAGTACCATTTTCCGAATATTTTTCATCAAGATCGTATTTTTTTCGCTGGTATTTGGGATAGTTTTACGGATGACTCTCATGCAGTGACGAAGGCGGACCTCATTACGCAAGTTGATGCTGACATATTGGTTGATGATCAACTGAAGCACTGCTTGGCCGTAGCAGAATCGGGGCGGCACGCGATACTCTTTGGCGATTACAGCTGGAATCAGGCTGATACTTTGCCAGAGCGAGTGAGCCGCTGTACGAGTTGGGACGAAGTAGAGAAAGAGATCGAGAGAATTGCAGTCAAGCAAGATGCACAAACGCAATAAGGATAAGCCACTGCTCGTACTTGTTGGGCCGACGGCGAGCGGTAAAACCTCTTTGGCTATTCAGTTGGCAAAGAGGTTTGATGGTGAAATCATCTGCGCTGATAGCCGGACTATTTATAAAGGTATGGATATTGGTACTGCCAAGCCTTCGCTTGAAGAGCAAGACGGTATACAGCACTGGGGGCTCGATATAGTAAATCCTGGTGATGAGTTTAGCGTCTCTGATTTTAAAAGCTATGCCACGGAGAAGATAGCGGATATACGATCGAGAGGCAAAATGCCACTCCTCGCAGGCGGTACAGGTCTGTATGTTGACAGTATTGTTTTCGATTTTTCATTTGTGGGTGAAAAGAGTGCGTCTTTACGGAAAGCGATGGAATCATGGAGTATAGAGGAGTTGCAGTATTATTGTCATAAAAACAACATAAATCTGCCCGAAAATACACGCAATAAGCGATTTCTCATCCGAGCAATTGAACGAAAAAACATAAGCGGTAAGAGAAGAGAAGAGCCAATCGATAATTGTATTGTTGTAGCAATATCTACACAGAAAACAGTGCTTCGAACAAGAATGGAGTTCAGGGTTGAACAAATGTTTTCTGAAGGTGTTGTGAATGAGGCAACTATTTTGGCGGAGCGATATGGGTGGGAAAGCCAGGCCATGACAGGCAATGTATATCATCTTGTAAAAGGATATTTGGCAGGCGAATATGATATAGAAAGAGCAAAGCAACTAGTTGCTCTTAGCGACTGGCGGCTAGCGAAGCGACAAATGACTTGGTTTCGAAGGAATTCTTATATAGAATGGGCTACGCTCGAAGACGCTGAGCACTATTGCGCCATGCAACTATCGAAAAATGAATAACAATGTGATACCCTAAATATAGTGATGACGAAAAAAGAGGTAACTACTATCGATGGATTGTTCAGCTCGAAGACACGAGTAAAGTTGTTGAATTTATTTTTCAATAATCCTGGCAAGGCGTTTTATGTACGAGAGATTACTCGACTTATTGATGAACAAATCAATTCAGTGCGACGAGAGTTATCTAATATGTTGAGCGTTGGTGTCATAACCAGCGATAATGCCGACAACAAGCTATACTATGAAGTAAACCAGCGATACGAACACTATAGTCCGTTCCGTGAAATATTTGCAGGCACGAGTGGCGCGCAGCGCACTGTTTCCAAAAGTGAACAGGCAAGTGACGCTAAAGCTCCATCATGGACGAAAAAACTTCTCAATATCAAAGCGCTTCGAGTGGTTGTCATCGCGGGGGCACTTGTCGATGGCTCTGCTAGCCCAGTCGATTTACTAATTGTCGGTGCGATACCTACTGTAAAACTCAAGCTACTCATCGATGAAATCGAAAAAGAAGAAGCCCGCGAATTGCATTATTCGCAAATGACTTACGACGAATTTTATTACCGTCTCAGCGTTCGAGACAAATTTATCAGCGAGATCATCAACAACAAGCACGAAGTAATTATAGATACCGACCAAGTGCTGGATAGAGTATAGAAAAGAGGAGAAAGATATATGTTCGAAATAGAATACAAAGGCGGAAATAGCGTGTGGGTGCATGGCAAAGATTTGTCATTGGTGGTCGACGGCAATCTAGCTTCAATCGGTCTCAAGCAGCCAAAAATGCCGAAATCTGCGGCACAACTAGCAACCGAAAAGCGATTTTTGATAGTTGATGGAGCCGAAGAGGTGTTATCGCTTGAAGGCCCAGGAGAATACGAGGTCGGACCATTCTCTATCCGGGGTATTGCCGCGCAGCGACATATCGACACCGAGTTTGAAGCCTCCGCTAGCACACTCTACCGAATAGAGGTGGGCGATGTGTCCATCGGAATTATTGGTAATATTGCTGCCAAATTGAGCGACGAACAACTGGAGGGTCTTGGTGTGGTGGACATACTTATCATACCGGTTGGCGGTGGTGGTTATACACTCGACTCTGTTGATGCTGCAAAGATTACAAGAAATATTGAGCCAAAAGCGGTCATTCCTGTTCATTTTGCTACGAATGGTATAGACTATGAGGTCCCGCAAGAGTCTCTCGATGTATTCACGAAAGAGCTGGGTGCTCCAGTGGAGACGGTAAGTAAATATAAACTGAAGAATTCAACAGCACTACCTGCGGCCTTAACTATCTATGCGCTCGAAGTAGCGTAGCTTGCTAGAGAGGTAATAAAAAACTCCCATTTCTTTTTAAGAGAATGGGAGGGTTTTTCAGGGCAAGAGTTATAGCTTATGCAGCCTGTTTTTTGCCTGAAGGAAGGAGGCCTTTCTTCTTGAGCGTACGGATAGCTTGAGTCGAAACAGTTAATTTTACTGCTTGACCGTCTACGATAACCGTCTTTTTCTGAAGATTTGGCTTAAAAACTCGCTTTGTTCGCCTCAAAGAGAAGCTAACATTGTTGCCAAATTGCTTACCTTTCCCAGTTATTTCACACTTCGATGCCATAGTATTACTTCCAGTTATTTTTTACAATCTACTCAATTATACGCCATTGCTCGTGTCATGTCAACGGGGATGCGGTTGTGAAAAAATGATACAATAGATTGTGCGATGGATATTCAATGCATAGTAATTGTTATAGGTGTTATTTTGTTTTCGATGACACTTCACGAGGCGATGCATGGTTTTATGGCATACTTGCTTGGTGATGATACGGCAAAGCATCAAGGGCGACTAACACTCAACCCAGTCAAGCATATCGATCCATTCATGACTATTCTCTTGCCGGTTTTTCTTGCGATGGCCGGAATGCCTATATTTGGAGGTGCAAAGCCGGTGCAGTTCGACCCGAATAAGGTGAAATATGGTGAATGGGGCGCGGCACTTGTTGCTTTGGCGGGCCCCTTAACAAATCTACTGATTGCGTTCTTGGCTTTTGGCGTGGGAGTTCTCAGCGGGATTATTACGACTCTGGGTGTTGAGGTGTCTCTGTTTGGGCAAATAGTTCTTGCCATGGTGAGTGTGAATCTCGGGTTCTTTGTCTTTAATATGTTGCCAATTCCGCCGCTCGATGGATCGAGAGTGGTATATGCTTTGGCGCCAGATTTTATTCGAAGAGGTATGGAAGTCATCGAGCGATCGGGGGTATTTTTGGTATTTGCTCTCGTGTTATTATTCAGTAGCCAGATAGGAAGTTTTATGAGCGGTGTTATCAATGCGATTCTTGGCTTTTTTATGGTACTGTTCGGCGTAAAATAGTGGTATACTAAGAGTATCCCTGAGGGATTGAAGCGTAAATGATTTTCCTAACATCATTTTGATAGGGATTTCAATATCTATCGTACCCGTGGGTACGGTGTGAGATGACCCACCTTGCATATATGCGGGGAATATCAATCGCGGAAAGTCCCTTAGGGTTTTTTGTTTTCGGGGCGTGGCGCAGCCTGGTAGCGCGCACGGCTGGGGGCCGTGAGGTCGCAAGTTCAAGTCTTGTCGCCCCGACCATATTTTGACGTAGTATAATAGTAGATAGCGTGCTGAACGGTCGCTCCAGATGGAGAGGAAAGTCCGGGCAGCATAGAGCAGGACAGTCGCTAACGGCGACCGGGGGAAACCCTAGGGAAAGTGCCACAGAAACGAAACCGCCTTTCCTTCAGAGAAAGGTAAGGGTGAAACGAGCAGTGTAAGAGACTGTAGCGATACATGGTGACATGTAGAGGAGGTAAACCCTGTCTGCTGCAAGGAGATTTGCATTACACGGTGCTCGCCGGCAAATCGATAACCGCTTGATTGTATCGGCAACGGTGCAACTAGATAGATGATCGTTCTCGACAGAACCCGGCTTATAGGCACGCTACTAAAAATACCTCTTGTTGCAAGAGGTATTTTTAGTAAGAAGACTTTGCTTGCTATTTCGTAACTGCTTCTACGATTGCCTTAAACGCTTTTGGCTCATTTACGGCTAGTTCTGCGAGTACTTTACGATCAAGCTCGACGCTTGAATTTTTGATGCCAGCAATAAGTTTTCCATAAGTGGTGCCATTTTCACGCGCAGCAGCGTTAATGCGGGTAATCCATAGGCTGCGAAGGTCGCGTTTCTTATTGCGACGGTCGCGATACGCGTATTGAAGTGCTCGAATAACGCCCTGCTTAGCAAGACGGAAGCTTCGGGTGCGGTTGTGCTGCATGCCTTTAGCTTGCTTTAGAATTTTCTTGTGCTTGGCGCGAGCAGTAACTCCTCGTTTAACTCTCATGATTAGACTCCTAGGGCTCGTTTAAGATTTTTAGCGGTCTTACCTGTGACGGCTGCTGGGGTGTTGATATTTCGCTTGCGACTTTTGCTTTTTTTGGAAAGCATGTGGTTGCCGAATGCTCGCTCGCGAACCAGCTTGCCACTACCAGTGATTTTTACTCGCTTGGCAGTAGCCTTGTGGGTTTTCAATTTAGGCATTACTTACTCCTTACTGTGATACTCAGATTGCGACCTGCCATCTGAGGTTTTTGCTCAACGACTGCATCGTCTTCGAGAGCTGCGATAATTCGATCGATTAATTCATACCCGATTTCCTTGTGAGCCATTTCTCGTCCTCGATAAAAAATAAGGATTTTCACCTTGTGTCCTTCGGTTAGAAATTCGCGTATCTTACGAAGCTTGATTTCTAAGTCGTTGGAGCCTATTTTTAGACCGAATCGAATTTGTTTAAGCTCACTCGCTTTGTTATTGTGTCGGTTCTTGCGTTGTTGTTTCATTTGCTGATACTGGTACTTGCCCCAGTCGATGACTTTAGCCACAGGTGGGTTGGCGTTTGGTGATATTTCCACCAAGTCTACGCCAGCCTCTTCGGCAACCTTGAGCGCCTCTTGTCTCGACATGATACCAAGTTGTTCGCCGTCAGCACCAACAACACGCAGTTCACGAGCCCGAATGGATTCGTTAATTCGTATGGATCTGTTGATCGCAGATTCTCCTTATTGCTCGTTAAGCAATGTTATTAATGTTTTCAAGGTCGTATTATAGCAAAAAAACCACAGAGGTGCAACATCTTTGAGACAAGTTTATCGGTATTGTAAGGCTTCGCTTACATGAGCTGCTGTTACTCGGTCCGATTTTTCGAGATCGGCGATAGTCCTTGCTACTTTCAACACCTTGAAAGTAGAGCGGGCGCTGAGTCCCAGCTTGTCAGCAGCAGCGACCAGCAGTTTGCTCGCGTCTGAGTCTATGTTGGCGGTCTGCTTTATCTCCTTGTTCGTTAAATTGCTGTTGTATTTTACGCTACTTTTATATCGTTCATTTTGTATTGCGGTTGCGCTTTTTATAGACTCTAGCACTTTGAAATGTTGTGCATATGTCATCGATTTATCGTGCATGAGCCGGTCATTTGCTACTCGTTTGACGGTAATTTTTAAATCAATACGGTCAAGCAAGGGGCCAGACAACTTGGACTGATAGCTGCTTATCTGCTGGAAAGTGCAACTACACTCTTTCCGCTCATCGCCATGATGGCCGCAAGGGCAGGGGTTCATGGTCGCGACCAGCATGAAATCGGCAGGATAGTGCGCGCGACCGCTCGCCCTGGTGATTGTGATAATTCGGTCTTCAAGGGGTTGTCGTAAAACTTCAAGAGACGACCTCGGATATTCGGGTATTTCATCCATAAATAGTACTCCAAGGTGAGCGAGGCTGATTTCGCCTGGCTTGGGGTGAGTACCACCGCCCACTAGGGCGGTTCGACTGGCGGTGTGATGAGGGGTGCGGAATGGTCGTTTGATCACAGCCGTGTCTATGTGTTCGCCGGCGAGGCCATGGATCTTCGTGACCAATAACTGCTCTTCACTAGAAAGAGGTGGTAAAAGGTTAACGAGCACCTTACCGAGCATCGTTTTTCCAGACCCAGGAGGTCCGCTGAGCAAGATATTGTGTCGCCCAGCAGCAGCAATGATCATCGCTCGTTTGGCCTGCTCTTGTCCTTCAATGTCATCAAGGCCAATATCGATGTGTGTAGGGGCATCGATTTTTTTGGCAAGGCTAGGCTCGATGAGCAATTCTTTCTTGAGGTGCAGAAAAAGTTGCTTTAAAGAAGCCACTCCGATGATTTGAACGCCGTGCACTAGACTCGCTTGGGCTACATTTTCTTCAGGGAGAAATACGGTCTTGATGCCGTTTAGTTTGGCAGTCTCGGCCACAGTGATAGCACAGGCGATAGGGCGGATTCGCCCATCGAGTGATAGCTCACCTGCAAAGAGTGATGATGGGAGATCCTCGCTTTTTAGCTGCCCGCTACTCTGCAAAACAGCCAGGGCAATAGGCAAATCGTAGTGAGTGCCTTCTTTTGGCAGCTCAGCGGGCGCTAGGTTCACCGTAATGCGCTTTGAGGGAAATTCTAGCAAAGAGTTGACGATGGCGCTACGAACGCGCTCTCTGGCTTCGTCGATAGACTTATTGGCAAGCCCAACGACCCGAAAGTTCGGAAGGCCTTTCGTAATATCGCTCTCCACCTCAACCAGGCAGCCATCAAAGCCGACCGGTGATGCAGAAAGAATTTTTGATACACTTCCCATGCTGCTTATAGTAAAGCATAGGTCGCTAGACTTTGAAAGAGCAATTTGCTATAATAACAGATAGGTACGGGGCTGATACAGCTTTCGACGATTGGACCTTAACAGGATATTTCGCAAGTCGATTTTGCACGATACGCATATTTTTAATTGCAAACACATTTGCTAAAGTAAAAGAATTCGTTAAGGGCGGTGCCGAGGGTATCTCTCGCGCCTTCTCTGGCCTTTCTTTTGCGCCAGCTGTAGCCTAGTCTAACAGCCATCTCTCCGTTCAGGCGACATAGAACGGACGAGGTGTTATATACATGTCGCTTGCTACGAATGGGGCAGCAGCTGTTCGTAGGACTTTCTCTGCGTAACGATTGATTGGTATTTTGGTTTCATTTTGAGCCATCGATTGTTATAAAACTTTGCAAACGAAACTAAGCTTGTAGACGAATATCTCGTTACCATTCGGACCGGGGGGCAGTACCCCGCAGCTCCACCAATAAAAGATCCCGACCGTATAGTCGGGCTTTTTTATACATTCTTTTCCTTGGGTATTCTATAAAAAAACAACCACCTGCGAGGAGTGGTTGTTTTAAGTGGAGTTGTTTGCGATATATGTTTATTTTTGGTTCTTGAACAAATATTTTGTGCAGGAACTACCCCTATAATATGCCACCAAAGCGCTTGTGTCAACAGTTTTCTAGAAATTATGTAGGTAAAAAATACCACACTATTTTGACCGTTTTCAGTCGATCACTGGGTGTAGTGGCTCACAGCTGTTTAGCTACGCTATCTATGGAGGGCTACGATTCATGCAGCTTTGCAAGATGTTGCCGCAGCAGGGTAGCATACAGTGCTCGATCGGCAGGCGGGGCGAAATGGCTATTGGCATGATTTTGATATAAATTGTCTTCTGGGTAGCGCGGAAGGACATGTGAGTGGAAATGCCAGACGGCTTGGTTGCCGTCTGGCTCATTGTGCTGCCGAGTGGATATGCCAGTGCAGCCTTCATATGTTTCGCGCATAGCTTGGGCAATTTGTTTGGTGGCAATAGCTATTCGGCTGATACTATCGTTATCGATACTGTAAATATTTTCAGTATGAGCATTTGGAATGATGATGACATTTCCTGGATTATTTGGCCACCATTTGGGTGATATAAATGCTGTGATGTGTGAATCTTGCAGGACAATGTCGCTATGTCGTTTATATTCCGTTTCATTGCCGGCTAGCCAACTGCAGAAAGGGCATAGGTAGTCTTTAGGTTCATGATAGAGCATGTATATATGATAGCACACGGTCTGTTCCAGTGGCTGTTGCCGAGACCTATTGAGATATTTATATATTTTTCACAATGATGATAAATTTACATCAATCGATAATCTGTATCTGTAAGAAACAGCAACAAGATTAATTGTTGTAATAAATACAAGTATAAATGAAGGAAATATATTGACGAAATAGCATAAGCGTGCTAGTATAAGACTAAGCTTTTAAACAAAACAAAAAGCCAAAAAACTTTAACAATCACAACACTTTTTGACGGACAGTAGGTATCGTTGCTATGCGATGAGTTTAGCGCTAACGGTGCCTATGCTCCGCCAAATGCTTGGTGTTAGAGCGCACGCTAGATGAGTACCTGCGTACTCGGTTAATCCTCGATATCATAGTGATAGCGATGAGACTTCCGAGTACGTGTGAGGAAAATCGCGTAAGGACTATGCTCCGAAAAGTCGGAGCGGTCATCTCGGCCTTTGAGCGACTGAGAGCGGCGTATCCATTTATTTTTTAACTAGGGATGACGCCTCTATAAATTGTTCTCGTCGCTCGGGCTCCTTAACTTAAGGAGAGGGTGGTACTATCGTAAGGCGGTAGTGTATATTAAAAGAATGACAAAGCAGCTGATCGCCATTCTATTAGTCAGTTCGATACTCGCTATATCGCTGATTTTTAACTTTACGACACCTGCCGACATTCACCCGATTGGTATTCTTATACTTTTCGCGGCTTTATTCATACTAGCATTTGTTTTGCTAGTATTTTTATTATTCCTTATAGATCGAGCTGCCAAGTGGACGCTCCAGCGTTTTTTTGCGAGAAATGTGAAATACCTGCCAGGGAGAAAGATTTATCTCTATGCCTCGGCCTTGGCGCTTGCGCCCATTATCCTTCTCGCTATTCGATCTATTGGCGAAGGCAACGCCTACGGAATTATTCTGGTAATCTTGTTTGAAGTTATTGCCTGCTTTTACATCTCAAAAATGTCGTAAGACTAGCTATTTTCATACACCTTATGCTATAATTTAACAGATATGGAACCACGCCAACACTCAGCCGATCAGTTGCCGAGACCACTCGCTAATGCTGAGGTTGGTCCTGCTGGCTCGTCCTATGAAGTGGCGAGTGGGTCTGAGCGGACAATAGAACGGCAGTCGGTGGCGGCCGAACAAGCGCAGTCTCATCAAGTAGAAGCTGGAGGAGGGCTGGCCGTGCCCATGCCAATCCTGCCTGCGCCGGTCGATCCACAAACACAACTAGCTGATACGGCAGGGCCGGTAGCAACTGACGCGCCTATTGCTGCGGCCGACGAAGAACTTATAGAAAAAGAGTGGGTTGATAAAGCAAAACAGATTATCAACAACACCAAAGACGACCCATATCAGCGAGAAAAGGATATAAAACAGCTTCAAATTGACTATGTAAAGAAGCGATACGGCAGGATCATAGGTGGCGCTAAAGAAGAGGAAGCGTAGTTAAATGAAAGGTGTACTGATTGTCGTATTCCTATTGTTGGTAGTTGGCATAGTCGGAGGCCTTTTTTGGTTATTGGCGGTGCGAAGTTCTTTGAGGGAGGCAAAAAATTATGAACGAGGCCTCAAGATGGTGCCTATGCTCATTCATCTGCCTCCTGCCAGCGAAGATATAAACAAAGAAGGCAATACACGGGATCAGCGAGATTTGACAGACGAGGTACTATCTCAGGCGCAAGCTATGTATAACATCATTTCGAGCACGGCCGTAAAAGGTTTTAAGAGCAAACTATATGGTCAGCGACATATGTCTTTCGAGATTGTAGCGAGAGATGGACTGGTGTATTACTATGTTGTGGTGCCGACGGTTTTGGCAGATGTAGTCAAGCAAGCAGTGATTGCAGCGTATGCGACCGCTCGACTAGAAGAAGTTTCGGAGCACACGGTATTTAGTAAGGTTGGAAAGATGAGCGGTACGATTGGAGGAGAGTTCACTCTTAGAAATCATTTCTCTTTACCTATCGCTACTTATGCTGAATCAAAACGAGATGCATACAGAGCTATATTGAATGCCATTTCGGCAGCTGGCAAAGAAGATGGTGTTGGGGTGCAGTTTTTAATCCGCCCAGCGAAAGAAGGTTGGACGACAGAATCATTGAAGCGAACCGACAAAATAAAGAAAGATCGCGCCAGCGGTAAATCTTCGGCTGGTCATGGCTTTATGTCGATGCGGGATATCATGGAGGCTCCGTGGAAGCCACCTCAGTCATCTGATGACAAGAAAGAAGATACGAGCAAATCAGTTGAACGACAGCTAACGAATGTCGAGCAAAAAGAAATTGAGGCAATCGAAGAAAAGACCCGGTATCCTGGCTTTGAAGTATTGATACGGGTAGTGGTTTCGTCAAATACCTTCGGGAGGTCTCAGACACTCATGAATAGCATCGTCTCAGCATTTGCACTATTCGATTCACCAAGTATGAATGGCTTTAAGTTTACGGTGACTAAAAATATCGATGAATTGGTGACGGCATATATATTTCGCTTTTTTCCGCAAGCTATTACCTCAAATATCTTAAACAGTGTTGAGCTGGCAACTATCTTCCACTTGCCAGATCAGAAAAGTATTCCGACTTCTCAGGTAAAGCGACAGATGTCGAAACAAGTAGATGGCCCGACTGATCTGATGGAAAAAGGACTCTTGATTGGTTACAACGAATTTCGCGGCACCAAAAAACCCATTCGGATTAGTGATACTGATCGTCGTCGACACATCCATGTGATTGGTCAAACGGGTGTAGGTAAGTCGGTGCTACAAGAGAACTTGGCATATCAGGATATGATGGATGGTCGAGGTTTTGCTTTTATTGATCCACACGGCGATTCCGTTGAGGCGCTTTTGAGTAAGGTGCCGAAAGAGCGTGTCGAAGATGTAGTGTATTTTAACCCAAGTGACATCGATAATCCAATCGGGCTCAATATGTTCGAGTTCGACCATCCAGATCAGAAGGACTTTTTGGTCCAAGAGGCAATTAGCATGCTGTATGGACTGTATGACCCAGGTCATACGGGTATTGTGGGCCCGCGCTTAGAGCATATCTTCCGTAACTGTGCCTTACTGCTGATGTCGGACCCTCAGGGAGGTACTTTTATCGATGTGCCAAAGCTGTTGATCGACCCAGATTTTATGAAGAGTAAGTTAAAATATGTTACCGATCAGCAGGTGCTTGATTTTTGGACGAAGGAATTTCCTGCATCGCAGCGGTCAAATGAAGCGGGCGAGGTTATATCATGGGTAGTGTCAAAATTCGGCCCATTTATTTCAAACGATGCTATGCGAAACATCATTGGTCAGACGAAGAGCGGCCTCAAGATCGAAGACATCCTCAATAACAAGAAGATTTTGCTCGTAAACCTATCGAAAGGTAAAATGGGCGACCTCAACTCAAAACTCATTGGTATTATTTTTGTCATGAAGTTTCAGGCGGCGGCTATGGCTCGGGCAAAAATGCGCGAAGAAGATCGCCAAGACTTTACGCTGTATGTGGACGAGTTTCAAAACTTTGCAACAGATAGCTTCGAGACCATCTTGTCTGAAGCTCGAAAATATCGCCTGAGTGTCGTTTTGGGCAACCAGTTTATGACGCAGCTCAAAGAAGAATTGAGAGAGGCAATTATTGGAAATGTTGGCACGACTATTACTGGGCGTATCGGTATTACCGATGCCGAAATTATGGTGAAACGATACCAGCCTGTGTTTGATGCCGAAGACCTTACGAAACTTCCGAATTATCAATTTGTGAGCGTAGCGCAGATAAATGGCATGCCATCGGCTCCTTTCAGCATGAGTGGTGTGCCGCCTTTGGGCCAGCCAAACCAGCAGCTAAGTGATGCGCTAAAACGACTCTCAGCGGCGAAGTATGCTCGACCACGAGCGGAAGTAGAAAAAGAGATATTTGCAAGGATTGCACCGCCAAAACCGACACCATCGGCACTATCTAAGCCGGGTTCGTCACAATTTGGTGGGGGTGTGCCAAAATCTGGTTCTTCGTTCTTGGACGAATGGCTAGAGAAGCGCAAACAGCTCGGAGGAGGCGCGAAACCACCAACTGTGGGCATGGTATCGCCTCCTGCATCTTCTAGTGTTCCACCACTGCCTGCCAATGCTGCGATTCCTCCACCGAAGCCTACCCAGCAACAGCCAAGTGCTTCTGTGATGGAGGTTGTTGCCGCGCCACTAAAAATATCTCAACCTCCTGCGCCATTACCATCTGCTTCCACTAGTAAAGAACCGGTGGTGACTACACTTCCTGATGCCGCGCCTGAGGAAGCGGAGCAAGCGCTAGAAAAAGAAGCTGCAGATGATCATCTGCAGCTTCGGGGTCCTAAGGCGCATGAGCAAAACAATGAAATTTCGCTCAAATTACGGTAGGAATTATTAGTTGCCGGTAATCATTTTACGGAAGAAGTCATAAAGGATACCTAGTATCCAGCCAATCGCGAAAGCAAGGATTGTTTCTATACCTGACAGAGGGTAGCCATAGTTTCTTGCTATTAAGTAAGTACCAAGAACTAGCAGGCAGGCGCTCACACTACCAGCTAAGATAGCATTCGGTCGAGCGATAGTGCTGCCTAGAGCTTCGCTCGTCTTTTCGACGACAGGATTATGAATGACTTTGCTGAAAGACCGACTAGCTGGCGACATTTTTTGTCTTGTGTCGGTCATGATCCTATCAAATGATTCTTTCTTCGCCTTTTTGGACTGTATTTTTGGTCGTTCGACCGTTTCTTCCTTGGTTTTTTCAGCCGCTCGTTCTTGCTTTGCTTCTTGGGCTGTTTCAAGCGCTTCATGCTTTGCCGATTCTACCTCAGCTTGGTTATCTACGGTATTTTCGGGATTGCGCTGCTCAAGCTTTTCGGCAATACGGTCGCGGCCTTGTTCTGCCTCTTTGCGTAGCTCGCTGAGCTCAACATTATTCTCTTTATTCTCTAGTCGTTCATTCATTGGACCACCCTCCTAAATTTGTACTATCTATATGCTACCAGTGTTGAGATCTCGACGAATTAGTCGGACTTCAGTTTTAAGCTGTCTTGATCGAGCGTAAAAATAGGTAACTATAGCGAGTGCGATGCCTGCAAAGAGCAGGTTTTCTGTTGGACCAGTAGTTGGAAGTTGCTTGACTGTTTGCTCAACAATTTTTGGAGCAGGGCAGTCAACATCAATCTTAGTAGTGTTGCCAAAAGTATTAATCATGCGACAATCATATGATGTTGGATCACTGACACCTCGTGCTGCTGCAGGAATAGAATTTGCCAATTGTACCGTATATATCCGTTTCATTTCTTCGCCTGGCTTCAGGGTTACTTCCTTCCAAGAAAGTGTCTTAGTGTCTTTATTGAACTCTCCTCCGCCTTGATCCAGTAGAGAAGCGTATTCGAGCACATCTTCAAGCTGATCTTCGAAAGTAAAGGCTGCATCTGCATACCCTTCGTTTTTAGCAGTTAGCGTAAATTTAATTCGATCGTCTGCTTTAGCGACTGTTTTTTGTGCATCGGAATTACTGGTGAGATTAACAGCTGCTTTACTTCGGATAACCTTTGCTGCACAGTTTTCGTCTTTTACCCATAGGTCAGGATTTGCTGGACAAGGTTGGCAATTTGGATCATTGATCGGTAGTTCGGGGTTGAGGGGACATCGTTCAATCGGAGTAACCGTAAACGAGCCTTTACACGCATCACTCTTTTGCTCACCGACGCTGGTCAATACGATAACTTGTATACTATAAGTTCCTTCGTTTTGAAATGTGTGCTTGAGGGAATGAGTATCTTGAGCTGAACTAACTGTTTCGCGCAATACTTCCTTGCCGGAAGAATCAGTGGCGATATAAGTATAAGACTTAATAGTAGCGCCATTGACTGCTTGGGCTGATGCCTGGAGTTCTACCTCGGTGCGGCTTATTTTTTTCACTACGAGACTACTGCATGAGGCAGCAGGGATAGCTTTTGGTTTACAGTCATCTGGATTCTTTGAGTGTAACTTGGCATTGAATTCAGTCTCTTTGATACTTGTCATTGTCTGAGTTTTGAGTACGCAAACGCGTATTTCATTGACGCAATCTTTTGGATCTTTTGAATGAAGCTTGGAGTTAAATTTAGATTCTTCTATAGAGTCCATTTTTTTGGTAGCCAAGATACAGACAGAAATCTTCTTTACTACAGGAACTGTTTTACAATCTTTTTCGCTTTCTGAATGTTTTTTGGCATTAAATTTACTCTTGCGAATAGTGATCATCTTTTTTGTGGCAAGCTCACACACTTTTATATCTGGGTCGCTCTTTGGTCTTTCTTTCATGAGAATATTTGCACAGGCTGTCATGATGGCAAATTCTTTACCTTGTGAGTTTTTGCCAACAAAAGCCTTATAGTAGGAGCCATTGCCAGTCGTATTCTTTATATCAAATGCTGCGAGTGGGCGGACATATATCTTCTGAGTGCCGACAGTCATCATAGTCTCGCCATTTTGTAGGCCGAAACGGGCAGTGCGATTCCAGCTGAGCCAACCAGCATCTTTACCCTTGACTCGAGAGTGAATTTCGCTTGATTTTGCATTTGCTAGCTGATCACAGGTAATATGGGCATGGTCGAGGAGCTCACGAAAGCCTTCGGTGTTGTTTTTACAGGCGTTCAGCATGGCAGTTCGATCCTTGAACCCGCCCCTAACGAGATCGCCTGCATTTGCGGCATTTACAGGCTCTGGGGCTGAAAAAACAGCAAACGATTGGATAACGAGAGCTAGGGCAGTAAAAATAAGACCAGCCTTACGAGTTGCCTCTTCTTTTTTGAGCCGTTTGGCATAAAACGCTAATTGCCCGACGAGGGCCGGACTGAACGATACAGTTGATACCAATTTTCGAAACATGACTTACTACCTATTTTTTCTTTTATTATACCTCTAGTTAGCAGTTTAGCATAAGAAATATGTTCAGTTCAAGTACTTGAGTGAACAATTTTTATGCGCTATAATAAAATGTATCCGAGAGTATAAATATAGCTGTTGTAAATGCTGGAAAGAGGGATGATGGTTAAACAAACAGGCGCTGAATCATATGATGGTTCTCAAATTCAAGTATTAGAAGGACTCGAACCGGTTCGTAAGCGACCAGGTATGTATATCGGTAGTACGGGATACGATGGCTTACACCACTTGATAAAGGAGATTGCCGACAACTCCATCGACGAAGCGATTGCCGGATATGGATCTCGTGTCGATGTTGTTATTTTAGCTGATGGCGGTATGCAGATTACTGATGATGGTCGTGGTATTCCTGTCGACAAACATCCTAAGACCGGGCTCTCGACGCTCGAAACAGTCCTTACGGTGTTGCATGCCGGCGGTAAGTTCGGCGGCGGCGGCTACAAGGTATCTAGCGGTCTGCACGGTGTGGGCTCGAGCGTGGTAAATGCACTATCGACCCATATGATTGCCGAGGTAGTTCAGAAAGGGGAGCTCCATCGCATCGAGTTCAAAACTGGTGCGACGGTCGCTCCTCTCAAGAAAGTCGGTAAAACAAATCGGCCTACTGGTACGCAGATAACTTTTTATCCTGATTCGAGCATTTTTAAAGAGACAATAGAGTTTGATTATAAATGGGTCGTGAGCTATTTGCGCCATCAGGCCTACCTAACCAAGGGTGTATTTACCTCGGTATTAGATGAGCGAACGGGCGAGCGACAATCATTTTATTTTGAAGGCGGCATTAAAAGTTATGTAAAAAATCTTAATATCGGTAAAGATGTCTTGGCGGATGATATTTTCTATGTTGAACGACAAGTAGAAGATTCGATGATTGAGGTAGCTGTTCAATATAATGATACTTATGCAGAATTGGTTAAGCCGTTTGCAAACAATGTTCTTACGCCAGATGGCGGTACGCATTTAATTGGATTTCGGGCAGCTATGACACGCGTGATCAATGATTATGCTCGCAAGAATAGTCTACTCAAGGAGAAGGAAGACAACCTGGGAGGTGATGATATCCGTGAAGGCCTCACTGCTGTTATTTTGGTGAAATTACCAGATCCACAGTTCGAAGGACAGACCAAGAATAAGCTTGGTAACCCTGAGGTCCGTCGATATGTCGAGCAGGTGATGAACGAATACTTTGCCTATTATCTTGAAGAGAATCCGGATGTTGCTAAGAAAATCGTCAGCAAAGCACTTCTCGCAGCGCGAGCACGCAAAGCAGCTCGAGCCGCTCGTGACAATGTGCTCCGAAAGGGTGCACTCGATGGTATGGGCCTCCCAGGAAAGCTATGGGATTGTAGTAGTAAAAGCCCAGATGATAGCGAGATCTATATTGTAGAAGGTAATTCTGCAGCTGGCTCTGCCAAAGAAGGGCGCGACAACAAGACGCAGGCTATCTTGCCGCTTCGCGGTAAGGTGCTCAACACAGAACGAGCACGGCTGGATAAGATGTTTGCCAATAAAGAAATCGTAGCGATGATTCAAGCATTCGGGGTCGGAATTGGTGATGCATTTGACATCAATGGATTGCGTTATCATAAGATCATTATTATGACCGATGCCGATGTTGACGGTAGTCACATTGCGACACTACTTCTTACTTTCCTCTATCGTTACATGAAAGAAGTGGTCGAAGGTGGCTTTGTGTATCTAGCTAAACCACCGCTCTATAGTATTAACCGAGGTCAGAAGAAGACCTATGCCTATGATGAAAGTGAACGAGATCGAATTTTAGCGGAGATTATTGCCGAGAAAAAAGAAAGAGGCGCAACGATCAATGCCGCTGAAGATGTTATGAAACAAGCTGGTGTAACGGTGGGCCGATTTAAGGGGCTTGGTGAGATGGATGCTGACCAGCTATGGGACACAACGATGAATCCAGAAAATCGTGTGTTAATAAAAGTGAAAGTGGAAGATGCTGAGCGAGCCGATGCCGTGTTCACAAAACTAATGGGTGATGAAGTGAGCCTTCGTAAATCATTTATTCAAGCGGGCGCAAAAAAGATAGACTTAGAGGAGCTGGATATTTAATATGGATGACAAAAATACAACACCAGAGAATATTCCAATGGATAATACACAGGAATTGGTAGAAACAGAAGTTGTAGAAAACACAACAGGGATTGAGTATCGTACGCTTGAAAATGTTATGGAGGATAGCTTCCTCAAATATTCCATGAGTGTCATTGTTGATCGAGCACTTCCCGATGTTCGTGATGGCATGAAGCCAGTACATCGCCGCATTCTCTTTACGATGAATCGTGACGGGCTGCGTGCAGGAGCAAAGCATCGTAAGAGTGCGACGGTGGTTGGTGCAGTGATGGGTGACTTTCACCCGCACGGCGACAGCGCGATTTATAACTCAATGGTGCGCCTCGCGCAGCCGTGGGCCCTCCGCTATCCGTTGATCGATGGACAGGGTAATTTTGGCTCAATGGACGGTGACGAGGCGGCGGCGATGCGCTACACTGAGGCACGCATGGCACGACCAGCGGACGAAATGCTGGCTGATATTGATAAAGATACTATTGACTTTAAGCCAAACTACGATGGTCGCCTAATGGAGCCGTTGGTTTTGCCGGCTAAGCTGCCGAACCTCTTGCTCAACGGCCAAATCGGTATTGCTGTTGGTATGGCAACAAATATTCCGCCCCACAATCTCGGTGAATTGGTTGATGCATCGATTGAACTGATCGATAACAAAGAAGCGACGCTTGACGATTTGCTTAATCATGTGAAAGGTCCAGACTTTCCTACAGGGGCAGTAGTATATGGCGGTGCACCTATGAAGCAAGCTTATCAAACTGGTCGTGGCAGTGTCATGGTGCGAGCGGTGGCAAATATTGAGGAGACCAAAAAAGGACGGCATCAAATCATCGTCACCGAAGTACCATATGGTGTAAATAAAGCAACACTTATTGAAAAAATAGCAGAGCTCGTCAAGGACAAGAAAATTACTGGCATTAGCGACTTGCGTGATGAGAGCGCACGGGGCAAAGTGCGGGTGGTAGTTGAGCTAAAGAAAGATGCGTATCCTAAGAAGTTATTAAATCAGCTATATAAAATGACGGCCTTGCAAACAAGCTTTAGCTACAATATGCTGGCGCTTGTCGACGGTCTTCAGCCGCGCGTACTTGGGCTTCATGAAATGCTGAGCGAATTTATCAAGCATCGCCAGATCGTAGTGAGGCGCAGGACTGAGTTTGAACTGCGCAAAGCGAAAGATCGCGCCCATGTATTGGAAGGCTTGAAGATCGCGCTTGACCATATCGATGAGGTCATTAAGTTGATTCGAGGCAGTAAAGATTACGAAACAGCGTTGACTGGCTTGATGGAAAACTTCAAGTTATCTGAGATTCAAGGCCGAGCTATCCTGGCTATGCAGCTGCGCAAGTTAACGGGTCTTGATAGGCAAGAGATCGAAGAAGAACTGAGGCAGCTTCTCGAGCTCATAGGTAAATTGGAGGCAATTTTGGCAGATGAACAAGAGATCTTCAAGATCATCAAGACCGAACTGCTAGAGATGAAAGAGAAATATGGCGACGATCGTCGTTCTCAAATCATTAACCATGAGCTTGGGCGGTTCTCTGATGAAGAGCTTATTCCCGAAGAAGAGTCGGTTATTTTGCTAACGGGCGAAAATTACATAAAGCGAACGCTCGAAAGTGATTATCGCAAACAAAATCGTGGTGGCAAAGGCAAGCGCGGCATGACTATCAAAGAAGAGGACATTATCAATCAGCTCGTAACGGCCAGTACACATGATTACTTACTATTCTTCACCAATAAGGGACGAGTGTTTAGGCTGAAGGCGTTTGAAGTGCCGGCAGCTGGGCTAACTGCCAAGGGAGTGGCAGCAGTCAACCTCTTGCAGATGCAGCCCGAAGAGCGAATTACTGCCATCATCAAGTTGGCGAAAGATGCGAAAGACGGGGGTTACCTGTTTATGTCGACCACCAAGGGTACGGTCAAGAAGACGCCGCTTACGGATTACGCCAATATTCGCACCAACGGTCTGATTGCTATCACACTAGAAGAAGGTGATGAGCTTCGTTGGATCAAGCAGACGACCGGTAAGGACGACATCATTATCTCGACTTCAGCGGGGCAGGCAGTTCGGTTTAATGAGACCGATGCTCGACCAATGGGGCGAACTGCGAGGGGTGTGCGCGGGGTTCGCTTGCGACAAAATGACTGGGTAGTTGGCATGGATGTTATTTGTTCGGAAGAGCAAACCCTCCTGGTTATTAGTGAAAAGGGCTTTGGAAAGCGAACGAAAGCAAGTAACTTCCCGACGCACAAGAGGGGAGGGATCGGCATTAAGGCGGCTGTTGTGACTGCCAAGACTGGTCCAATCATCTCCGTACAGACCATCGATGAACAAATGACTGAAGCATTACTTATTTCACGCAATGGTCAAACTATTCGGTTAAGTCTGAATGACATCAAGCTCATTGGTCGAACAACTCAAGGAGTGACTATTATGCGCCTTTCGGGTGATGATGCGGTTTCTTCGATCGGTCTGATTGAAGAACGCAAAGCAGAAGAGGGTGAATGAAGTATCTGATCGCGCCAGCAATTGCTTGGTTGATAGCTCAAAGTCTGAAGCACTTGTTTCGACTGATGGGCCGTAATCGGCGAATATTTGGTGGTCAAGCGCGATCGATGCTCATGCTCTCGGGTGGTATGCCGAGTGCTCATGCGGCCTTTGTGGTGTCTTTTGCGCTATCTATGGGGTTGAGCGAGGGTTGGAGCAGTCCACTATTCGCTTTTGCAATGGTTTTCGCATCGATTGTTATCTATGATTCGGTCATGGTACGCTATTCGTCAGGTCAACAAGGGGAGACACTGAATAGGCTCATAGTGGAGAAGAAAAGCAAACTCTTACCAATACGCGTTGCACACGGACATACACTAGTTGAGGCTGTCGCAGGATCGATTATTGGCGCAACTGTAGCCCTCGTTGTATTTTTCGCAACAAATTAAATAGAATAAAGTGTTGACGGTGGCGAATATTTGCGGTACGATAGGTAACAGTCTGTCACCAATTGAGTGGAGCTACATGCGAGACAAACCAAGTTTATATCTTAGAGTAGTTAAAGACGCATTTTAACAATTAGGTTGTGCAATTATCATCGTCAGTCTATTTTTGAGTAGACGCTTCGAAAGAAGCATCTTTTATGGAAACCAAGTACTATCACTTCAGTGATGTAGTTAACACCATGAAACTAAAGTTTATTTCTCGGATAAGATTTCGTAAGAAATCTCTTCAGGGGGAGAAACCGGTCTCGAACGATTTATTCGTTCGCACCGCGTTCGAGGGGTGAGCCCCTCGTAAACTATTATGGAGAGTTTGATCCTGGCTCAGGATGAACGCTGGCGGCGTGCCTAACACAT
>CALLZM010000005.1 GCA_937858705.1 uncultured Candidatus Saccharibacteria bacterium | reverse complement strand
CCATGGCGTTGTGTTCAGGCAGGTGCTCTTCGGTGTAATTTTCATTGCGAAAACGAGCGCCGATGTCATAGACTTTCTCAAAACCCGCTACTAGCAAGCGCTTCAGTGGTAGTTCATGGCTGATACGCAAGTAAAACTCTTGGTCCAGCGCGTCCATGTGCGTCACAAACGGATTGGCATCCGCCCCACCAGCGGTATTTTCCAGAACCGCGTTGTTGATTTCGATAAATCCTTCGCCGTCCAAAAACTCCCGCGTCGCCTGCCAAAACTTCGAACGGCGTACGAATCGCTCGCGCACCTCTGAGTTGACATTCATGTCGACATAGCGGCGGCGGAAGCGCTCCTCCTTGTTCGTCAGCTCTGTCGGCATCGGTCGAAGCGACTTTGTGAGTAGCCGTAGTTCCTGTACGCCCACCGACTTCTCGCCCGTCTGTGTCGTCACCATCTCGCCGGTCGCCTGCACAAAATCTCCAGTATCGAGCAGCTTCAGCTGTTTCATACCGAGCACGCCGCGCTCAGCATCTAGCTCCGCAACGCTATCTTTTTGCAGATAGAGCTGCACTTCACCACTCGTATCACGCAGTTTGATAAACGCCAATTTCCCAAAACTCCGAATCGACACGACCCGCCCAGCGACAGTCACTGCCTGCCCCTGAAGCTCATCAAACTTGTTTATAATCTCTGCGACTGTATGCGTTCGCTGCACTTTAGCGGGATACGCATCCACACCAAGCTCCCGCAAAGTCTCCAGCTTGCGCAGTCGTTCGTCTCGATAATCTTTTAGTGTCGCCATATCTGTTACATTGTAACAGAATTAGCTTATTCGAACAATCTCGTAGGTTGTCTCGCCTTTTGGCGTCGAAATAGTTGCACTATCGCCAACCTTTTTGCCCATCAGCTCAACGCCGATTGGTGATTCATTCGAAATCTTCCCCTCAAGCGGGTCCGCCTCAACAGGACCAACGATAGTATACGCCACCTCTTTCGTGTCGCTCTTTAGCATTACAGTGCTTCCTAAAGCCACCACATCAGAGGCAGCCAATTGCAAATCTTCAGCATTCA
>CALLZM010000004.1 GCA_937858705.1 uncultured Candidatus Saccharibacteria bacterium | reverse complement strand
AAGAACTGGGCGGCTTGGTCGTTATCGGTTCTGAACGACACGAATCACGGCGAATCGACAATCAGCTCAGAGGTCGTGGCGGCCGCCAGGGCGACCCTGGCGATAGTCAGTTCTTTGTTTCTACCGAAGATGATCTGATGCGCATTTTCCAGGGCGAACGCATCAAGGCATTGATGGATCGGCTAGGTGTCGATGAAGATACACCAATTCAAAATGGAGCTGTGTCGAAAACGCTCGAAGCAGCACAGAAGCGCATCGAGGGTTACAACTTTGACACGCGCAAAAATGTCGTTCAGTATGACAATGTCATCAATCGTCATCGAAAAGTTGTGTACACTATGCGTCGCAAGATTTTGGATGGCGGTATTATCAAACCAGAAATTCAGCGGTTGATCGAAAACAAAGTGAAGCAACTCACTGAGCTGCCAAGCAAAAATAATCCAAAGTTTGTCGAAGAATTTTTGGCCGTATTCCACGCAGATGAAAAAGCCGTCACCGAGCTAGGAGCTATCAAAAAAGATCGCGAACGACAGCAAAAAGCACTAGAATTGGTGCAAAAACTCTATGCCGATAAAGAAAAAGAGCTTGGCGAAGAGCTGATTCGCGGCGTAGAACGAGAGGTGTATCTTCAGGTGTTGGATACGCTGTGGATGCAGCACCTTGAGAATATGCAACATCTTCGCGAGGGTATTCACTGGCGTAGTGTTGGCCAGCGCGACCCGTTGGTCGAGTATCGTTCAGAAAGCCAGAAACTCTTCGATAGCCTGCAAGCTACTTTGACCGATGAAGTATTGAGCGTTGTATTCCATGTTCATAAGACCGATGCGCTAGTAAAGCAGTCTTCAGACAATGAATACGACACCGAGCTGACGAAGCTTGCTGAAAATTCCGTTGAAAGCGGCGTGAACGAAGTGACTGGTGGCGAGAAAAATCGCGATGATGATTTTGGCGTGAAAAAAGCGAAAACGACGACCGAGGTCAATCGGGTTCGCAACGAAGCTCGCAAGAAGAAAAAATCACAACGCCAAAATAGGAAAAAAGGCCGTAAGTAATGAAACATTCGGTCGAAGATGTGCGCCTGAAAAATGGCGCAAGGGGACTTTTTATAGATATACCTGGCGCGACTGTCATGAGCTTTCAGTTTCATTTTCGAGCGGGCAATCGCTTTGTTGCCGATAAGGAAATATATGAGACGGCGCACATCATGGAGCATTTGGCATTTGGTGCGAATGCAAACTACAAAACCGAGCATGCATACGAGGCGGACTTTACGAAAAATGGCGCATATCACAATGCGTATACCAGCGACCTTGCCATGTGTTATGTCGCCGACTGCGCCGACTTTGAATGGGATCGCATATTAGAGCTGCAACGGGTGGCGATTTGCGAGCCGAGGTTTAACAATAGCGAGCTAGAGGCCGAAAAGGGCAATGTAAAGAGTGAATTGACTGGCTATCTCAACAATCACAATCGCGTATTGTGGCCAAAAATCCAGCAACTCCTTGGCGAAGATATCTATACCTACTGGCAGCGATTACAGACAATTCCGAAGGTGACGCTAAAAGACATCAAAGAACATCATGAGCGGACGCACACTAGTGATAATCTTCGGTTTGTTATCGCTGGCAAGCTGGATGGCCGCAAAACGAAACTAAAAGCCATGCTCGATGAATGGAATTTGCCGGAAGGCGAGCGGTTCGATATACCTCGAGATTCGCTCTCGAGCAATGGCCCGGCGTTGATTCGCCGCAAAGAAGCCAGCAATTTGACCTTTGGGTGGTCGATGATGCTTCCTCGCCAGCTCACCGATGAAGAAGATGATGCCATGGGTGTGTTGAATCACCTCCTCACTGGAACGATGCACTCGCGAATTTATGGTGCAGCTCGCAAACGAGGATTGGCCTACGGCGTATTTAGCGATACCTCGGTAGGTGCGGGCGATAGTAGTTGGGATTTTGGCGGACAAGTAAATCTCGAGACAGCAGACAAATTGTTCAATATTATTGTTCGTGAGATGAAAGTCGTTGCTGAAGGCAGTATTACTGAGGAAGAGCTAGAGGCGGCCAAAAGTTATGCGCTAGGTCGGCACCAAATGGGCGCACAAACAGTATCGCAGATTAGTAATTTTTATTCGGGCCGCTATTTTAGCGACGACTTTGTGCGCGACTATGACCGCTCACCAGAGGCGATTCGCTCTATCACGCTTGAGCGGATGATTGCAACCGCCAGAGAATTCATCGCTCATAATGCGTGGGTACTCGCGGGTGTAAGCAGTGGTGAAAAAGAAGACCTTGTTCGGCTGAACGATAAACTAGGGACGCTGTTTGAGCTGAAAAGGGACTAACATGAAGATTGCTATCGCTGGATATGGAGTAGAGAGCCGCGCCAGCTATCAGTATTTTCGTCAGAAATATCCGCACGCGGTGATAACCATTCTCG
>CALLZM010000003.1 GCA_937858705.1 uncultured Candidatus Saccharibacteria bacterium | reverse complement strand
ACCAGCAACAGAAACGCCATCGTCATCTCTAGGCCATATTGCGGCGAAGTGATGCCGACATCCTGTTTTTGCTCTAGATTAAATCCTGGCAAAAACGATTCCATCAACCAAAATACTGCTATCAGAAGCACGAAGTAGATGATAAAACCAACAATCGCCCAACTTATCTCCGACCATTTCATCAGCCGAGTTAGCCCCAGCTCTTCCTTGGTCGTTTTGGTTTTCAGCCATCGCCAAGGTATGGCTATAGCTGCTGCCACCATCACCCCATAGGAAATAACCATATAGATGATATTAAGCATATTTTCACTGAGCGGCAACAATCCAGCGCCGACCAGCGCCTGCATAAACACCCCGACAACAATCTGTGTAGCGATAAACACAACGCTTACCCAGGCGACATATTTTACAATCGTCAGAATACCTTTCAGAACGGAAGGATTTTTGCTACTCATGCTACCGAAGTATTTTACCCACATCAGCAATGGTGATAATGACGAACAGTGCCATCAGGAACATAAAGCCTATGCCGTTTATCAGCTCTTCCTTTTCGGGAGAAAGTGGTCGCTTGAAAAGTCGCGCAATAGCAGTCATAAACCATCGGCCGCCGTCTAGCGCCGGGATAGGCAATACGTTCAAAGCAGCGAGTGATAGTGAGATAATGGCCATAACTAAGAGCACATAGTCAAAACCGGCCTTGATAAGTTGCGGTAAAATAACCCCCAACAGGCCAACTGGTCCTGCTACACCTTGACCAGCCTTCTCGAGATTTACATCGGCTTGCGTTGCATTACCGGTAAGTTTACCGGCTATACCAGACGCCAGATTCACTACCGTATCGCCTAGCCCCTGAAAGGTTAGCCCTGTCAGCTGCACCGTCAAGCCAACACCAACTACTGGAGCCGACCATGTTGCCCTATACGATTCTCGCTGGTTCAGACTTGCACCTAGATAGCCCTCGTTCTCTTTTTTTGTTTCATCGCTCCGTAATGCTACTTCGGCAGATTGGCTTGAGCCACCCCTCGTGAAGTCGACCGTCACGGTCTGTCCGTTAAATTCTCGTGTCGCTTGCTGCATCGACTCAACCGTCGTTATGGCTCTACCGGCAATGTGATTCACTTCATCACCCACTTTCAGTCCAGCCTTAGCTGCTGGCGATCCTTCCTCAATATATGCTAGTTGCACAGGTTGTCGCTCGATGGTATTGTCGCTCGCGATGTTAAACTGATTATCAACAATTTTCGGTACGCCAATAAAGGCAAGGACAGTAAATAACACTGCCGCAGCCAACCAGTTCATGGCAACACCAGCGAGCAATATTTTGGTTTTCTGCCAAAATGTCGCCGCACCATAGTCACCTTTCTTTGAATCAGTATCGTGCTCGCCTTGTAGCTTCACAAATCCACCAAGCGGCAGCCAGTTTATAGAATAAGTTACTTTTTCACCCAATATGCTCTTTGGCACCGTCTTACTCCACGCCCTAGGTGGAAAACCGATGCCAAACTCTTCAACTTTGACGCCATTTCGTTTTGCGGCAATAGCATGACCTAACTCATGGATTACCACCAAAATAGTGAGAATAATCAGCCCTGCTGCAATTGATAGTATAAGAATAAGTGCGTCCATATTACCCCCCAAACCGTCGCTGTCTTAATGAATATTCATTTATTATATCATGTACGATACTGGCTTTCATATCTGGCCAATGCGTATCTACAAACAAAAACTCACTATACGCCGCCCGCCATAGCATAAAACCGCTCAATCGCTGCTCGCCACTGGTACGAACAACGATGTCACACGGTGGAATATCCGGCTCGTACAGGTGTTCAGCTATCATTTCTGGCGTAACTTCTTCTGGAGTTGCGCCAGATTGGACTATGTTCTTCACTGCGTCTACAATTTCTATCTGCCCACCGTAGTTAAAGCAAAGCGCCAAAATACCCGCCGTACCCCTGGCAGTTTCGCGCTCAATAGTGTCAATGGCATCGGTCACCTTTTTTGATAACCCTTCTCGTCGGCCAACCATTCGCACTCGCACCTTAAGATCAAGCAAAAACGGCAAATCTTTTTTTGCAGCCGATACCAATAATCCCATAATTTTGTCAACTTCTTCGGCTTGGCGTTGCCAATTCTCAGTGCTAAACGCATAAACTGAAACACAAGTTATGCCAGCATCAAACGAAGCCGTCAGGACTTCTTTCATAGCGTTATATCCAGCTAAATGTCCTTCATATGCTGGTAAGCCATGCGATTTTGCCCATCGACGATTGCCATCCATAATATAGCCAATATGTCGTGGAATGAT
>CALLZM010000002.1 GCA_937858705.1 uncultured Candidatus Saccharibacteria bacterium | reverse complement strand
CGGACGAAGCTACATGGCAGAAAGTGCAGGATATTATGAAGAGCCATCGCCAAGGCGAGCGAACTCGTAAGCATCCACACTTCCTGAAAAGCACCGTATGGTGCGGGTCGTGTCACGGCAGATTGCTGGTACAGGTATCTCGTAGCTCAACAGGTGAGCTGTACCACTACCTGATGTGCGGTAACCGACACGCCAAGCGAAACAACTGCCAGCAGCGGTCAGTACAAACTGATGAGGTAGAAAAGCAGATAGAAGCCTACTACCGCACCGTGCGACTAAGCGATACCGAGAAAGAACAGCTACGAGCAGTACTCGTTACAGAATTAGGCAAGCTCAGGAAAGAAGAACTGGCAGCACAAGGCAACATACGGCTTGAGCGAGATAAGATTAAAAGAAAGCAGAAGAAGCTACTGGAAGCCCACTATGCCGATGCAATGCCGCTAGACATTTTCAAGGAAGAACAAGAAGCCCTGCAAAAAGCCAAGGTAGAGATAGACCTGAAACTGGCAGCATTAGAGCAGAATTACGAGGATGTTGAACGAAACCTTGATGTTGCCCTTGAACTGGTAGCAAACGTAGGCAGACTGTACAAAACAGCTCCAGAACACATCAAGCGGATGTTCAACCAAGTATTCTTCGAGAAGGTACTCGTGAAAGCCAGTGACGACGTATCCCCACAGAAAACACCCCTGTTTGAGGCACTTTTGTCCCCACAAACAAAGCAACTCGCTATTTCTAGCGAGCTGCTTCTGACTTCAAGCAAACGATTGCTTCATTATGCAAAACGTTTGAGTAACGTACTTTTGGTACACCCGGCAAGATTCGAACTTGCAACCGCTTGGTTCGAAGCCAAGTACTCTATCCAGTTGAGCTACGGGTGCGTGATGTGGTATGGAGGGTCAGGTGGGGCTTGAACCCACGACACCCTGCTTAAGAGGCAGGTGCTCTAACCAGCTGAGCTACTGACCCATACGCGTGTGCTTATAAAGTACATGCTCAGATACTGCATTAGGAGTTTGCCTTCGAGTTTGGTTAGAGTACTGGTGCTTTATAACTTTACTCGGCGGCAAGCGCCTCGGACAGGGCAGCTGAGCTACTGACCCATACCAATACCTTACGCATTATAGCGAAAAGTGTTCAGTTTTTCAAGATAGACTAGCGAAAAAATGCAAAAATTAGTATAATAACCAGTAGTCTATGAATAGTCTCAACACAAAAGGCCAAGGCTTGGCAAAGAATTTGTTGCTGCTCAAAAAGCATCAGGCAAAGCAAGAAACGGCCTACAATAAGCGCGAAAAAGTGAATGTCGTTGGCGCTGGTGGTATCGTAACGGCAGCCTACGAACAGTTGCGAAACGCGGCCGAGAACTCCGAAGAGCATTTGTTGCTGCAAAATGCTATCAAACGATTTTTTAAACGGTCTTTTTTGCTGAGAGACATCACGCTTATTTACCAGAGTGGCAATGAACTGGCTATCGAACTTACCCTCGCTGGATATATCCAAAACAATAGTCTTACAGAACAACAAGTAAGTACTATTTCTACCATTGCTGTCGAATACTATCAGGCATACGAACGAATCATGCAAGATCGTTCTATATCGGCCGATCGTGCTAACAAGTGGGTTATCGACACTTTGGCGGTTGAAGCAAGTAGTATTCTGAAGGATAACGCAGAAGATAAGCTTTTTGTTGATTTTGCGCACACTGAACTCTCGGAAATTATTGATGAAAAAGCATTATTCGGACATAAGGCCGAAGATTTTGGCGCGTCGCTGTTTGTGGCGATTCATCGGTCGCTGCTTAAAAGCGATTTGGCGGTAGTGCGGTATGCATTGATTGAGCGATATCAAGTAAAAGTGCATGATCTTGAGCGATATATTGAGTTTAATCGAAGTATTGACGGTCTCATGGCTTCCGAAACTACCAATAAATTGATGCACGCAGTAGACAGGCAGGGTGCACCACTTCGTATTTTACGGCAGATGATGCGTGAAAACTCAGAGTTGGCGGAAATTCTGCCAAAACGAGAAGTTTTTCTCGACAATTTTGAAAAACAAGTGCAGAGAGAATATGAAAGAGTAGGGCAAAAGCTCAATCGAGCGATTGTGCGTAGTGTTATATTCCTCATCATTACCAAAGTGCTGATAGGCGTAGCTATCGAAGTACCATACGATTATCTTGCGCATGGTCGTATTGTGTGGCTGCCACTTATCATCAACCTTTTGTTTCCACCGCTGTATATGCTTGCTCTCAGGGCTACTCATTCGCTGCCAGGTAAGGCGAACACTGATGCGCTGATCGATCGTATTGACACCATGCTCTATGGCAATCGTTTGGTGCTTGAAAAATCTACGGTTGCCGATAAACGGCATGGTGCTATTTTCTCTTTCGTGTACATTGTATCGAGCCTGGTTATTTTCGGCGCAGTGACATACGGACTGTTGTTGTTGCAATTTTCTCTTGTTCATATTCTTATTTTCTTCATGTTCCTATCGGCTGCAAGTTTCCTAGGCTTTAGGCTGAGCCGGTTGATTCGCGAGTTAGAAATTGTTCGCAGTGCGCAAAACGGCGTGACATTTATCCGCGACCTATTGTATCTACCATTTGCCGTTGTCGGTCGTTGGATGAGTGAAAAATATAGCCAGGTAAACATAGTGGCAATTATGCTCGATATGCTCATTGAATTGCCGCTGAAGACGGTGCTGCGATTTGTACGACAGTGGGGAGCGTTTATCGATGACCGAAAGGATCGACTATAGCTATGGCGAAAAGAGTATTGAATGGTCTAGAGCTAGCGGATTTTATAAAAAATCGGCAAGCAAAGCAGGTACGAATGCTCAAACAAACGCATGATATACAGCCAAAGCTTGTGATCATTCAGAGTGTGCATGCAAGTACGGTCATCGACACTTATGTGCGCATGAAACAGCGCTATGCTGAAGATCTATCCATTACCGTTGAGGTGATGAAACTACCGCAGGATCAGATGGTTGAAGCCATACGGAAGGCCAATCAAGATGAATCGGTGCAAGGAATTGTGGTGCAACTACCGCTCGATGAACCGTCGGAAACGGAGGCGATCGTCAATACTATTGCTCCCGAGAAAGATGTTGACGGATTGGGCGAAAAAGCAGAATATATGAGTGCGACAGCTGAGGCGATTGACTGGCTGTTGTCGGGCTACGGCATAGACTTGGCAGGTAAGAAAATTACTCTTCTTGGTGAAGGAAAACTAGTGGGAGGACCTCTGTCGAAGATGTGGAGCGAGCGAGGATATGCCGTCACTGTGCTAACTCGAACGAGTGAATATATCGACGATAAGTTGTTGGCGAGCGAGGTTATTGTCAGTGCTACAGGGCAGCCAAAGATCTTGCATAGCGACAATGTACCAAAAGGTGCTGTCGTGGTTGATGCTGGAACGGTGAGCGAGGATGGTGTGATAGTCGGAGATAGCGCACCAGAGCTACAAGTGCGTCAAGATCTCATCATCACACCGCCAAAAGGCGGAGTTGGTCCGCTCACCATTGTATTGATGTTCGATCATGTGATTCGAGCGTGTCTAAAAAGAATTGGCTAGACCGCCAGAGTTACCTTGACTTTTTCGACCACTTGCTTAGGCGTGAGGTCGGCCTTGACGATATATTGTATAACGCCAAGCTCTTTTAGCTCATTTGGCGCTTCTTCCTCCCCGAGGTTGGTGAGAATAAGTACCGGTAGATTTTTACCCCATTCATACTTGCGAATCTCAGTGAGTGCCTCTACGCCATTCATGCGTGGCATTTGAATATCAAGGAGGATGATATCTGGTCGAAAACTCTCAACCAGCGCGACACCTCTTTCGCCATCGTCTGCCATGCGTACATCGAAACCATCGGCTTCAAATTTCATGCGATACATTTGGCTAATAGTAGGGTCGTCTTCGATGATAGCGATCTTTGTCATACTTGGTAGTATATCACAGAAATGCAGATAGAACTCATGGGATATGAGAATGTTGACAGTCATAGTTATTAGTGATATAATGAAACGAGTGACGCATGTAAAAACACCCGGTAGAGTCGAGGGCAATATAGCCCCTGTTTTTGGTAGTTTACTGTTTCGTAAAAACAACGATAGCAGATTTGCGACCGTAGGGCTTGGTTTTGGAATGTTCCCGGAAGGGGTCGATTCGGATATTTTCACAAATTACCTTCGGCTTAGAAAAAATGTGTATGTCGATCAGACAGGTATGCTACCACGCGACGGTGATTATCCTGACGGCATGGAATTTGATGAAGATGATGAGCGGTCATCTGCCGTGGTGATACTTGAGAATAGAGGTATGGGGCAAGCTGCAGTGATAGCATGCATGCGCGCTATTTATAGAGATAAAGGTGGGCCGCTGTGTATAGAAGAAAGCTTGGGGTTTTCTGCACCTAAAGGCAGCAGCGAGGCATCACGGTATATACTAGTAGAAGAACAGGGTGAGAGGAAATTATCATTTAGAGACAGGATGATGGTTAATCAGAAGTTATTTGATGCAATGGTAGCTATTTTTAACCACAAGAAATTATCTCCAGTTTATGGACTTGTTGAGCTTCCCGTTGAACGCGCCTTGTCACGGTCAGGAGCTCCGCCTACTCGCCTTGATACATCGGGGAATATTTTTGTGGATAAATTTGGTGGGACTGAACATGTTGGCGTTATTATCGATATTCCAGAAATGAGTCGTGCAATGACACAGCGATTGGGGGGGGGAGCGCTGCAACAAGCGTTGCTTGAGCCGGGGCAAGTACAATTCTGGGGTAATATACGGCATGGAGCAGCTGCACTATGACACAGCAACGATCGCTAGAGGAGATGATGTCTACTTCAGAGTCTCGCAATAAGAACTGGTCACCTCCTGATATATTTGATTTAGCCATGCCTGATGATGCAGAAAGATTGACGCAAGCATATCGTGATGGTCGGGTATGCAATACTCATAACGCCATAGGAACAATAGCGCGCAATTTATTTGAACTGAATCATCCAGGCGGAACGGCAGACGAACTGGAAGAGTATGTTAAGCAAGACAGGTTTAGCGGCAGAGAATATGGGAAATGGGTGCTGTATCCATGGTCTGGCGATGTGGTACGCTTTCCCGAGGAGGCGGATTATTTCCATATGCGTACAGACCGTTTTCGTAACTTGATAACTCGGGATCAACTTCACAGGTTACGAGACAATCATGTTCTTGTTGGCGGGCAAAGTGTTGGTAGTGTGGTAACGCTGGCACTCATAAGAAATCTGGGCCTTCGTGAGGTAACTATTAGCGATAGGGCTCAGCCTAATGTGTCGGGTATTGGTCGCTCGGAAACAAGCATGTTAGATTTAGGGTTACCAAAGATCGACGGTACGGCAAAAAGAATGAGCTTGCTTGATCCATTCCTGGTACAGCATCACATCCATGAAGGTATTTCGCGAGAAACTTTGGAAGGTATGCGAGAAAGGATGCCGTCGTTGGTGGTAGATGAGGTAGATGATATGGGGTCTTCTGCTGAAATGCGTGATTTTAGTAAGCGCAATAGACTTCCATATATTACTGTCAGTGATGTTGACGATAACGCCGTGCTAGAAGTGGTTCGTCATGATCTCGATCCATCCTTGCCGCTCTATGCAGGGAGAGTGAGGCATGAAGAGGCTCAGAATTTGCTGAATGGAACAATGCCCGAGAGTGATCAGCAAGATGTTTTTGCGCGCACGATTGGCTATGCACACCTAACACCGCCACTCATTGAATCTACTCTACAGATAGGCACCGAAGTGGCTGGTATTCCACAAAAGGGGAGCACGGCACTTGTTGCGGCAGGTGTGGCAACGGCGGCATGTCGCGAAATACTACTAGGCAATAAGCTCGATACGGGTAGATATCCCGTGAAAATAGGTAGGGCCTTAGGTAAGGGATTTACCGTTAGAGAGTGGCTGGGAGCAGCAAGCGGCTACTATGACCATATTCGATCGTCAAAATAATGTTTTTGTTGGACTAATGTAAAATTCAAGGTATACTACTTAATAAGTAGTTATGCTTAATACTTATCTTATTGTTGATGCTATCACTATTGCTCTCCTGTTGACTTTGACGGGTCTTGCTTTAGCTAGGGGTGGATATAAAGCCTCTCTCAATAGGCTGCTTGCTGGGTTTGCTCTTGCTCTTACTGTATGGCTACCGTCGAATCATATAGGGAATTATCTGGGCACACCACATGATATAGCTGTATTTTTTAATCATCTTGTGTTTGCATCTAGTTTTGTGACAGGAGTATTGTTGGTTAAAATTGTTATAGAAATCGCGAATCTTCCCAGAGAGCGTCGTATCATGAAAGTTGCTGAATGGTTCTTGTGGCCTTTTGCAATTATTAGCGCGACTCCCTTGGTCGGTAAAGATATAGAGAGGCAAGAAGGTGTTAACGGTGTTGTGTTCGGTCCTCTAGGCGATTTGTATGGCATACTGCTTATTCTCATTGTCGTATTTATGGTGTATGTAATTATACGCGGGCTAAAAGTACAGACAGGAACGCCCAGGAGGCAGCTAAAATCCATAAGTTTTGCTTTTATGGTAGTTATACCACTTGTCCTGATTTTATCGTATGTATTACCTGCGGCTACTGGTATCTTTGCTTTCACAGAATTTGGTGTAACGCCAATGGTGTTTTTAGTCGGTGCGCTATACTATTCGGTTGTAAGACATCAATTATTCGACATTCGTCGTGCTGCTGTTCGTACCGTCGGCTACACTCTTACCGTTGCGGCTATGGCGGGAATATATATTCTTCTGGCATATGGTATGTCGATTGTCTTTTTCGGTGGAACTGTGACGGACGGAGTGGGATTGAGCCCAGCAAATATCGTCATTGCTCTCGTGCTCGCATTTATCTTTCAGCCAATCAAGCTCTTTTTCGATAAGCTCACGAATCGTATATTTTACAGAGGGCAATATAGCCAGAGCGCATTTTTGCGTGAATTTGGCAAAATTATTTCGCACGATACTGATTTATTTTTACTATTGCAACAAACGAGTGCTTATATAGGGAAGACGCTGAGCGCTGAAAAAGCCTTCTTCTATGTCAATAACAGAGGAGTGATTGGGCGTTACAATACAGAACAAGGACAGCTGCCGGAGCATACCGTAGCTCTCATAGAGAAATGGTTTGAAGCTCAGAAAGAAACAGACGAGGTGATGGTATATAGTGCTGCGGGAGAGGACGAGCAACGATTACTCGCTAGCCATAAAGTCCAAGCCGTGGTGCGATTAATTGTAGGTAGCCAAGTACTAGGCTATTTGTTCATCGGCGATCATAAGGGTCGAGGGTATGCGCCTCGAGATGTCCATACTCTCGGTATGGTGAGTAATGAGCTTGCAATTGCTATGCAAAACGCTCTATCAGTAGAAGAAGTACGAGATTTGAACAGTACGCTAAAACAACGCGTCGAAAATGCTACGCGTGATCTGAGAGATAGCAACCGTCAGCTGCAAGAGCTCGATAAAACAAAAGATGAGTTTATTTCTATGGCATCACACCAGCTTCGCACGCCACTTACGAGCATAAAAGGCTATCTCGATATGGTGCTCGATGGCGACATGGGCGATATCAACGATACACAGCGAACGGCACTTACTGAGGCGTATATGTCGAGTGAACGCATGGTGTCGCTTATCAATGATTTTTTGAATGTATCGAGGTTGCAGACGGGTAAATTTATCATCGATAAGCATGCGATCGACTTGGCGAGTTTACTGAAAGAACAAACGCAGATGCTGAGTGTCATGGCGAGCCAACACAATATCTCAATGTCTGTTGCCGTGGCGCCAGATGTTCCAACCGTCCTGGCTGACGGCGGTAAAATCCAGCAAGTGATGTTGAATATGATGGATAACGCACTGTATTATTCAAAGCCTGACACAACTATTCATATCACACTAAAGAAAGAGGGTGATAGAGTAGAGTTCACAGTGAAAGACACGGGCATTGGTGTACCAGAATCGGAAAAGGCTGGACTGTTTGGCAAGTTCTTTCGTGCTAGCAACGCGAGAAAACGCCGTCCCGATGGCACTGGTGTCGGGCTCTTTTTGGCAAAGAAAGTTATTGCCGAGCATGGTGGCGAGATGATCTTCGAATCACAGGAAGGTGAGGGCAGCACCTTTGGCTTTAGTCTCCCCGTACAAACGAAACCCCCTTTTGTATAAAGGGGGTTTCGTGCTTTTGAGAGCAACCTCTCGTTAGATAGTCTAGAGCGGTCAATCTCTATGATCGGCGGCTAGCGGCGTAGTAGTAGCTAGCGGCTGTGAGTGTACCGATACCAATGATACCTTGTAGGATATCAGCCATACCTGTTTGAGGTAGTGTTGGCGGTGCTTTTGGATTATCTGTTGGTGGGGTTACAGGCTCTTCCTTGCACTTATCGCTATCGACAGGTAGGTACTTGCCTTGATCTTCTTTTGGTACAGTAATGATATCTTTTGACTCAGGATCACAGACTTGCACTTTACACTTATCGCTATCAATCGGTGCATATTTGCCTTCGTCTTCCTTGGGTACAGTGATGATCTTACCTGTATCTGGGTCGCAGACTTCTACTTTACATTTGTCACTATCGACAGGTGCGTATTTATCTTCGTCCTCTTTTGGCACAGTGATAATTTTGCCAGTATCTGGATCACAGACCTGTACTTTACACTTGTCGCTATTTACATCTACATAGCGGTCGTTATTTTCAGCTTCGTGCCGTGTAACAGTAGTGATGAGCATAGTCTTGGTATCGCATACTTTTACCTTGTCGCACTTCGACAGATCGGTAGTAAAAGGCGGGGTGTTCTCTTTACCTTGTTTGACCCATTCGATCACACCAGTTTCGGTGTTGCAGGCCTTTACTTTCACTTCCTTTACTTCGACAGTTGCTTTATCGCAATCATCTGGGTTGCCAGGAACTTCTGGGGCATCAACACAGGCGTTATTGATGATCTTGTTCGGTTTGTATGCAGGTACTACTGCGTTGAGTTTGAACTCTACCGATTCTTTCACTTTGAGCGAAGGAATAGTATGGCTCCAAGTATTATTGGTGATAGTACCGATATTGCCAACGCTACTCTGGAGAACAACGCCAGCTTCAGGGGTATCTGTTACCTTTACATTCTTTAGGTCGATGTCGCCACGGTTTGTTACGACAAGAGTATAGACAAACGGCTTGTTGACTTCGACAACAATGTGGCTAGTATTATTTACCTTTTTCGTAATATCGACTGCAGGGCTTGCCTTCACAGTAATAGTTTCCTTACAAGCAGCGCTTGTGTGTGTCTTCGTTGCGCCATTTACGGTGAACGATGGAGTTACAGTGGCGGTGAATGTGCCGGCTTTCTTGTACTCGTGAGTGATTTTCGAGTTTTTGACGGTTTGAGTAGTACCGTCACCGAAGTTGTAAGTATAATCCTTGACAACTGCACCACCGGTAGCGGTTACAGTAGTATCGAATGTGACTACTTGGTTAAGTTTAATCTCTTTAGGAGTAGCGGTCATGTCTTTACACGCATATACTGGTGTAACTGGCTTATCGATAGTGATTTTCGTAGAGCACTTACTGCTCGTAACGGTCTTTACTGAACCAGCAACATCTACTCGAACGCTTGCTGTAACGGTGTAAGTACCTGGCTTAGCGTAAGTGTGTGTGAAGGCGTTGCTCTTTTGGTTTGCAGTTTTTTTGCCGTCACCGAAGTCTACAGTATAGTCTTTGATGCTCGCACCCTTATCGGCGCTTGCTTTAACGGTGAACGATCGCTTAAGGTCAGTTGCTTTAGCAACTTTACCTGGTGTCAACGCGTCACAAGAGTAGACTGGCTCTGGAACGACATTTGTAGCCTTAACTGGGTTACCGCATGGGGTCATGACGGCGAACACAAATTGGCCTTTGGCATTGAGTCGCACAAGAGCTTCTTGGGCTGAACCCATTTTGCTTGTTGATACCAGCTTAGCTGTTGTCGAGCCCTTGATGGCAGTACCGCTGACATTGCGGATAGCTGTTTGCGCATTTTTTGCGACGATTTTACCGTTTACTCGTACGGTGCCGTCTTGGTAGACAACACCTTTGACGAAGTTGCCATCTAAGTCGGCTCGTTTAATACCAAGCGCAGTAAATATTGCAGGAATATCTGCTTGCTTGGTTGTTGATCCGTTAGACTTATTTACATTGAGACTATCGTACTCGGTACGAAGCTCTGCGGCAGTCATAGTGCCGCACTTTATGACTGCAAATTTGTCACAGTCACGGGTTGTGTCGATGGTTGCCGCACCGGTGCGAATACCTAGGCCAACGACCAAGGCTGTCAGCATCGATAGTGCTACCACCATAAATTTAATATTTCCTCGCATGTGAACTCTCCTCCTCAATTGATTGTTCACTACCCATAATATCACACAAAATATAAAATGTCAACACTTTTTACAACAAAATGCAACTAAGCACAACTAATTTGGTGTATTCCTAGGGGTTATTGACTATATTTGGTCGATTATTTATAATGTACCAGAGAAGATTCTATGGCCTTATCGTCTAACGGTTAGGACACAAGGTTCTCATCCTTGCAATCCGGGTTCGATTCCCGGTAAGGTCACCATAAGAGACTCATCAGCCTTTGATGGGTCTTTTTTGATGTTCGCTAAGGTGTAAAGTGAGCATAATTCAGGCGTTCCAAACTTGTTAGTAGCGAGGTCATAAATTATCCCCACCGGAAATACTAGTTTTTGGTATATAATTTGGTGTTCTATATTCTAGGCGATAGGGTCTCAACATTTTGCTTATAGGCTTTGCTAAGTTCACTTGCTAGAGATTCATCCAGTAGCTCACTTGATAGTTCCATGAAGTATACGAACTTATCTCGTATTTGCTTTTGCATGCCAGTTGAGGCTAAGTGATAATAGTAACTATTTTGGATGAGGTCTGCCGCGCGGATTGCCAACGCCTCATCACCGAGCTCAACCGTATGGGCAAAAGACTGAGTGATGTCCTGAGCATCCGAAACAGTGAGGACATCGACATACAATGCAGCCTGATTTCCAAAGCTTTGCTCGATATCATCGATAGTGATATCCGTATCTTCAACGACATCATGAAGAATTGCGGCAATCACCGCATCTTGCGAGTAACCTCTATCCCAGAGCATCTCTGCAACTTGAATCGAATGAAGCAGTACTGGTTTAGTATTATGTCCAGAGCTTTGCAAAGCATTCGACAGGAAGAATAAAGCTCGTTCTATCTCGTGTCTATCGTATTCAAACTTCACTATCCTAGTATGCAATATCAGCTAGTTTCGTGCAAATTCTAACGCCAGGTCGCTAAAGCGCAGGCGCTGGGGCTGAGCCCGCACGGCTCAGCCATTTTGCCCAAAATATGGAATATTTTAGCCCCTCGCTCGGAAAAGCCAAGGCAAGCTTTGCTTTTCACTCACTCGTCCGCAAAATCGGTTCGGGCTTCGGCGTAAAATCACACCAGTGAAAGCGCCCCAGTGTATCTGGGGTGTTTTCAGTGGTGGTTTTTGACTAGTCCTTACAATTTTGACCACGATCTCTAAATAGTGCTACAATGAGTTAAGTATGAGCAAAACTATATTTAAACGAACCAAGATATTGGCAACTGTTGGACCTGCCACCCACAGTGCTGAAAAAATTGCCGGGCTTATGGCTGCAGGCGCAAACGGCTTCCGTATCAACTTTAGTCATGGTGCCGCACCAGACCGTCTTGAACAGATCGGCTGGATTCGTGATGCGAGCAAACAATATGGTAAACCAGTGGCTATCCTCCAGGACCTCCAGGGGCCAAAGATTCGTCTTGGTATATTGAAAGATAATATGCTTACCGTAAAGCCAGGCGATGTATTGACGCTCGACTCGAGTATTGAGGAGCACGATGGTGGTTTTGAGCTGCCAGTGCAGTACAATCTCGCCGAGAAAATGAAAGTCGGTGAGCCGCTATATATGTTTGATGGCAAGGTTCACTCTATTGTAAAAGAGATTGCGAGCGAGACGGCCATAAAAGTAGAAGTCCAAAATGATGGCTTTTTGATGAGCCGCAAGGGCTTGAACTTGCCAGATACCGATTTTGGTGGTGATATTTTGACGCCAAAAGACATAGAAGACCTCGAATGGGGTGCTGGTCAAGATTTTGACTTCGTAGCACTGAGTTTTGTACAAACCGCTGCTGATATTACCGACCTTCGATCTCGCCTTGTAGCACTGGGTTCAGATGCGTATGTTATTCCGAAGATTGAGACAAAATCGGCTATAAGCGATGAAAATCTCGAAGAAATCATCAAGGTAAGCGATGGCGTTATGGTAGCACGAGGTGACCTCGCGGTTGAAGCTGGCGCGGAGATTGTGCCAGTTGTGCAGCGCCGAATCATTGCCCTTTGTCGCAAACACGGTAAGCTATGTATTGTTGCTACTCAAATGATGGGTAGCATGGTTGACCACCCTGAACCATCTCGAGCAGAGGTGAGTGATGTTGCGAATGCAGTTATTCAGGGCGCTGATGTTGTTATGCTTTCTGATGAAACGGCAAACGGTAAGTATCCTGTTGAGACAGTCAAAGCTATGCGAAAAACGATCATTTATACACAAGATCATAGTGAAGTGATGATGGTAAATAAAGACGAAGTCCGTCATAAAAAAGACGCAGCTATTAGTTATGCAGCTACCAATTTAGCTCGAGATATATATGCAGCTGCTATCATTGCCGAGACGAGTAGCGGCGCGACAGCTGTCAATATCGCCGCATTTCGTCCAAACTTACCGATCATTAGCGTGACTGATCATCAGAAAACAGCGCAAAAACTTGCTCTTTGCTACGCTAATCGTACCTATGTTCGCCCAAGTGACTCTGAGGCTGCCGGTAAACTAGCACAAGAGCTGAAAGATGAAGGATATTTTGGTGAGAGTCCGTTTTCTGTCGTATTGGTGAGTGGCTATACACCTGGTGAGCCAGGTACGACTAACGATATCCAGGTAAGGGTTTTCTAGCGGAGGACATATGAGCCGGGTGGGTTTTCAAAAACGAACAGTTCGTACTACTCCATTAGAGCACAAGACTGTTTTAGTGCGAGCAGATTATAATGTGCCGCTTAAAGAAGACGGTAGTATTGCTGATGATTTTCGTATTCGTGCTAGCGTGCCGACTATCAAGTATCTGCTAGAGCACGATTGCAAAGTGGTCATTATGAGTCATTTGGGGCGGCCTGATGGTGCACCGACGACTGAGTTTTCTCTAACGCCAGTAGCGAAGCGACTAGCTGAGTTACTTGGCCACAAGGTTGAATTCGTCGATGATTGTATCGGTCCGAAAGTGAGCCAAGCAGTCCGTAACGCAAAAGAAAAAAGCGTTATTCTACTAGAAAATCTACGATTTCATGCTGAAGAAGAGGCTAATGATAGTGCTTTTGCGAACAAAATAGCAACTGATTCACTGGCTCAGTATTTCATTCAAGATGGGTTTGGCGTGGTTCATCGAGCGCACGCCAGTACCGACGCTATCACGCACTTTCTGCCAAGTGTTGCTGGGCTACTGCTTGAACGAGAGTTCGTAGAAATAACCAATGCTATGCATGCACCAAGGCGACCGTTTTTGGCGCTTCTTGGCGGCGCAAAAGTCAGCGACAAAATAGAAGTCATCGAATCATTGGCAAAAGTTGCCGACCAGATAGTCATTGGCGGTGCCATGGCAAATACTTTTTTGGCGAATAAGGGCTACTCACTTGGCAAAAGTAAGGTTGAGACCGATCAATCCGAGGTGATCGATCGTATTTGGCATAAGGTTCGTGAAAAAGCGGGTGAGGATATGCAAGAAAGTTTCTTAGTTTTGCCGACTGATTTGGCGGTAGATGACCCGTCTGTACGCAAGTATCGTCGAATGGTAGCTGTCGATCAAGTACCTGAAGATACGGCAGCGCTCGACATTGGCGATCAATCAATTGAGCGAATGGCGAAGGCGATCAATAGAGCACAAACAATCATCTGGAATGGTACCATGGGTATGGCAGAATACGAACCATTTGCTCATGGCTCGGCTCGAGCAGCGCTTGAATTGGCGATGCACCCCGAAAAAACCTCTATCATTGGTGGTGGCGACACGGCAGATTTTGTGATCAACTGGGACGCCAAACAAGGTGAAAGCTTTACGCATGTTTCGACTGGTGGGGGCGCAAGTTTAGAGCTGATGGCAGGTCGTAATCTGCCGGGAATCGAGGCACTACTAGACGCTTAGCAAAAAATAGCGTACACTAATCATAAACAGTATGGCGATAGATAAGAAATATATTTTTGGTAACTGGAAAATGAACCTTACGGTTGGTGAGGCCAGTTTGCTAGTACATCGGCTTGAAGCCGCGATTGAAGCACATAATGATGTCGAGATAGCACTTTTTCCTGGTGTACTAGCATTACAGCCGATATCTTTACAGCTCAATCGTCGCAAATTCAAGCTGGGCGCACAGAATTTTTATTGGCGAGATGAAGGTGCATATACGGGTGAGATCTCAGCTACGCAATTACGAGGGCTCGTAAAGTATGTTCTTGTTGGACACTCTGAGCGACGATATATTTTCGGCGAACAGGGTCGAGATATCGGCAGAAAAATGCAATCTGCTATCCGAAACGAGCTATGTCCGGTGCTGTGTGTTGGCGAAACTGCAAGCGAAAGAAGCCTGGACGAAACGGCAGATGTTATTCATGATCAGCTAGTGGCTGGTCTTGCCAATATGACGAGCGAAGATATGGAGCGAGTGATTATCGCATATGAACCAGTATGGGCTATCGGCACAGGTAAAAATGCAACTCCAGAAGATGCTTTACGGGCCGTGAAAATTATCCGTGATCAAATAAAACATCTGTTTGGTACTACGATAGCTAAAAATATACCAGTGTTGTATGGCGGTAGTGTTTCGAAGGATAATGCCAAGAGTTATCTAGAGAAGAAAGATATAAATGGGCTACTGGTTGGTGGTGCAAGTCTCAAATCGGTTGATTTTTCAGAGATTGCTCGCGTTGCTCATGGCAAAAACAGAGAATAATAAAAGGGGGGATATGACAGAATTGGACTTTGATGAACTGGATCGAGCGGTGAACTCAGTAATGACTGGAAGTAGCGCCCCTCAGCCTGTGTCCGTACCGCAACGAACTGGCAATTCGCTTCGATTCTCTTCGGAATTAAATCCGGCGACAACCCAAGCTGCTGATGCTCGGTCTTCTTCTATTGTATCTCGAAGACGAGGTCAGTTTATGGACATGAAACCTACTGCAAATTATCCCAAGAAAACAACTGGTGTTGTTCCTCCCCGTCCAACTGCTACTTCAATCATCTCTCCCTCACCCGAACAATCAACGGTAGGCAATTCCGATGTAGATAATACAACAGACGCGCTTACTGGTAGTGATTTGGGCGCATCACCTTTCTTGCCAGATGCAAAAGTAGAAAAACGACCATTGGGATTGCCGGTGATTGAACCTCTACCAAGTAGCGATCAGGCCGAAGAAGAGGCTGTGCCAACTGTGACGAACATCGATAGAATTCCAGCGAATGAACCCAGTCCTACCGCCGAAGAGAAAAAAGATTCGTTTGAGGTGCCATTACCAGCAGAATTGCAGAGCGACCTCTTGAATATTGAATCGAACACACCTCATATGGCTGAACCTGTTTCGCAAGAAATTGTTGCGCCTCAACAAGAAGCTATTGTCCAATCTGAGCAGCCAGATAGTGCTATCGAACAGTCATCAGTAGTGGCGTCGATTGAAGAAGCCTCTTCAGATAATGCCGCTATTGAGTCTACTGCTTCCCCCGTTCCTCCATCGCCTCAACCTGTTGCTATCAAACAGCAGTATCAAGTTAGCGTGACCGAAACGGCAGAACATGCTTCAGTTTTCGATATAGAGCCACCAATCATCGCCAAGCCGAAAAAGAAAAACGGCTGGTTGATTGCCCTTGGGATTGTTGGGCTTGCAATGGTGAGCGTAGGCGCCGGTATAGGGGTGTTTATCCTCACGAATGGCATGAATTAGTTGCTCATGCTACACTAAGAGGAATGAATATTGAGGGTGAATTAAATGAGGCGCAATTATCTGCGCTAGGGGTGCTTTCTGGCCCATTGCTCATTTTGGCAGGTGCAGGGAGCGGTAAAACAAAGACTTTGACCTATCGAATTGCCTATCTTGTGCGTGAGCAAGGTGTTTTTCCTAGTCATATTTTGGCGGTTACATTTACGAATAAGGCTGCTAAAGAAATGCGTGAGCGGCTGTGGAAATTGATTGGTGATGTGCCTACTGCGGACGACAATCCTCCTAGGTCGTTCATGCCATGGATGGGGACTTTCCATAGTATTTGCGTAAAGTTGTTGCGATATGACGGCGTTGCTATCGGTATTCCATCAAATTTTGTTATTTATGACGAGGATGACAGGCTGAGTACCATTCGCCAAGCCATGAAGCGACAGGGGCTGACTGATCGTGATTTGAAGCCCAGAAGTGTCGCTGCAAAGATATCGAAGGCAAAAAATAGCCTGCAAACTGCTGAAGATTTTGCAGTGGCGGCGCGAGGGCCAATCGACCAGAAAGTTGCCGAGCTATTTGCTGAATATGAAAAACAATTAAAAGCAGCGAATGGTCTTGATTTTGATGATTTGCTGGTAAAAACAGTCGAATTACTCCAACAAGATACAGCTATTCGTAATAAATGGCGACAGCAGTTCAAACATATTCTCATCGATGAATATCAAGATACGAACGCAGTGCAATATAGGCTAATAACATTGCTTCTTGGTGAAGAGCGAAATATTTGTGTGGTGGGCGATGATGCACAGTCGATTTATAGTTTTCGTGGTGCTGACTACACAAATATCTTACATTTTGAACGGGACTTTCCTGGTGCGACAGTCGTGAAACTAGAGCAAAATTATCGTTCAACTGATGCTATCTTGGCACTCGCAAATAATCTCATTGAGCACAATGTGCATCGTACAGATAAAAACCTTTGGACAGCTGAAAAGGGTGGCAGAGAGCCTGTTTTCTGGCAAGTATATAGCGAGGCCGAAGAGGCGCATCGCATAGCAAATGAAATTTCCGAACAAGCACTTGCGAGTCGGCCGTATCAAGATATCGCGATATTGTATCGCACTAATGCACAAAGTTATGCCTTGGAGCGCGCACTCCGGGAGTATCATATTCCGTATAAATTGGTGGGTGGCTTGCGCTTTCTCGATAGGGCGGTCATCAAAGATGTTATATCGTATCTCCGTCTTCTGTTTCAGCCATATGATGCAGTGAGTTTTCGTCGTATTGTAGGCGTGCCGAAACGCGGTGTGGGTGAGGCGAGCTTGCGAAAATTTCTTGATTGGCACGAGACGACTGGTCGCTCTATCATCGAAGACTTGGTGGAGGTGGATGATGGTAGTGGCTTGCCGGCACGGGCGAAAAACGCGCTCAATATGCTTGGTATGACGCTTCGGGATATTCAATCGCGCCTTGACCATTCACCAGCAGATCTTCTTGAGGAAATTATCAAGAAAACAGGATATGCTGATTATATCAATGACGGATCGCTTCAAGCTGAAGAACGACTGGAAAACCTCGGTGTATTGGTGGCGGAGGCTCGAGCCTATACGAGCGTTGATTCATTTCTAGAGGAAATGTCGTTGATGTCTGCGAGTGACGAAACGGCGGGCGATGAAGTAACGCTCATGACACTTCATGCCGCTAAAGGATTGGAGTTTCCGGTGGTCTTTTTGGTAGGCCTCGAAGAGGGACTGCTGCCTCATGCTAGAGTGTTTGATGGCGGTAAACCAGACGATATCGAAGAAGAGCGGCGGCTTTGTTATGTCGGTATCACCAGGGCCAGGGAAGAACTTTTTGTATCATGTGCCAATTCACGAACGCAGTTTGGCCAGATAGGCTTCAACGCACCGTCACGGTTTTTGAGCGAAATGGGGTTGTTCGCAGCCGATGAACGAGAATCCGAGGCACATTTCGTAAAGGAAGAAACAGAATTTTTCTCAGATGAACTTGACTTATCGCCAGGTGATAGAGTGAAAACTCCACTCTTTGGTGCTGGTGAAGTGCTTGATATCGATGGGTTAGCGGTGGTCGTGCAGTTCGATTCGGGCTCGATGAAAAAGCTCAATGTTGAATTTGCACGGCTCGAAAAACTGGCATAACGACGCATTATTTGCTATACTGGTACAGATGTTAACTCATGGAGTAAGCAAAAGCGCATGTCGCTTCTGATGAATGCACGGTTAGCGCGGCATCGTTTATGGATATTGACCGCAGCTTTTACACTAGTCGTTTTCGGCTTTTTCGCCGTAGTATCACTTCGTGCTTCGGCTGATGGTCCAGAAAAGCCGAGTAGTAAGCATGTGCTGACGGTGCATGATGCAGGCACAACTAAAGGTGTTTATACCGATGCCGATACTCTTGGCGATGCACTAGAGCAAGCCGGGATCGTGTTAGAACAAAATGATATTACCGAGCCGAGCCTCGACGAAAAGTTGGTAGCTTCGAACTACGATGTCAATATTTATCGAGCTCGCCCTATGCTCATCATCGACGGTCAATCGCGCATGAAGGTTATGACAGCGTATCAGACGCCGAAGCAAATTGCCAAAGAAGCGGGTATAGAGCTGTATGATGAAGACAGTACGACCGTTTCTCAGGTATTTGCGGGCGCACTCGAAGGTGCACTTGAGACAATGGTGATCGATCGAGCGACTGAATTCAACCTAGTACTCTACGGCAAATCGACAATACTTCGAACACACACGAATACTGTGGCTGATATGCTGAAAGAAAAAGATATTACCTTGCAAAAAGATGATCATCTGTCGGTTGATATGGACGCTCCATTGGCAAGTGGTATGAAGATTGAAATTTGGCGCAATGGCGTGCAGACGGTAACGGTTGACGAGCCAATAAAAATGCCGATTGAAAAAATTGTCGATACCGATCGATCGCCGGATTATCATGCCGTGAAAGAAGTTGGAGCCAATGGCAAACGGTCGGTTACCTACAAAATTACCATGAAAAATGGCAAAGAAGTTGCTCGAAAAGAAATTGCCAGCGTAGTGGTTGATAAGCCGAAGAAGCAGGTAGAGGTGGTTGGCGGGAAGTTTAACTATACTGGCGGACCATTAAGTGACGCACAAATACAAGCTTTGGGTAATTGTGAAAGCGGCATGACGGCCACTCGTAACTCTGGCAACGGTTTTTATGGAGCATTTCAATTTATGCCATCAACTTGGCGAACAGTAGCACCTGCTCCATATAATCAAGGCATGCCTCATGAGGCGCCGCTTGATGCTCAAAAGCAAGCGGTACAAAATCTTCTTTCTCGGTCGAGTATCTTCACGCAATTTCCAGGTTGCGCAAATAAAATGCGAGCTCAAGGAATTCTCTAGTGCCTACCAAAAAACACCTTGGGCAGCATTGGCTGAAAGATCCTGAGGTGTTGGCGCATATTGCAGACGCAGTGGATATTCTTTCGGATGATACCGTGCTTGAGGTTGGTCCAGGCCTCGGCACGCTTACGAGCCGCTTATTAGCGAGGGCAGGTTCTGTGGTAGCGGTAGAGTTCGATGCCGATTTGGCCAAAAAACTGCCTGGTCAGTTTCCAGGTAAAAATTTGCAAGTTATCCATGAAGATATTTTACAATTCAACCCTTCCGCCTTGCCTGCTGGCTACAAAGTAGTAGCAAATGTACCCTACTACATCACTAGTAAAATTATTCAACACCTCACCGAATCGCAAAATCCACCCAGCGCCATGGTGTTATTGGTGCAAAAAGAAGTGGCCGAGAGACTAGCGGCGGGACCTGGTGACTATAGCATATTGGCGGTGGCAGCACAGGTATATCACGAGGTTTCATTGGGTAACATTGTGCCAGCAGAGCTATTTACTCCGCCGCCCAAAGTTGATTCGCGGGTGGTTATTTTGAAGAGGAGAATAGAGCCATTGGTGCCAGAGGAGCGACAGTCTGACTTTTTCCGACTCGTTCGAGCGGGTTTTTCGGCCAAGCGCAAAAAACTTCGCAGTTCACTCGCTGGTGGCTTGCAGCTATCTAAAACAGAGGTAGAAAACCTTCTTCAACAGGCAAATATATCACCAGATGCAAGAGCCGAAGCCCTGACGATCGATCAATGGTTGACTTTATTGCAAAAGTATGATAAGATGAAAGGATAAGGTGTTGATCCTCAAAGATCAGCCAGCTTATCTCCCGGGAGATATGCTAATCCGATTGTCGTCTAAGGCAGACGGCACTATGCTCGACAGAACTACCGATCTTCACGCGCCAGCGACTGTGACAAATCGAACCGCATTTTGTAAAGCCTTAGGGTTGGAATATAGTGACATGGTGTATCAAAATATTGTCTATGGCGAAGGGCAATCATATATAAAAATTGCTACCGTCGACGCTACTCACACTACAGCATATACGGAGGCCATTTCGGCGGATGCACTGTTTACGAAAACTCCTGGTGCTGGACTTTTTTTGCCCGTGGCAGACTGTATAGCCGCAGTGTTATATGATCCGACTCATCGCTATTTAGCGTTACTCCATTTAGGTAGAGATTCGACGGTAGCTGAATTGATGAAACAAATGATCGATAAGTTTATGATAGAAGGCTCTTCGCCCAATGATCTCGTAGTATATATGGGTCCTAGCGCTAAACGCGAAACCTATTGCATGCAGTGGTTTGATGGTGCAGACAGACCCTCATGGCAGCCTTTTATCGATACCACCGAGCGCGGTATTTGCCTCGACCTTCCTGGCTTTAATCGCGACATATGTTTGAAGGCTGGTATTTTGCCAGAAAATATTACCATTTCTCCTATCAATACCATGACCGCCTCTAGCTACTTTTCTCATTCTATGGGAGATGTCGCTGGACGGTTTGCTGTTGTGGCGATGATGCACTAATCGTCGTTTCTGCTATACTATAGACTAGTATGACAAAAAAACACGCCTATATCACCACCGCCATTCCCTATGTCAATGGCCAGCCCCATATCGGCCACGCTCTCGATTATTTGCTGGCAGATGTGTGGGCGCGGTACCAGCGACAACAGGGAAAGGAAGTTCGCTTTCAGGCGGGTGTCGATGAGCATGGCAATAAAATCGCTGCCAAAGCTGCCGAGCAAGGGCTGGCTCCTCAAGCGTATGTTGATGGTGTGCACGAGAACTTTAAGCAGCTACTAAGCGGGCTCAATATTTCAGCTACCGACTTTATTCGTACGACGAATCCAGGACATAAAGCTGCCGTACAATACATTTGGCAAAAGTTAGTTGAGGGTGGATATATCTACAAAAATTCGTATGAAGGTTGGTATTGCCAGGGTTGCGAAGCATTTGTCACTGATAAAGAGGCCACCGAAAACAATGGTGTGTGTCCTGACCATCAAACCCCCTACCAGCGTCTTAGCGAAGAAAATTATTATTTCAAGACGAGTGCTTTTTCTGACAAGATTCGTGCTGCTCTCGAGTCTGGCAAGATGAAAATTATTCCTAAATCGCGGCAAAAAGAATTTCTCGAGCTCATAAAAGATGGCTTGCAAGATGTGTCCGTTTCGCGCCCTGTCAAAAGCTTATCTTGGGGCGTGCCAGTGCCTGGTGACGACACGCAAGTGATGTATGTATGGATCGATGCGCTCAGTAACTACTTAACTGTACTGGGCTACCCTGGCAATCCAGACTGGCAGAACTATTGGCCTGCCGATGTTCAGGTAATTGGCAAAGATATTTTGCGATTTCATGCCGGTATTTGGCCAGCCATGCTGATGGCGCTTGATCTGCCGTTACCAAAAGCGCTGTTAGTACATGGTTTTGTGACGACAAATGGCGCAAAAATGAGTAAGTCGCTTGGCAATGGTGTTGGGCCAGTGGATATTTTGCCACACTATGGTATTGATGCGTTTCGGTACTATTTCTTGCGATATATTCCGACGCAAGAAGACGGCGATTTTACTTGGGAAAAATTTGAAACTGCATACAATGGCGAACTGGGTAATGATCTTGGAAACCTCGTACAACGAGTCGCCAAGATGGTACTCAGCTATCAGGCGGGCGTGATAGGCGATGCACCGCAGTCTGAACATGATATGGGGCCGTATCGTACGGCTATGGAATCACTTGAGTTTAACCGTGCACTCGATGAAGCGTGGGAAGTGGTACGGTCACTCAACCGATACATCGACCAAGTGGAGCCATGGCAGGTTGCTAAACGCCGCGAGAGCGACCCAGAGGCAGAATCGCACTTGGCAGAAATATTAGCTCATTCAGCGGGTGTATTGCTACAAATCGCCGATATGCTAACGCCATTTTTACCGCAAACGGCCAACTATATTCGCCAGCTCTTTGCTTCGGGCGTGGTGCCAAGCGATATCCAGCCGCTGTTTCCAAAAGTATATCTTCATACTCAAGACCCGCGAACCACAAAAACTACATGAAACTTATAGATTCACATTGTCATTTGCACGATAGCGAATTTTACTCGGAAAATCGCGAAGAAGTGTACAAACGGGCTATTGAGGCTGGTATCGGCATGATACTGGTTGGTACCGATGAACGAAGTTCGGCTGAAGCAGTGCAATTTGCGGCTACTCATGATAGTTCGTGGGCTGTTGTGGGCGTGCATCCGCATGAATCGAAAATGGGATATGCTATGGTGGAACAACTGTTGCGAGACTCGAGAGGGAATGATCGCTCGAACATAGTTGGCATAGGTGAAATTGGACTTGATTATTACTATGACCATAGCCCGAGAGACGATCAGATACGAGCGCTGGAAGCGCAGCTACAGTTAGCGATTGACTATAATTTGCCAGTAAGTTTTCATATCCGTGACGCTTTTGATGATTTTTGGCCGATATTCGATAATTTTCACGGTATCCGCGGCGTTATGCATAGTTTTACTGACAATCAGGCAAATTTGGAACGAGGATTTGGGCGAGGATTGCTCGTGGGAGTAAATGGCATAAGCACTTTCACCAGAGATGAGCCCCAGGTCCAGATGTATGCGACTATCCCACTCGATAGAATGTTGCTCGAAACCGACGCTCCCTTCTTGACTCCAGCGCCTTTTCGTGGTACAATGAATGAGCCTAAGTATGTGGAGAGGGTTGCGAGGCATATGGCGGAAGTGAGAGACTTGCTGCTTGATGATATTACCCTCGTGACACTTGAAAATACGAAAAAGCTGTTTCGTATATAAATAACAGGGAGAACTTCGACCATGGGAGACCCAAAGGGTTTTGAAAAACAATCTTTGCTTGACTCTACGGAGCTAGGTTTTGAGGTCGATTCTAAATTATATGAAGCAGTGAAAGACGCATATGCTTGGCAAGAAGAGCGGCATATAGAAAATGAAGCTCGAGCTGGCGTATTTGGCCGGCAGGCAACGATAGCCAATAAATTAACAAAAGAAATTTATTCTTCACCGGAGGTACTTATGGATCTACGACAAGTTACAGCTGCGGTCATTAAGATGCGAAATAACAAGCAGGAAGATTTCACACTGGCGGCCTAAATGCCTACGATATTGCAAAAAGCCATCAAACTACTTCTTGGCGACACTAAGCCAAATGTCGATTGGCTAAAGATTCCAAAAAATCACCAGTTGAAATCTTTAACAGAGCGAGATTTGATAAAACTTGAGAGCGAAATTGGTTCCAAGCTGTTTGGGCCAATACCCGAAGGTCGCCGCCGAGAGTTTTTTTGCCTCGACGAAAAAACTTGGATCTGGCATGAAGAATGGCTTGATGAGCAGAAGCATATCAAAGTGGCCACAACTCGATATGAGATACAAGAGAAGGGTGTATTAAAAGTACAAGAAGGCGCTCGTTATAGCTTTGTTGAGGGCGAAGAACTGAAAAATCTGGTAACTGCTATTCATTCATATTATGAACAAGTCGCTCGTAGGGTATATGGCACCGAACCGAAAAAGTTCGATTAGTGCTAGGTGGTATAATAGATAGAAGTGAGTGATAGTGAAATAATATATCTTGATCATGCCGCTGCCACGCCTATGGACCAGCGTGTGATGCTGGCTATGCAGCCTTTTTTGAGTAATGATTTTTATAATCCGTCTAGCCCGTATGCGCCTGCGGTAGAAATTCGGCGAAAGCTTGAGAATGCCAGGCATCGTTTGGCGGTGTGTTTTGGTGGCAAAGCGGATGAGGTGGTTATCACTGCTGGGGCGACAGAATCGATTGCTCTTGCGATGACGGCAGCACAAGGTGGGCATGTGGTGACGAGTGCCATTGAGCATGAGGCGGTGCTTGCGAATGCCAGGCAGTATAGCCATACCATCGTGCCAGTTGGTAAATGCGGTATTGTTTCGGTGAGCGATATTGCAGCGGCTATCACACCCAAGACGACACTGGTGAGTATTGCTCTTGCAAATAGTGAGCTTGGCACCATCCAGCCGCTGAGCGACATCGCTCGAGTGGTGGAAAAAGTTCGCCGTGAGCGGTTGGAACGCCATGACTCTACGCCTATTTGGCTGCATACCGATGCTTCGCAGGGGGTAGGGCAACTCGATATTTCTGTAGCTCGACTGGGTGTTGATATGCTTTCGTTGAATGCGGGTAAGATATACGGTCCGAAGCAGGTTGGACTATTGTGGCGGCGAGGAATGATTTGTTTACAGCCGGTTATTCTTGGCGGCGGGCAAGAAATGGGGCTTCGAAGCGGCACTGAAAATGTCGCAGGAGTTATAGGATTTGCAACGGCATTAGAGCTCGCAACAGCACACCGCAAGAGTGAAGTGGCGCGTTTGTCTATGCTTCGGGATCAGCTAGAAAAGTCATTGATGAACCACTTTCCCGATATGACAGTTAACGGTAATGCCAAAAAGCGATTAGCTGGGCATTTGCATGTATCGTTTCCTGGTATCGATGCTGAGCGGCTGGTATTTATGCTGGAGTCGAAGGGCGTGTTGGTGGCGACAGGGAGTGCGTGCGCAGCGAACAAACAAACTGGTTCGGCAACATTGAAGGCGATTGGGCTCGAAGAGGATGAGCGGAATGGTAGTTTGCGCTTTAGTTTAGGTCGCTTGAATGACGAGGAAAATAGTAAAAGAGCAGCGCAGTACATCGTTGCTGTCGTGAGCCAAGAGTACGAGAGAGTGCGACATGCTTAAATGGTTCATCAGTGTTCTGGTATTTTTGGTGACACTCATTGTGGCAATGAGTCTTTTCTTGGCACCGAATAATCTTATGAATTGTAGCGAAACACCAAACTCGCTCACTGGTTGTGGTAAGGCCGATGTCATCATAGCAGTGAGCGGTGGTGATACTGCCGCGAGGACACAGACCGCCATTGATTTGTATCAAAATGGTTGGGCACCAAAACTGATTTTTTCTGGCGCGGCCGCAGATACGAGTGGACCAAGTAATGCTGAAGTGATGCGACGACAGGCGATAAAACAAGGTGTTCCCGAGTCGGCCATATTCATCGAAGAGACAAGTCAAAATACCAAAGAAAATGCTATTGAGACAAAAAGTATCATCACCGACAAGCATCTTACATCGGCGATTGTGGTGACTTCTGGATATCATATGAAACGAACTATTCTAGAATTTCAGTCGCAAGCGCCAGGTGTGGAGTTTCGTGCCTATCCCACCAGTGGTGATTCAGCCTGGGGCGTGTGGTGGTGGTTGTCGCCATGGGGTTGGTATTTATCGCTTTCTGAGACGGTGAAAATCATAGTGTTTTACTTAGGGCTATCATAATGGCGAGAGTATTTGTTGGTATGAGCGGCGGAGTCGATAGTAGCGTGGCCGCCGCTTTACTGAAAGACCAAGGCCACCATGTCGTGGGCGTGTACATGAAAAACTGGAGCCAAGATTTACCCGGTATGCGCTGTCCGTGGGCGGAAGATTTGGCCGATGCCAAGCGAGTGGCCGTGGGTCTTGGTATCGACTTTCAGGTGTTTGATTTCGAAAAAGAATACCGTGAGAAAGTGGTGCAATATATGATCGATGAATATGAGGCAGGACGGACGCCCAACCCAGATATTATGTGTAACCAGGAAGTAAAGTTTAAGTTGTTTTTGGAAGCGGCGCTGGAACAAGGCGCAGAGATGATTGCGACGGGCCATTATGCGAAGGTTGAGAGGGAGGAGCTCGCGCAGGGTGCTCGTTTGATGCGCGCAGTCGACAGTGAGAAGGATCAGACCTATTTTCTTTATCGCGTCACCGCCGAAGCGCTTACGAAAACGCTTTTCCCGCTTGGCGAATACACCAAGCAACAGGTGCGAGAAATTGCTAAAGAAAAAGGACTATTTACAGCTCATAAAAAAGAGTCGATGGGAGTGTGTTTTGTGGGTGAAGTTGGTATGCGAGAGTTTTTAAACCAGTTTGTCGAGGCGTTTCCTGGGGATATTATCGATAAGCAGACGGGCAAGGCATTGGGACGACATGATGGTGCACTATTTTATACTCTTGGTCAACGACACGGTCTCGACATTGGCGGTGGGCTACCCTATTATGTGGTTGGCAAAGATATGCAGGCCAATCAAGTTTTTGTCAGCACAAATCTCAACGATGCGGCGATGTGGCCGAACGAGCTTTCGCTTGGTAGCGTGCATTGGATACATAACCCGCCTCAATCACACGAGAATCTTACGGTTCGCCTGCGTCATAGAGGCGAATTGTTGCCAGTGGCAAACTTAGCGATGGGTAGTGACACGACAATGCTTTCTCTTGATAAACCAGAACGAGCCGTGGCAAGCGGTCAGTCGGCGGTGATATACAGAGGAGACGAAGTGCTTGGCGGCGGGATTGTGGTCTGACGAAAAGGCCTGGCTTATTGAATTTTGTTTAGTGTAAAGTCGAGTGATATAATAACAGATATGAATACTCAACAAATCCGCAATGCGTATATAAAGTTTTTTGAGAATCGTGGCCACGCTGCTATCAAGCGCGCGCCATTGGTGCTGACGGGCGACCCGACGACGCTGTTTACGGGCAGTGGTATGCAGCCGATGATTCCGTACCTGTTGGGGCAGCCACACCCTGAGGGTAAACGAATTGTTGATTCACAAACGTGCCTGCGTGCGCAGGATATTGACGATGTCGGCAACAATCGCCACACGACCTTTTTTGAGATGTTGGGTAATTGGAGCATGGGCGATTACTTTAAGGAACAGCAAATCCGCTGGATGTGGGAGTTTTTGTCAGAAGTGGTTGAGCTCGATATGTCAAAAGTCTATGTCACCTGCTATATCGGCGATGAGCGCTATGGTATTCCAAAAGATACAGAAGCGGCCGAGGTGTGGGCAGAGCTATATGAAAAAGCCGGGCTGAGTCATGGTCAAGCGGATATTGGTTCGGAAGAATCGGGCTATGAACGCGGCATTAAAGAAGGCGAGCGGATTTTCTACTATGACGGTTCGAAAAACTGGTGGAGTCGCAACGGTTCGCCAGAAACCACCCCGGTGGGCGACCCGTGTGGCCCAGATAGTGAGATGTTTTATGACTTTGGCACGCCACACAATCCCGAGTTTGGCGAGCACTGCCACCCGAACTGTGACTGTGGCCGGTTTATGGAAATCGGCAACAATGTCTTCATGGCCTATCGCAAAGTCGCGGAAGGGCAATTTGAAGAGCTGGAACAGAAAAATATCGACCATGGCTCTGGCCTGGAGCGCATTGCCGCGGCAAAACTGGGCGACCCGGATGTCTTCAAGATTAGCCTCATGTGGCCAATTATCGAAAAGTTGCAAGTTCTGAGTGGCAAAAAGTACGAAAGCCACACCGAAAGTATGCGCGTCATCGCCGACCACCTGCGTGCGGCGACCTTCTTGGCGGTTGATGGTTGTGCGCCGAGCAACAAAGAGCAGGGCTATGTTATGCGTCGGCTGCTCCGTCGGGCGATTCGATTTGCAAATGAACTTGGTATTAGTGAAGAATTTTTTGAAGAAATTGTACCAGTCATTGCCGACTTATATGCGAATGATTTTCCAGAAGTTGCCGAGAACCGAGATAAAATTATCATCACTCTCATGAAGGAGGAAAAAGCGTTTACGCGAACACTACTGAAGGGAGTAAAGCATCTCAGGCGATTTATTGAAGACGGTTTGACCGGCAAAGAGCTATTCACTCTGCACGATACTTATGGCTTTCCAGTTGAGCTAAGCACCGAGATAGCCCGTCGTGAAAGTATACGGCTAGACAAAGATTGGAAGAGTGAGTTTGATGCCTGTATGCAAGAACAGCGCAAGCGCTCACAGACTGCTGCCAAAGGTGTCTTCAAAGGCGGCCTCGGCGGGCAAACCATGGCGCACCGCCGCTTACACACGGCCAATCACCTCATGTATGCCGCACTCAAAAAAGTCGTTGGCGAGCATGTCACCCAGCACGGCAGCAATATCACTGAAGAGCGCCTACGCTTTGACTTCAACAACGACGAAAAAGTCACCCGCGAGCAGCTGGACGAAGTCGAACGCATGGTCAACGCCTGGATTGACGAAGATTTACCCGTCAGCTACAAAGAATATCCTACCGACGAAGCTTTCAAAATGGGTGCCATCGGCGCATTTGGTGACCGCTACGGCGAGACGGTCAAAGTCTACCAAATGGGCGAGGGCGACAGGCGCGCCAGCTTTGAAATCTGCGGCGGCCCCCACGCCGACCATACTGGTCAGCTCTCACAAAATGACGATGGCACGCCCAACGGCAAACGCTTCAAAATCACCAAAGAAGAATCCTCCTCTGCTGGTATCCGCCGCGTTAAAGGCGTCCTCGCCTGAAGTATATGCTAACTTGATAAAACGCATCTTTCAGTGGTGAATCTTATATCTCTCAGAGCCCAGACGCGCTGTTGCAGAGTTATTTCATTTGAGTTGACTTTGATTCTGCGGAAGGTTCTTATGGACCAGGGACAGTGAAAGCTGTCAAGAAATTTCAAGAGTCAAGAGGTCTGGGAGTTAGCGGTACTGTCGGTCCAGGAACTTGGAAGAAGCTATGCCTAGTTGATGCACCAGACGCTATAGAGCCAAGACTGAAGGCGGGATGCGCCGCTAAAGTAACCGGACTGACGGTAGCTGCAAACTCTAAAAACGCAATCACAGTACAGTGGAAAGCCTACAAGTCGGCCAAGAATTATTCATTGATATATTCGGCTTCACCATCGTTTGAAAAATCGGTTACTATTAGTTCGGAAGGTACTTCAAGGGAAGTCACTAGTCTCAAAGAAGGTACCACTTACTTCTTTGTTATCATAGCTCGCAATAACGATGGAATGATAGGTGACTCCAAGGTTGTTTCTGCTCACACTCATGTGAGCGTGGTCAAGGGGTGCTATTGGAATCCTAATGAAGCTCCGTCGGGAGAGATATACCATATTCCAGCAGATAAAAATGGAGAGCCCCAGATTCCTTATGCATATGAAAACTCTCCGCAGGGTGTTAAGGATGCTGCTGAAGGGAATGCTAAGGGAAGTGAAGGCAAGAAATTCTCCCGAATCGACATTGACTTACGCGTTACTAAAGATGGCGTAATAGTGGCTACTCACACTGCCGATGTTTTTGCTAAGGGGTATGAGGCGGGTTTTGTAGATACCAATCTTAAAAATCCTGTGAAACAGGGAGGGGTTGGTGATCTGAATTGGAATGTTATAAAGCGATTGGAGCACAAGCATGAGTATAAGGGTAAAGTCTATACTTATAACATTCACAAAGTGGAAGATATTATCGCACAAGCTGCAAGGTCTGGGATAGCCTTACAGTTTGAGCTGAAAGAATCATCACAATGGCAAAGTAAAAACTTATTAGCCAAACTTCTCAAAGCGGTGAATGATAAGAAAGCAAAAGCATACATCACTACCAAAGAAATGAGGGCGGACAGAGAAAAGAATCTAGCCCAGGCGAAGAGTATGGGCTTTTGGACGCGCTATTATGGTCAGGAGTATCCTACCTGGAGTGGACCAAAGCCTGATGCGAATGCATGCAAATAATAAAGCCTAAAATCTCCAAGATATGGTATGTGTGGCCGCGTAGGGCTATCGGGTTGCATTTTGTCTGATGACAACTCATGCGCTTGATTGCTGTATCAGGTTGAATTGGACGCAATGTCGCGATTGAAAGTGCTATTTGTTGCATTTGTAAGACTATAAAATACTCCTGAGAATCGACTATCTTTGTAAAAGGAGAAGAGTACTTCTCGGGAGTGAGCCTTCTTTACCTTGATATGCCGAACGAGCTGTAGCAAGCGGTCAGTCGGCAGTGATATATTATGGTGGTAAAAACAATAGGTTTGCCGTATGGCGTACTGTTGACCAAGTTTTGTCCGGCGCCATAAGGGGATAGCTAAATCTTAAGCTCAAAAACCTGCGCGGCAGTGTAAGACGATATTGACATCACTGCTAGGGGGGGGGTATACTCATATCTATGAGGAAAACCACAGCCGGATTCACTATTGTCGAACTCTTGATAATCATTATCATCATCGCCATTCTTGCCGCTATTGGCATCGTAGGTTACACGGGCATACAACATCGAGCAGCAGACTCATCCATGGCGGCAACTGCAAAAAAAGTCTCAATACTACGCTCAAATCTAATAAAGTGACCCACCCACAGGGTTACTCGACAATTACTCCATACGGGGGAGAGGGACATCATCTTACGATGACACGCTCTGAATTTCTTGCAGCGAATGGCCTATCGGGACTGTCTGAAAAATTGTGCATAAGAGAATTTGATATATCATGCTACCCAGACCTAGTCGTAGGAGAAATTCCTCGCTTTGATACGCAGAAGATCTATGTAGCACTATCTTTCGATGGAATTGTCATCAATTATGCTTATTGGAATTGGGCAGAGAAAGTATGGCATCTTTATACCGTAGGAGCTACTGGTGAATTTAAGGATGAGCATCCGTGCCAGCCTTACTTTGCGCAAACTGGCTATGATGAGGACTGTCGATTCACTGGCTATTATGTACTGTAGCTTATATGACTAGAATGTCGTGCGGAGTATTGGCGCTATATTCTTTTATTTTACCAAATATCTGTTATAGTAAAGCTATGTCAGAGAGTATATCACGGCCCACGAAGAATCCAGGAGACGCGATCGGTATCATCGGCATAGCGCTGAGCTTTATCGGTCTTTTTCCGCTTAGCATTATTCTCGGTGCCATATCGCGCAAAAAATCAAAAGCAGCAAATATGCCAGCAAGGTTTGGCACTATAAGCATGGTTATTGGGGGGATCTGGTCAGTTGCCGCACTCGCCTACATAGGTGTTTGGGTATTGATAGCAGTAGCGCTGTCTAGTTAAAAGCACTGCCTTATCTTTTTTATGCCCCTAGTGATAATCTTGCTAGGGGGGGGGGTATGTTACTATGAATGCATGGACAGCAATCAATACACACAACCAATGAGCGAACCAAACAATCAGAAAAAAGAACGAAAGGGGTTAAGGCGAGCTGGAGTTATTCTTTTGGCTCTGTTGGCACTAACTAGCATCGGCTATTCGGTATATGGAGCGATGCAAAATCGTGCACCAGTGGCGGAAACAGGCGATATGCAGGCATTGCAAACAAAGATAGGTGACTATGAGAAGCAAATTGCCGAGCTGAAAAGTAGTGCAGCAAATAAACCTACCGAGGAGACGGCTAAGAAATCTTCTGATACGACAACATTATATATCCGAGAGCTAGATATAACTATGGAGCTTCCGGAGTCGCTTGGTGATTTGACTTATAGCTATAAAGCTACAAAGGGGCAAAATGGTTCACTGGCGGAATCGGTGAGTTTCTCTACGAAATATGTTACTCAGCAAGGCGGTGAATATTGCGGCTCTGAGAACGGACCTCTGGGCGCTTTCAGTAAAGTGAGCAGCTTAGACCCGTATACGGACAGGACGATTTACAAGAAATATAGCGATGGCTCGTCATTGATATATACAGGTCCGCATGCTCCCTGCTCAGAAGATGCTGTGGTAAATCAAAAAGCCATGGATGGTATAGCGGTGCTGCGAGCGCTTACATCCATCAAGTAAGCGCCAGTGCCTATTGGGCGAAAGCTTCCATTTCCTGTCACTATAGTATGACTATAGCTAAATATTGCATTTTAATAAACTTTGTGATATAATACGCTTAAGTTATAAAATATAGCTGTCTAAGTGTCTATGGGAGAGAAATTATGTCATTTCGTGATCGCGTACAACAATATGGAGTGATGATTGCTGCAATCGGTATGGCGATAGTACTTATATCACCAGTACAAGCAGACACAGCGCCACCCTCGAGTAAAACACTGGCTACGATGTCGGCCGACCCGTTACCAACTGTGCAGGTAGACGGCATGGTGTGGGACCAGGTGCTGGTAGGTAACAAAGTCTATGCGATCGGAACCTTCGCCTATGCGCGACCAGCGGGCGTGGCGCTTGGTGGAAAAGGCACTGTGAAACGCACAAATATCCTCGCGTTTGACATCCGTACCGGAGTGCTAGATACCTCGTTTGTCCACTCTATCACTACAAAAAAGCCATCGCAAAAAGTCGTCGCTGCGGTGACTGCTTCGCCAGACGGCACGCGGCTCTATGTCGGCGGTAATTTTGACACGGTAGATGGCCAGCCTCGTAGTAATTTCGCCGCGTTTGACCTAAAGACAAACAAACTTCTCAAAGGCTTTGATGGTACGAGCAATAGTGTCATGGCCCTAGCCGCGACGAACGAGCGAGTCTATGTCGGTGGCGGCTTTAGCAAGGCGGCAGGCCAGCCTCGGAACAACTTGGCGGCGTATCTGGCAAACGGCAAGCTCGACACGAAGTGGAAGGCAGATGTGACTGGTCCGCGTGGTTCACGAGTGGCGGCGTTGACCGTGGCGTCCAAACAAAACAACCTTATCATCACTGGGGCATTCACGCAGATTGCCGGCAGCACCTATCTGTCATCGGGTGCTGTCAAGCTCGACACTGCCAAAAAAGTGAAGTGGGCTAGCCAGAGCTCGAGTTATCCCATCCGTATGCAAATAAGTAAGCCTGCGCCGGGCAAGGAATTGACCTATAGCAGTATGGGCTTCACGAGCGCGAGCTACGACGGAAAGCAGGCATATTTCACGGCCTTTAGCTATCTGCAAGGGGCGACGGGGTCTGGTACTTTTGAAGGACGAGCGGCTATCAACCCATCAAACGGCAACATCATCTGGCGTAATGCGTGCAAGGGCGACAGCTACGACGCTGTGCCGGTTGGCGGTATTCTCTACTCGGTAGGGCATCCACATGAATGTTCGGCCATCGGCGGGTATCCTGACATGTATCCGCAGCTGCAGCCGATTCATCATGTTGCTGCTGAAACGACAGCTCCGACAAAGAATATTTTCGACGGGTATTACCACAGCGAACTGCTTCACTGGTATCCCAAGTTTACCGTCGGCAATAAGAGTAGTTCTGCGCAGGCCGGCTGGACGATTGTTGGTAATACAGACTATCTCTCTATTGGTGGTGAATTCCCAGCGGTCGGTGGTGTGCCGCAGCAGGGGCTGGTGCGATTTACGACTACAGCCAAGGCGCCAAACAAAGTTGGGCCAAATCCGTATCGCCACGCTGGCTATGGTGTAAGTGCAACGCCAGCAAATAGCAAAAAAGAGTCCACAGTGACGGTCTATACGACGAGCGATAATGACAATGTCAAACTGACCTATGTGCTCTATCGCCTCGACGGCACCAAACTAGCGACAAAGACGGTGACGGCCAACTGGTGGCAGTCGAAATCGTGGACCTATGTCGACACAGATGTCCCGGTCGGCACTTCACTACAGTACAAACTGGTCGTTAAAGATTCATTTGGCAACGAACGCACTTACAATGACACGACGCTGATTGACGACATGGATAGTCGTATCACATACACCGGTTCGGGCTGGAATGCCTATAAAAACCGCAAAGATACTTCGCCTGACTTTGGTCGGACGATTCATCGTGCCTCTAAGAACGGCGACTCCATGACCATGACCTTTACGGGCACGAGCATCACTGCGTTCAATGAATCGAACAATTACTCAGGTGTGATAGATGTCAGCATCGACGGCGGCACACCAACACGCGTCGACCTCAACCTCAAGCATCCAAAAAAGTACCGCAAATACCAACACGCATCGTTTACCCGCAGCGGTCTGAAGCCGGGCAAACATACTATCACCGTGAAAAAGGTGAGTGGCAAATACATCTATATCGATGCGTTCAAAGTTCGCTAGCGTATTGCATAAGTTGAGATACTTTACCTTAATATTAGCTTAAATAATGTGCTGTACTGAGATAGATATTGAGGAGGAAAAGTATGAATAATTCACAAGTACCAAAACCGCAGCCAGATTCTACAGGGCAGTCGCCTGCAAGCGCATCGATGCCAGATAAAAAGTCTATTAAGATGATCGGTATTATTGCCGGGGCAGTGTTGGTGATCATAACGATCGCTATCGTCAGTTCATTTTTTTCCGTCTCGAAAGAGGAGTATCGTCAGGCATATGATCAGATGGAAGGAGTTGTGAGCGCAAACTCTAGCCTGAACTCAAAGCTTTCATCGATGCAATATGGACTTACATCATCGACCGACACTCAATTTAAAAATGATGTAGAGGCAGTCGAAGAAGCGATAGAAGAAGTACGCGAAGAAAACAAGGAGCTATCTACGCTAAAAGCCATAAAGGTGGGCGAAGGTAAAAAGCAATACGATGAGTTTAATAAAAAACTCGAGGAACAGCTAACCTTCACTTCTGATGCCGTAAAGTCTATAAGCAATATTCGTGAGGCATCGCTGGCTTGCAGCGCGGCTAATAGTGTTATAACGAGTAGTAAGTCGGCTACAACTGCACAGAATGAGTGTGTATCGGCATTTAAGAAGGCCAGTGACATACCAGATAATGATGTGAAAACTTTTGTGAAAGCCATGGTTACTGAGGGCGAGAGGCTTGCATCGATTATGGATAAAATGGTGGCGATTACTAACCCATACGGCGCTCAGTACGAACAATACAAATCTCTTCGTGACGAGGGGTATGAAGTACAAAAGAATATACGCGACGCACAAGCTGATTTTCGTTCCAACTTTGAAAAGCACGCTAAAGAAGCCAATGCAAAAGATACAGCAGAAGACCTCAGCAAATTTTTGAGTGAGCAAGCACGCCGATAGAACTTAGTTTTTAGGCGGATATGCGCTTCGCCGCCTCGGCGAGAGCTATGATGATATTTTCTAGGGTATTATAATCGGAGGGTTTTCTGCTTCGACCGTTTCCGCAATCGATTTTTTGCTTAAACTCCACAGAAGTATCGGTTTGTCGTAGATGATTAGTGGGGTGAGGCAGTCGAGTCTTGGCTCTGATGTGTTCTGTGACTACCATTTCTCCCAAATGATATTTTCCTACAATGCCAAGGCGGTATTTGATAGGTGTTTCATCTTGATCGACGGTAGACCTGAAGTACACATGATTACCGGTCGACGGATATTTGAACAGGTATGTTCTGTCTACTGTTCCTCGCCCTTTACTGTCTCTTGCTTGTTGTCCAAGTGCATCAAGCATGGTTTGCTCATTCACTCTTTCATCGAGAAGGTTCCGTGTGATATCGTTCGGGTGTTTAAATATTGGCAGAGCGAGTGCAGCAACACTATCAAATGGAATAGCTCTGCTGCCGAGGCCATTTTCCGATAGTTGCCATCTTGAACGATTCGGCGGTCGATGCAATGTTATGGTAGAGCCATTTTTTTGGAAACTGAGAGAGGCATGTGCGAGACCTAACTCTTGCCATATATTGTTCTTATCTAAGAGTGTCGATAGGGCAAAACCATACCGGCCAGTTGCCTGTCTTATTTCACTGCTTGGAACGAATAGTGAGGTTTCGACTGTCGAGGGGGGGGGTGCGAATGGATCAGTGACCGCTTCGTGGACACTTTTTAAAGAATAGCCCAGATTTTCGAGCATAATCTGTTGCTGGAAGGGCTCTATTTCACTTGGATCTTGGTCCATACTCCTATTATATCACAAAATTATCGAGAATGCAATATTTGCCCCAAAAGCATGAGAAGTATATACTATATTCATATGTCTTTGAAGAATATTTTCACATTTACGAATCAGAATACTACCAAAAATTTACTCGTCGGGCTCGATATTGGTACTGAAAATGTAAAAGCGCTAATTGCTCGTGTTGCCAACGGATCGCTAGAGGTCATCGGTGTTGGACGGACGCACCAGGGCATGGGTGACATGTATGGTGGTGCGATTGCTGATATTACAAGTGTGGTACGAAATTGCGAAGATGCGCTGGCTCAGGCTGAAGAAGAGGCGGGGCTGCAAGCCAAACAGGCAGTCATCGGTATTGCTGGCGAGCTCGTAAAAGGTGTCACGAATACGATTCGTTATCGTCGACCACAGCCAGATAAGCCTCTCGATATCGCCGAGATGGAGTTTATTATCGAAAAAGTACAGGAACGAGCAGCTCAAAAAGCCCAAAAGCAGATAGCACTCGAGACGGGTAATGAAGATGTTGAGGTGAAGTTGGTCAATAGCGCACTTGTGAGCATTCATATCGATGGCTATAAGGTGACAAACCCAGTGGGATTTCAGGGGAAAGATGTCGCGGTACAAATATACACAGCGTTTGCGCCGATGATTCATATCGGAGCGCTCGAGAAAGTAGCCGATGAATTGGCGCTTGATCTCATAGCTGTAGCAGCTGAACCTTTTGCGGTAAGCCGTAGTGTATTGGGCGATGACGCCAACAGCAATTTTACGGCAATTTTAGCCGATGTTGGCGGTGGTACGACGGATATCGCTGTGGTAAATGACGGTGGTGTTGAGGGGACGAAGATGTTTGGCATCGGTGGTCGGAGCTTTACGCGCACCATTGCGAATGAACTTGGTGTAGGGTATGAAGAAGCAGAGAAGCTGAAGTTGAACTTATCTCATGAAAAAATAAAGCCCGATGTCAAGAAGGTTGCTATGAAGGCTATTGATAAGACGCTGGAGGTGTGGCTGGATGGTGTAGAGTTAGCGCTCAGTGAGTTTGACACTGTCGATCATTTGCCAAGTAAGTTGCTGCTCTGTGGCGGCGGCGCGAGTCTCGAGCAGTTAGTCGAAGCACTGAGTGAGCAAAAATGGTACGAAGAATTGCCATTTTCGCATAAGCCCAAGGTGCAACTGGTGAAGCCGAGCGATATTGTGGGTATTGTTGACCAAACGGGAAAGGTAAATGACCATACCTTCATCACGGCGACAGGTCTCCTAAGAGTTGGTTGTGATACAATAGAAAGTAATGATACCGATAGCGTTAAAGATAAAATCAATAAAATATTGAGAATTTAGATGCAAAAAGAAGTTATTTACCTCGATAATGAAGACGACATTACTACCATCATCGGTAAGCTAAAGTCGGCTAGTCCTAGGATTGTTGCACTAGTACCGCCAAAACGAGTGGGAGTATTGCAGTCGGCGGTGAATCTGCGTTTGTTGGCACGAACGGCTGAGCAGCACGATAAACGGCTGGTTATCATTACGAACAACCATGCCCTGAGTACTCTCGCGGCGAGTGCTAAAATACCAGTTGCCAAAAATCTACAGAGCAAACCGGAGCTTGGCGAGATAGCTGCACTCGATATCGATGACGGTAATGATGTCATCGATGGGATAGATTTGCCTGTGGGCGATCATGCTTCGCTGACTGAGCCAAAGAGTAAAGATAAAGAACTTGATAAGGCCGTTGGTGAAATAGCCACGAAAAGTGCGGAAACTGGAGCTAAGGGTAAAAAAGCTAAGAAGGCGGTACCGAACTTCAACACCTTTCGCAAGAAACTGGTTATCGGTATATCTGCTGGAGTACTTCTGGTTGGATTTTTGGTATGGGCGCTTGTATTTGCGCCACATGCGACAGTGGCGGTTACTATGCGTACCTCCGATATATCAATCAATCAGCTGGTGACACTTACCGATAGCGGTGAGTCAGATGTTAGTAAAACTACTTTGAGAGTTGAATCTCAGTCTGCAAGCGAAGATATTTCAGTCGAGTTTGATGCAACAGGCGAGAAGGATGTGGGCGAAAAAGCAACTGGTACGGTGAACTTTTCGAACTCCTCTCCACTGTCTCAAACCGTTGAAGCTGGAACAGAGCTCACGAGCGCAAGCGGCAAAGTATATACGGTAGTGTCGGCAGTGACTGTTCCGAGAGCTTCCTTGGCGTGGTGTGGCAGTAGTCCCTGTGCTTCAGCAGGTACAGCATCTGGAGATATTGTGGCGAGCGAATCTGGTGAATCATACAATGGCGCAAGTGGCACTATGACGGGCGGCCCATCTGGAGTATCAACAACGATAAACGGTGCAACGAGCGGTGGTACAACGAAAATGGCAGCCATTGTCACAGAAGAAGACATCGCAAAGGCCAAGAAGGCTGTCGAATCAAAGGTAGATAGGAAAGCGATGGAAAGTACTATCGCAGCAAATTTCAAAGGAGGTTACACTATCATAACTGATTCGCTTCAGGTAGATACTTCAGACTTCTCTTCTAGTGTAAAAAAAGATGGTGAAGCACCAAATGGTGGAGCAAAATATGGTGGTAAGGCAGTTTTTAAGCTGTATGCGGTGAGCAACCAGGAGCTCAAGTCGTATCTCGATACGCTTCTAGAAAAGCAGCTCGACAACCCAAGCACGCAACGGATCTATGACAATGGCGCAAAGGCTGCTAAGTTTTCAAACTTCAGGAAGAGTGGTGATTCATTGAGTGTAAGCTTATCGACAGTCGGTAAGATTGGTCCAAAAATAACGGAAGAAGAAGTGAAAAAACAAGTGGCTGGCAAACGAGTTGGCGACATACAGCTTACTGCTATCGAAGGAGTGAGTGATGTCGATATTCGTTTCTCGCCGTTTTGGGTAAAATCTGTGCCGAACAATACAGACAAGATCACTGTGGAATTTAAAGTCGATGGCTAAGATAGACCGAGTACTTGGTCTGGATGTGGGGGAAAAGCGGATTGGCGTAGCGGAGGGTGATACTGGCGTGCGCATAGCCATTCCGTCGGAAACGATATTAGTAGATGGCAGAGAGGTAGAAGAGATCACTCGGCTGGTACTCATGGGAGATATATCAACCATTGTTGTGGGATATCCGCGCAATCAACAGGGTGAGACAACGAAACAAACCGAATTTGTCGAGACATTTGTAGACAAATTGCGAGATTTAGATGTTAAAATCGTCTTTCAGGATGAGTCTCTCACAAGTGTACTCGCAGAAAATCGATTAAAATCACTCGGTAAACCGTACGGAAAAGAAGACATCGATGCACTGGCGGCGAGTATCATCCTCGAGGATTATTTGGAGCAGCTTTAGTGCGTATGCCAAGACCAAGCTCATACTTAAAAAAATGGCCCTTGGTCGTGCTTGGCGGTATCCTTGCGCTAGCGATAGGATGCATGGTGTGGTATCAGCTGGCTAGCCGTTCGCCCGATGCTACGAGCCAATCAGTAGTGCGTGTCGAAATTCAGGCTGGTATGACACCAGATGATATCGCGAGAGAGCTAAAGAATAAAGGAGCCATTACCTCGCCTCTGGCATTCGTGGTACACGCAAAACTTCGTGGCTTGAGCGGAAGTTTGAAAGCTGGGGCATACGATGTTCCGGTCAAGTATTCGCTTGAACAAGTGGTGTCGCTATTGAGCGAAGGCTTGAGTCAAAATATGATGATCACGCTCTATCCTGGAGCGACGCTCTTTGACCCTCGAGATATTGAAGCTAGTAAGCGGACCGATGCATATACTATGCTGGTACGAGCTGGTTTTAGTGGAGATGAAATACGAGCAGCCTTTAATGGGCAGCATACTTCTCCGTTATTCAGCGGCAAGCCAGCAAGCGCGAATCTGGAGGGATACTTGTATGGTGAAACATATTCGTTTGGGAGAGGAACTTCTCTGCCTGCGGTGTTAGACCATGTTTTTGAAACATTTTATGGTGAGATACAAAAGTACAATATCGAGGAGCAGGCGAAAAAGCAGGGCTTATCACTATTCCAAGCTATCACTTTGGCATCGATTGTCGAGAGAGAGGTGACTTGCCCGAATTCGACCGAACCGTGTGAAGATCGCAAAAAGGTAGCACAAGTATTTTTATCTCGACTAAAGATAGATATGCCACTTGGATCAGATGTCACCTTTATCTATGCTGCCGACCAAAAGAATCAGCCAAGGAGAGTTGATTTTGCTTCACCGTATAATACTCGCATACACAAAGGGCTGCCTCCTGGGCCAATAGCAACCCCGAGCATTGGCTCACTCAGGGCGGTTGTAGACCCAAGCCATACCGACTACCTCTATTTCGTAGCGGGCGATGATGGCAAGACCTATTTTTCAAAGACCAATGAAGAGCACGATAGAGCCGTGGCGCAGCATTGCCACAAATTGTGCCAAGAACTATAAAAACATTGACTTTTTATAGCCCAAAATGCTACCATAAGAAAAGCTTATCTGATTTCAGCACTGAGTACTACAACAAAAAGTACCTGCGAGTGGGAGACTGAAAGACACATGAGCCTGCCAAAAATGTCGTCAACGAATGTCGAAAAACACTTTTTACTATTAACGAAAATGGTCGACGCGTACATTCTGTCTTGCCTCACTTTCACTAAGAGGGGCAGAGAAAGACAAAGTCCGGTAGCAGTCCTAGGTAGCAATACTTAGGCAGGAGAAGAGCAATTCGTATTCAACGATCAATGTCTCATAAGGCATTTAAGCGTGAAACAAATAGCACAAACAGCCACCGTAGTTGGCGTAGAGTATCAAAAAGATACTTTCGTACGGGTTCGGTAGCTATGTATTCTGGAACATTTTTAGCGATCATCGCAGTCGTAGCTATTAGCTATAAGCCACCAGAGCATTTCGATGCAGCGGCAAGCTCTATCGAGGTGCGACAGTCAGCGACTCAGCTGTCTGATGTATCGATCGATGATATTATCGCCACGAGTGTGGCGGCCAATGTAGCACAGACGGCAAATCTGCCTATAACGAATAATATAGCCAACCTCACTCAATCTCTTGTAGCAGAGCGAGTATTGGCGCAAAACGATGCAAATGTTGTTGAAAAACCGCAAGTATTGAATATCAATGAAAATCGTCGTGAAATTAAAAACCACAAAGTAGCGAAAGGTGATACTATTAAAAGTATTGCCGAGCAGTACCAGGTGTCTGCTCAAACTGTTAAGTGGGCAAATAATATTACTGGAGATAGTGTTTCTGTTGGTCAAAAACTGAAGATTCTCCCAGTTGACGGTGTATTGTATACCGCACAGTCGGGCGATTCGATAGATAGCATTGCGAAAAAATATAACGCCAATAAAGACCAACTAGCACTCTTTAATGACCTAGAAATTGATGGTGTGAAGCAGGGTCAACAGCTTGTCATTCCATCTGGTACACTCCCGGAAGAGGAGCGACCTGGCTATGTTGAGCCAGTGCAAACGAACAATTATAACGCTACAAATGGCGGCATTTCTGGGAGCTATGGCGGCGGTTGGGGCTCCGGAAATACTCTCTCAACCTCTGGCGGAAACCGTTATGCTGCCGGTAACTGTACTTGGTATGCGTATGAACGACGAGCTAAACTGGGGCGACCAGTTGGCGGTATGTGGGGCAACGCAAGTACTTGGGCAAGCTACGCCGCTGCGGCTGGCTATAAAGTAAATGGCACTCCAGCAGTTGGTGCAGTCATGCAAAATGGTGGTGGCTGGTATGGTCATGTAGCTATCGTTGAGGCGGTTGACCCAGGTAAATCAGTGACTATTTCTGAAATGAACGCCTATAGATTTGGCGGCGGGTACAATCGCATCGGCAACGGTAAAATATCGTGGGGTGAAGCTGTGAGCGGTATGTATCGCTACATTCATTAGGAGGGGCTCGCAAAAGAAGTCGTTTTCTGTTAAAATAATAGAGATATGTTTGTTGATACCGCAAAAGTACTCGTGCAGGCCGGAAAGGGCGGCGATGGAGCTGTTAGCTTTCGTCGAGAAATATATATCGATAAAGGCGGTCCAGATGGCGGTGATGGTGGCAAAGGCGGCGCCGTTGTGTTTCGGGCAACCGAAAACTTGAATACACTCATAGATTTTCGCTACAAGCCAGAACTAAAGGCCGAAAACGGCATGGCTGGTTCCAAGCGAAATAAACGAGGTAAATCTGGCGAAGATTTGGTAGTAAAAGTGCCCATGGGCACCATTGTTCGTAGGGATGGCGAAGTGATAGCTGATCTCATAGAAGACGGACAAGAAGTAGTGATAGCCAAGGGTGGTGACGGTGGTTTTGGTAATGCTCACTTCAAGTCATCGACTCGTCAGACTCCACGAATGGCAGAGCTCGGTGAGCCTGGCGATGCATTTGAAGCAGAGCTAGAATTGAAGCTTCTCGCCGATGTTGGACTGGTCGGCTTTCCAAATGCTGGCAAATCTACTTTTTTATCGGTGGTTTCGAACGCCAAGCCAGAAATCGCCAACTACGAGTTTACGACGCTGACGCCAAATCTCGGCGTGGCAGATATCGACGACGGTAGCATATTGATTGCCGACATCCCAGGGCTCATTGAGGGTGCATCGGAAGGCAAAGGCTTGGGCGACCAGTTTTTGCGCCATATTGAACGCACGGCAGTATTGCTTCACCTCATAGATATTTATAGCGATAATCCGGCTGAGAAATATCAGACTATTCGCCAGGAGCTAGAAAAATATAGCTCTGAATTGGCTGAACGACCAGAGGTGATTGCTCTTACAAAATGCGAAGGGCTCGATGATGAAATAGTCGCTATGCAAGCGACGGCTTTGCAGCGAGTTGCACCGAATGCGCAAGTGTTGACTATTTCCTCGCAAACACATCAGGGTATCAAAGAGCTATTGCGTCTGCTGAGGCACGAAGTTGAGGCGTATCGTCAGCGAGAAGTGGCAGAGATAGATGAAGAAATTACTGAAGGCCTCCCTGTTATATCGCTTGAAAGCGAGAACATAGTGGAAGAATGGTCGGTTGCGAAAGAAAATGAAGCATATCGAGTGACTGGCAGCAAGATAGAGAAATTTGCTCGGCGGACGAATTTTGACCAGTTCGAAGGTGTCAACCGCTTGCGTGACATCATGCGCAAGCTTGGTATCACTCACGAGCTTATTCGACAGGGGGCCGTAGGCGACTCGCTCGTTCGTATTGGCGACACAGAATTTACACTTGTCGAGCAGTGATATATGGCCATGTCTATGATGCCTGGAGAGTGTTTCGTAAGGGTAAACGGCCAAGTCGGCATATCGATGAGTTTGCATACTATCTTGAACGAAATATTACTGATCTCACAACGCAAATAAACGAGAAAACATATCGTCACGGAGGGTATCAACGCATAGTTGTGAGTGATAAAAAGCGTCGCGATCTCGCCGTAGCTACGGTGCGCGATAGGGTGATACATCGCTATATTTATGACCGGTTGGTTGTATGCTTTGACAAGTCGTTCGACCCAGATGTGTGGTCGTGTCGTCAGGGCAAGGGGTTGCATCGGGCGCTCGATAGAACGCGGCAACTTCTGGCGCGCCACGCAGATAGCTATGTCTGGCGAGCAGATATTACGAAGTTTTTCGACCATGTACACCATGATATTCTCCGTGCAGAACTAGCGCGCCGTTTGGGCGAAGACAGTGAGCTGCTATGGCTATCTGGCAAAGTCATAGAAAGCTATACTAGCGTAGACATGCAGCGAGGCATCCCCATCGGTAATCTTACTAGTCAGATATTTTCAAACATCTATCTCAATATGTTTGACCGATTTGTACGCCATCAGCTAAAACCACAGGGCTTTGTGCGCTATGGCGATGATTTCATACTTATTGCCCCGACGCGCCGTCGGGCCAGGCACTACCAGCTGGTAGCATCGAAATTTTTGTATGATACACTCGACTTGACAGTCAACCCGCGCAGTAATGTTGTGGTGCCGGCAGCGAGCGGACTACACTTCCTCGGCCATGCCGTATTCTCTCGCTATGCCGTGGTCGATAAACACACCTCGCAAGCCGTCCTGGCGAAAGTAAGGTGTGGTAACCTCGCGAGCTACCAATCTCTTGCCCTAGCAAAACACATCAAAAAGGAGCTCTACTGGCGGATACTCGACGAAAATGCGGAAATACTTGACAAAATGGGATAAGATATGATACAATGTAACTATATGCTAAAGAAAGGACCCTCATGGCATTTGAAGTAACTCAATCTACTGGGCGGCGACCGGCCTCCACATCGCCAGATCTACCATTCCGTCGTGGAGCGCCTGATACACAGGAAGCGCTTGATGTCTCGAACGAGGCACTTGAGTGGCTTGGTTTTACCCCGTCGAAAGGCCTCGCTGAAGATTATGAGGATGTAGGTCGCCTCGGCTACGATGGCCGGCTATATCCAGCGTTGGCAGCGGCAGTCGCCACATTTGAGGATCTAGTGCGTGGAGCTGAAGGCAAGCGTCCGCAAGGAGTTGCGACGGTATATCGTTATGATGGTCTGTGGCCTCTGAAGCAATCTCGTCGTAGCGGTGGTTATGTGTGCAGTGCATTAGACGGCGGGCCAGAGATTAATGAAGGTCGTCTAGCTCTCTTTACGCACAAAGAAGATACGGGCGTAGACCCGATATTGCATGCCCTTGGTCTGCCTTTTGACCCTTATGCAAGAGACAGGTGGGATCGGGGCAAACAAACGCAGCTAGAGTGGCTTGACGACGCGGGACAAGGCTTTGAGCAAGCCCATCCTGGTCATACTGCCTGGGATCTTTCGACGCGTGCGGTTTTGATGATGGTCATCATGGATCGTATTCGCGGCGAAAAAGTTGATGATGCGCTTGATCCGACAAGCCTCGACTATGTACTCAACCGTGGTTTTGTGCGTGACCCAACTCTCGGTCGGACAAAGGACGCGGTCGGCGTCTCGTTGGTCGGTGGTGTCCGCTCGGGCGGTGGTCAGCTCGAGCTGGGCGGGTCGGGTGGCCGGGGCAATCCGGGCGTCGGCGTTGGTCTCTCGGCGGGGCCGGCTAAGCGCCCTTAGGCCTTAGCTCTTCTCTCCTTTCTCCCCTTTTGTGGTATACTTGGTTTTGGTTTCGTATTGTCATCCTGGGTGCTGGTTTGCCGAGTAGGGCTGAAATCTATGAGTGCCTGGCAATCGAAAATAAATAATTTGTATGCCCCGCGTGCGCCTGGTATAGTGTGCCTGTAACTCTCTTTATTTGCGAATGAACCGTAGAGTATGAAGTGCCAGGGTATATAGTGCGGACGGTGACTCGATGGTCGGTAATGTCAACTCGAACGATAGTCAGCTCAAGCTGGACAGGTCGAATGGCAAGGGCAATCCGAGCATCGGCGTTGGTCTCTCGACGAGGCAACAAGTAATGACCTCCCTTTCCTACAGGATAGGGAGGTTTATTGTGTTGATTTCAGCCACCCGCCGCACATGCGGCCAATCTCGACGAGTTTGGCTTGGAGTTGGTGCGTGGTTGTCTCGTTTGCCAACTTCTGCTCGAGTAAAAGGCGAAGCTGAAAGGTAAGCAGTTCTATCTGGGCAGTTGCGCGCAATAAATATACTGTCTTGTGGGCTTTTGGCGCGTGCTTTGCCATGATAAATGATTCGAGCAATGACAATATACCGTCTTCAACTCGACAACCAATGGTTTGCTTTTCGAGGCTTGGTAGTTTATTGATAATAGGCCGCACAGCGCCGTATAATTCTTGAGAACGGTTAACAACGGGTAATTCATTCATATCTCCAGTATATCTGCTACACTATAGGTAGTGAAAACTTTTTTCTTCTACGACCTCGAAACTTCTGGTCTGAATGCCAGGCAAGATAGAATTATGCAGTTTGCTGGGCAGCGGACTGACATGAATTTGCAGCCAATCGGCGAACCTGTCAATGAGCTAGTGGCGCTGAATGACGATACTATTCCTAGCCCAGATGCAAGCCTGGTAACTGGTATCACACCCCAGCAAACACTCGAAAACGGCTGGACAGAGGCTGAGTTTGCCAGGAAGCTGGTGGAGGAGTGGTTTACGCCAGATACAATTATCGTTGGTTTTAATAGTGTACGATTTGACGATGAATTTATCCGCCATTTGCTCTGGCGTACTTTTCACGATCCGTATGAATGGTCGTGGAAGGAGGGGCGGAGTCGTTGGGATTTGCTGGATGTTGTGCGGATGACGCGAGCACTGCGGCCAAAAGGTATCGAGTGGCCAGTTGACGACAAGGGTGAACCAACAAATCGCCTCGAGCTCATCACGAAAGCGAATGGTATAGCACACGCAAATGCGCATGATGCGCTGAGTGATGTCGAGGCGCTCATAGATGTGACACGGCTCATAAAAAAAGCTCAGCCACAGCTGTTTGATTACTTATTGCGACTTCGAGACAAGAAAGAAATCCAAAAGCTAGTGAACCTCGACGACAAGCGACCGTTTGTGTATACGAGTGGTCGGTACGATAAGCAATTTGCCAAAACAACGGTTGCTTTTCCGCTGACTAGTGCGCCCTACGGCAATGTATTGGCGTATGACTTGCGCCATGATCCGGCGCCATTTGTGGAGCTTAGCCAAAAGCAAATGGCAGAAAAATTGTTTGCGCCGTGGGAAGAGCGGCAAGCAGAGAATTTCGTGCCTTTGCCAGTGAAGCAGCTGCAATACAATCGCTGTCCAGCTGTCGCACCGATGGGGGTGCTGGCACAGGAAAATGGCTGGGATAGTATTGGGCTCGACGAGGCTATTGTACAAAAGCATCTTCAGACGCTACTGGCACACCCTGAGTTTGCCGAGAATATACGAACGGTGTTTGAGTCGAAGCCAGCGTATCCGCCATCGCTGGATCCAGAGGCGCAGTTGTATGATGGTTTCGTGAGTGATCGGGACAAAATACGCATTGAAGCAGTACGCAATACTACTGAACGGCAATTGGCGGATTTTCGCCCAGAGTTTAGCGACGAGCGACTGCCGGAGCTTCTCGTGCATTATAAGGCAAGGAACTATCCAAAAACTTTGAGCGAAGATGAAATGGCCAGTTGGGAGGCATGGCGTATAAAGCGATTAACAGAGGAGCTTCCCAGTTTTCAAAATCGATTGGTGGCTTTGTCGAAAACAGCTGACGAATCCCAGCAGTTTATTCTACAAGAATTGCAGTTGTGGGTTGAGTCTATTTTGCCGATCGACTGATGTGGCTGAATGCATATCGACGGCGTGGAAGCCGTTCTTTTCTGGCAAGGTATTCTTTTGCTTGTTTGGTGAATACTATCGTTTCAGATAGTTTCCCGGTGATGTGCATGATAATCACCCAGGAAATAGCGATAAGGATGCACATCATGGTGATGGGCGATAACACGATAGAAGTGCCCGGTACGATGCCCATGAAGAAAAAGAGTGCGATAGATTTGCTCACCCCAGAGAAAAAGAGCGCTACAACGAGGCAGCAGCTTGCTAATAATGTCCAAAACTTCCTATCCATTTAAATAAAATAGCTCATCGGTCAAAAATATGCAACTATAAGCAATATAGTGGCATGAGTTGACAAAATGACAGGTGAGAGAGAGTATGCTGCCATAAGAACTATGAGAAAATCTCGTACCACATCATTTTACCCTGCCTTCACCATTGTCGAACTCCTCATTGTTGTCATCGTCATTGCCATTCTCGCCACTATTAGCATCGTTGCCTACAATGGTATACGGCAACGCGCCACCGACTCGGCTATTGCCTCCAAAGAGTCTACAGCCAAAAAGAAACTAGAGACTTACAAAGTAGAAAACGACTCCTACCCAGAAGACCAAGCCACCTTCGATTCTCTCACTGGACAAAAACCAGGAGACAAGTTTTACACCACTTACTCTTCTTCCTCTCCTCATGGCCCCTACACACTCTTCACTACAGGAGATAGCAGTGGAGGCGGAAACAACGATGCTATCGCCAATGGCTCCTTCATGCAATCTATCACCACTGCCAACTGCCCAACTACTAGGACCATGGCTGTCGATGCACGAGATAACAAAACCTATTGGGTGCAAAAACTCGCTGACGGCAAATGCTGGATGTTGACGAACTTGGCGTATGCTGGGGGAGGGGTGAATACCTACAGCGACACCATCCCCACCGGAGACGGCTCTAACGGCACTCTCCACGGTCCAGACAACTCTGGTTCTGTTACTTACGCCCTCGCTAAATACTACATCCCCACCGGAGCAAACCCTACTACCAACCCCACTCAACCAAGCACTTCCACAGACGGTGGAGTAACCAACCCTCAATATGGCTATCTGTACAACTTCTGTGCTGCCAATGGTGGACAGACTGGCAATGGTGCATGTAGTGATTCAGTCTCTACAGCTGTAAACACTACCATCTCCATCTGCCCAGCAAACTGGCGCCTCCCCACACAAAGCCCCACCAACGAATTCACCCTCCTCAACAACGCAGTCAACAGCGGACTCACCACCACTGACGCCGGTCTGCGTAGCGAGTGGCTGGCGCAGCGGAGTGGCAGCTGGTACAGCGGCGGGTTCAACTCTCAGGGTAGCAACGGTTTCTACCGGTCGTCTACGCAGTACTCAGCCACCTACGGCCGCCACTTGAGCTTCTTCAGCTCCGGCGTCGTTATGGTCGCCGGCAGTAAGCTCTATGGGTTTGCTGTTCGTTGTGTAGCCTCCTAGTTATTCCACATAGTGAAGCTCTAGAAAAATAGTCAAAAATCCTGTATACTATATCAGTTATGGCTGAGGTTATTCGAGTTAAAGGCGCGCGCGAGCACAATCTGAAAGATATTTCTGTTGAAATACCGAGGAATAAGCTGGTCATTATTACTGGTCTTTCTGGCTCGGGCAAATCCAGCCTGGCATTTGACACTATTTATGCAGAAGGTCAGCGGCGGTATGTGGAAAGCTTGTCGAGCTACGCGCGGCAGTTTTTGGGCATTATGGATAAGCCAGATGTCGATAGTATTGAAGGGCTTTCTCCAGCTATTTCTATTGACCAAAAATCGACCAGTCGCAATCCGCGCTCTACTGTTGCCACAGTGACGGAAATTTATGACTATCTTCGACTACTCTATGCGCGAATTGGTGTGCCGCATTGTCCTATATGTGGCGAGACGGTGAGTCGGCGAACAATGGATGCGATTGTGGCAGAAATTCAGAAGCAGTACACTAGTAAGCGAATCATGATTTTAGCGCCAATTGTGAAAGAAAAGAAGGGTGAATTTATCCATATTCCCGAGCAATATCGTCGCCTTGGTTATGCGCGAGCGAGGGTTGATGGCGTGGTCTATGCACTCGATGAATTTCCAGAATTGCAGAAGAGTTATAAGCACAATATTGAACTAGTTGTTGATCGCTTGGTGCTGGATGGCGAGAGCATGCAATCTCGACTGAGCCAAAGTATTGAGCAAGCACTCGACTTGGGCCAAGGTGTTGTTGAGGTGCTCGATGCTGATAGCGATGAGATAGGGGTGTTTTCGCAGCGATATGCATGCCTAAACCACCCCGAAGTAGAAATTCCTGAGCTGGAGCCACGATTGTTTAGTTTTAATGCTCCCCAAGGCGCCTGTCCAGTGTGTACTGGCCTCGGTAGTCGCTTAGAAGTTGATCCGGAGCTAGTATTCAATAATAATCTCACCATCTCTGAAGGAGCTATCCGCCCCTACAACCGCGTGAATGTCGATAATTTTTATATGCGTAAAATTACTGCCATGGCTGAAGCGCATGGGTTTAGTGTGCGAGTTCCTGTTGGCGAGCTGTCCGAAGAGGCGCAACAAAAAGTGTTGTACGGCACTGGTGATCAGAAATACCGAGTGGAGTTAGGCAATGGTAGGCATTACGACGCCACCTATGAGGGTGTGATCCCAAATCTCGAGCGCCGCTGGAAAGACACCGAGAGTGATTTTATGCGTCGCGATATCGAACGATTTATGCGACAAAGAGCGTGTTTTACCTGTAAGGGCGCTCGCTTGAAGCCAGTTGTTTTGGCGGTGACGGTGCAAGGCCTCAGTATCATGGATATTTGCGATCTTGGTGTTGATGATGCACTAGATCTTTTCCGCAATAAGCTGCATTTATCTGAGCAAGAAATGACAATTGCGCGATTGATTGTGAAAGAAATTACTGCACGACTGGGATTCATGAGCAATGTTGGTCTGAACTATCTTGAGCTTGGCCGGGCGGCGAATACGCTCTCTGGTGGTGAAGCACAACGAATTCGGTTGGCCACGCAAATTGGGTCTGGACTGCAAGGAGTATTGTATGTGCTCGATGAGCCATCGATTGGCTTGCATCAGCGAGATAACGATCGTTTGATCGGTACGCTACAACACCTCAGAGACCTTGGCAACACTGTGCTGGTGGTTGAGCACGACGAAGATACTATTCGGCAAAGCGACTATCTCATCGATATGGGGCCAGGCGCTGGTGCGGCGGGAGGCAACATCGTTGCGCAAGGTACGCCAGAGGAAGTGGCGAAGTCATCTCATAGCATTACTGGCAGGTATCTGAGCGGCGCCGAAACGATACCAGTTCCTAAAAAGCGACGAAAAACTGATACAAACAAGCAACTGATCGTCAAAGGTGCTAAAGAAAATAATCTTAAAAATATTACTGTCGATTTCCCACTGGGTGTCATGACGGTTGTTAGCGGTGTATCTGGCTCTGGCAAATCGACACTAGTGAACGATATTGTTGCAAAAGAGCTCGCTGCTCGATTGAATCGCTCAACTGCTGTGCCGGGTACGCACGATACTATCGAGGGCGTTAAGCAGCTCGATAAAGCAATCGTCATCGACCAATCGCCCATTGGTCGTACGCCGCGATCGAACCCAGCCACTTATACTGGTATTTTTACGCCGATTCGTGAGCTATTTGCTTCTACGCCCGAAGCGAGCGTGCGGGGTTATAAGGCTGGGCGCTTTAGTTTCAATGTAAAAGGTGGCCGCTGTGAGCATTGCCAGGGCGATGGCATGATTAAGATTGAAATGCATTTCCTTCCCGATGTGTTTGTTGTGTGCGATGAGTGCCGCGGCAAACGATACAACCGTGAGGCTCTAGAGATAAAGTTCAAAGACCGAACCATTAGCGATGTGCTGGACATGACTGTCGATGAAGCTTCAAGCTTTTTTGAGAGTGTACCGACTATTGCAAGAAAGCTCCAGACTTTGGTGGCAGTTGGCCTCGGCTATATTCGTCTTGGGCAGCCAGCAACCACCTTTTCTGGTGGTGAAGCACAACGCATCAAACTTGCAGCTGAATTATCCCGGCGCTCAACTGGCAAAACCATGTATATTCTCGATGAGCCGACGACCGGTCTGCATAGTGCTGATGTGAAGCGGCTTCTCGGTATCTTGCACCAGCTAGTTGAAGGTGGCAATTCGATGATCATTATTGAGCATAATCTCGATGTCATCAAAAGCGCTGACTTCGTTATCGATATGGGTCCCGAAGGCGGCATGGGTGGCGGTATGGTTGTTGCCATCGGCACTCCAGAAGAAATTACCAAGGAGCCAGCTTCGTTTACTGGCAAATATCTTGCGCCGTTATTGCGATAGACATGCTACAATACTAGAATGTACGCGCTATTTATCGCATGGATTGTTGTCGAGTGGTTACTAAGAATTTTGGCACTATTTGTGGTGCCGCGAAATCGTAAGCCAACGGCAGGCATGGCTTGGCTGATGTTTATTTTTCTGCTGCCAGAGATTGGCTGGGTAGTATTTTTAATACTTGGATCGCCAAAACTGCCGAAAAATCGACGAGATGCTCAAAGCTCGCTCGATATCTATATCAAAGAAGTGAAGCAGGCTATTATGCATTCGAAAAACAAAAAAGTATCTTCGGTGATAATTGAACCACCTCAAAAGTATGCAAGTACAGTGAGCCTGAGTGATAGTTTGACGCATTTACCACTGTTTGCGGGCAATGCCATTGAACCATTGCCAGAGTATGATGAGATCATTGCGCGAATTATTGAAGATGTGCGTTCGGCGAAACACTATATCCAGCTGGAATATTTTATCTTGGCGCTAGATACGGCAACGGAGCCGTTGATTGAAGCACTTGAGGAGGCAGCTGAACGAGGTGTTGAGGTGCGAGTGTTGTATGACGCCATTGGTGTGAGTAAGTATCCACGAAAAAAGGAGATGATAGCGCGATTTGCAAAGGCTGGCATAGAAGCCCACCCCATGCTACCGTTGCACTTTCCAGGGAAAAAATATACTCGTCCCGACCTGCGCAACCACCGCAAGCTTGTAGTGGTTGATGGTAGGGTAGGCTATACTGGTTCGCTCAATATGATTCAGCGCGACTATCATCGAAAAGATGACATTGTATATGACGAATTGGTGGTTCGCATACAAGGACCAGTGGTATTGCAACTCGAGGCAGTATTCTTGAATGATTGGCTGGCGGAAACAGGGGAAGTGCTGAAGCAGCCAGAGCGAGATTTCGACCAACAACTACAGCCACAAGGTACTATACCAGCACACATTGTGCCGAGTGGCCCTGGCTACGAGTATGAAAATAATAGAAAATTATTTGCTAGTTTGTTTTATGCGGCCGAAAAAGATATCGTACTCGTTAACCCCTATTTTGTGCCAGATCAGTCACTGATTACTGCGCTCATTGGTGCGGCTCGTCGTGGTGTTCGGGTAAGGTTGCTGAATTCTGAGGCCATCGACCAGGTGCTTGTGGCGCATGCTCAGCGCTCGTATTATGAAGAGATGTTGCGAGCTGGTGTAGAGATTTATCTGTACAAAAAACCGACACTTCTTCATTCGAAGTTTGCTCTCATTGATGATGATGCGTGCTTTGTTGGCTCGAGCAACATGGATATTCGCTCGTTTGAACTCAATCAAGAATTGACGCTGACCTGCTACGATACGGCATTTGTCGCCTTAATGCAAAATATAACCGATGGTTATCTCAAAAAATCTACAAAAATTCACAAAAAGGATTGGCTTAGCCGTCCACCGCGAAAGCAGTTGCTCGATAATATTGCTCGTTTAACATCGTCGCTCCAGTAGCGTCCCTAACTCCTCGAAGATCTAAAATGGGGCAAAATTGTGGTGTCGGAAGGGGAGGAATGATATACTGAAAAACATGAAGCAACGCGCTTATGGTTTTACAATAGTTGAGCTTATTATAGTCATTGTTGTTATTGCAATCCTTGCTTCTATTTCGATAGTTACTTATCGTGGGATTACAGACCGAGCCAACAATACATCTCGTATAGCAGCAGGAGAACAGTGGGTTCGCGCGTTTCAGCTGTATCAAGTGTATAATGGCGCTATGCCACCCTCGGTTGTTGCGGCAGCGGACAATACACGGTTTTGTCTTGGTAGCGGCTTTCCGATGGGCGGCGGTGGTGTCGCGCGGTGTCAAAATGTGACAGGAACCGATGGTAACAGTGCAGCTGAAAGTAATAATGCAACGCTCATGAGTGAATTGCAAGCTGCTACTGATCTACCTAGAGCCACGCCTATCCCCACGAAGCCTGGATTTACAGGCCCTTATCTAGTTCGAGGAGCAACGAGTATCCAAGTAACTATTGGCCTTGATGGTTATTGGGCGATTGGGACCGATTGCGGTGGCGGATTCATCAGTAACTGGAATAATAATACGAATACGATCACTGCTTGCATCAAAACACTTAGCTTGTAATTCTAACAAAAAGCTTGATTTTTTATAGTTTTTGTGCTAAAATGAAAAGATATGGAGTAAATAGCTCCTATGGGTGAATCCTATGTCTCACTGTTTTGAATATCAAAACGAAACTTCCTAGGTCGTTCATCGAACAATCCTAATGAAAGAAGGAAGTATAACTATGCCGTATCAACCTACGCGCTCGCCTCATAGGCGGCCTGCGCATAAGCGAAATTTTCGCAAGCAATCAACAAAATCGATTCATCCGAGTCGTTTCGTCAATAAAGCAGCGTCGCCAGAAGAACAAACGGTGTATGAACCGCGGCATCTTTTTGATGATTTTGCCCTAAACACTCAAACTGCTGCTACACTAAAGCATCTGCAATTCACCACGCCTACGCCTATCCAGGATCAGTGTATCCCATTGGCACTTGAAGGCAAAGACATCATAGGCCTTGCCAATACCGGTACGGGCAAAACGGCGGCGTTTGCGCTGCCAGTTATCGAGAAAACTAGGACTCATCGCCAAGTAGTCAGCACGCTTATTTTGGCACCTACAAGAGAGCTCGCTCAGCAAATAGATGCCGATCTTCGGCGGTTTGCGGCAGGGCAAAAAGTGTATTCGGCACTGGTGGTTGGTGGTGCAAATATCAACCAACAAATTCGTCAAATTCAGCGCGGACCACATGTAGTGATTGGCACACCGGGTCGCGTCAAAGATCTCATCAAACGAAGAGTACTACGATTGTCGCAAGTGCACACCTTTGTGCTGGACGAAGCTGATCGTATGTGCGACATGGGATTCGTCAACGACATCAAAGACATTGAGGCGGAAATGGGCAAAGAGCGACAAACGCTGTGTTTTAGCGCTACTATGACCGATGCCGTGCAAAAAATAGTTGAAGAATTTATGCACGACCCAGTGACTGTATCGGTAGCGAAAAATGTTACCAATGATCATATCGAGCAGAGTGTGATTGAAACGAGAGATCGAGCGCACAAAATAGACATGCTGCACGAGCTGCTAGAGAAAGAACCGTTCGAGAAGGTGATTATTTTTGGCGAAACGAAGTTTGGTGTGCAGCGCCTGGCTGATAGACTAGCTAGTAACGATCATTTGGCGGTGGCGATTCATGGCAATAAGTCGCAATCGCAGCGCGAAAGAGCCTTACGAGATTTTAAAGCTGGCAAAGCAACTATACTTGTAGCAACCGATGTTGCTGCCAGAGGTCTTGATATTCCAAGTGTATCGCATGTCATCAACTTTGATGCACCAAAGCAATATGACGATTATGTTCACCGAATTGGCCGAACTGGTCGAGCTGGCAAAGCAGGCAGGGCGTTTACTTTTGTCGAAAGTAGAACTGGCGCTCGCCATCATTAAACAGAGATAGTTTAGGCTATTTCTGTTTGTTGCGTGGGCGGAAGATTGATTGGGCTTCTTTCTTCACGCCATTCCATAAAGCTTCTCGTCGTTTTTTATCTTTCAAGATATGAATAGCGGGCGGCGCAACAGACAGCAAGATGATACAAGCGATGATAGGCAGCAATACATGGTCGATATCCATACCCGCAGCCTCGAACGCAGCGCCAACAAAATACCCTAGTGTGGTAATGCCGATTGTCCATGCAAAGCCACCGATAAGATTGAACGCGAGAAACTTGCGGTATTCCATTTTCGCGGTTCCAGCAACAATGGGCGCAAAGGTACGAACAATTGGTACGAATCGGGCAATGATAATTGTTTTACCACCATGTTTTTCGTAAAACTCTTGCGCTTTTTTGATGTGACTTTGCTTAAAGAGCCTAGCATCTGGCTTTTTGAAAATATGTGGACCAGTCTTGCGCCCAAACCAGTAGCCAACAGTATCACCTAAAACAGCGGCGATAAAGAGAAAAATGAGAAAGAGCCAAAAAGGAATGGGTACATTTCCTGGGAGAATACCCGCATGATACAGCACGCCAGCCGTAAATAGGAGGCTATCGCCAGGCAAAAAGAAGCCAATGAGTAGGCCAGATTCGGCGAAAATCACAAAAATAATAGCAAAAATACCAAGGCCAATGATCAGGTCGACGAGGTCAAACCCAGGGATGGCACCAAATGAGTGTAGGTGGGTAAAAAATGTGTTAATCATCTATCGTATTGTATCACGATTTAGCATAGCCATATAGGATGTGGTACAATAAGAGGACAATATCACATTTTACCTCCGAACAGGTATCCAAACGAAAGGGAGAAGTATGGGAGATAAGATTACACTAAACATTGAAGCACGGGAAGTGCACGGGAAGAAAGTCGCAAAGCTTCGCCAGGATGGTATGATTCCGGGCGTAGTGTATGGTGCTGGCATCGAGCCAGTGAGTGTACAAGCTACCGAGGGCGAAGTTGTGCGGGTAGTCAAGGCAGCTGGCCGACATACGCCAGTCCATCTTACTGGCAGTAAGCGACGGATTGCTATGATCAAAGAGATCGATCTTGATCCAGCAAAGAATACTATTCGACACATTTCATTTCACGCTGTTCGTGCCGATGAGCCTGTTACGACTGAAGTGAATATTAAGTTGGTGGGCGAAGGTGAGTCAGAAGCCGAGAAAGCTGGCTTGATTGTATTGCAGGCACTGGATCGTATTGAAATTAAGGCATTGCCGATGGAACTGCCAGAGGCGCTTGAGGTGTCTATCGTCGAGCTAAAGGAAGAAGGCGATCGTGTTACTGTTGCCGATATTGTCTTGCCGAAGGGTGTTGAGTTTGTTGAACGAAACGATGGCCGGGCTGAAGATGATGATGAAGAAAAGCCATCTATCATGGACTTGGTTGTTGCGAGCGTGTACGAACCGAGTGCGCTCCAGGCGGCAAATGATGCTGCTGGTGGTGACGCCGAGGAGGCTGATGCCGATGCAGTTGAAGCCGAGCACGGTGAAGAGGCTACTGAGAGCAAGGACGAGAAAAAAGCAGAATAGTTTTTACAGTTCTGTAGGAAAAATCACCCTGGAATTTTGCCGGGGTGATTTTATTCTTCGATGAACCCGCCGCTTTGGTGCGACCAAAGCTTGGCATACACGCCTTTTTGTTGGAGCAATTGCACATGAGTGCCGTCTTCGATGATCTGTCCTTTATCGAGCACGATGATGCGGTCGAGTTTGGAAATAGTTGAAAGTCGATGGGCAATAACAATGCTTGTGCGGCCTTTCATGAGCGTTTCGAGGCTTGCTTGAATGAGCTTTTCACTTTCGCTGTCGAGGGCCGAAGTTGCTTCATCGAGCACTAATATTGGTGCATCTTTCAAGAGAGCACGGGCAATAGCTATTCGTTGCCGTTGTCCGCCCGAAAGCTTGATGCCTCGTTCGCCGACGATAGTATCGAAGCCGTCTGGGAGCTTCTCGATGAATTCGTCTGCATGCGCCAATGCGGCAGCTTTTGCTATTTCTCGCTTATCGGCATCGGGCTTGCTGTATGCGATATTTTCAGCGAGTGAACGATGGAAGAGGAGCGGTTCCTGAGGAACAAACGCAATCGACTCATGAAGGCTTTGCTGTGTTACCGCTGCTATATTTTGGCCATCTATGGTGATGGTACCAGCTTGGATATCTGAGAAACGGAGAAGTATGCGCACCAGGGTAGTTTTGCCCGAGCCACTACGACCTACGATACCTATTCGTTCGCCGGGGTGTATGCTAAGGCTGAAATCTGAAAATACCTGCTCGCCTTTGCCATTGTCGTGCGTGAAAGAAACAGTGTCTAGACGGATAGCGCCTTTTTTCGCCTGGAGATGCTTGGTACTGTGGTCGACAATGGCTAGCGGTGTATTGAGAATTTCGGTCATGTCATGCGCGTCGCCGATGACGCGAGAATAGTTTCGCACAATGCCATTTATCTCCCACAACTGACGGCTGACATCGAGCGTATACACAAGAAGAAGGTACGCGGTGCCGATTTCTAACATACCAGTGCTGGCGAAATATACGGCAAATACCAGCGCCATGATGCGGATGATGGTAAGTAAGATAGAGTATGTGCCTGTCGCCCACACCACGCCCCATTTGAGTTTTTGCGAAGCATCAAACCACTGGTTGGCTGATGTTTTGAAGCGGTTTGTTTCGTATGTTTCATTGCCAAACGCTTTGACGGTCATGGTGTTGGTGATCATGTCGGCAATGAAGCCTGTATTTTTGTTAACGGCTCTGGCTTCTTTGAGATTCAGCGGCTGCATAAATCGTGATGAAATGATAACGGTTACGGCGAAAGCCATAGAAATAACCGCCAGTGCTACGGCATATTGCCAGAATCCGAGGATAGCGACGATGATAATGGCACCAATGGTCATAGTGATCATCGGAACAACATTCCAGGTGATGACATCCCAAAATCGTTCAAATGAACTAACAAGTTTGTTTGACTGGCTAACGAGTGAACCACCAAATCTATCGGAGTGAAACTGCATGCTTCGTCGCGATAAATTACCGAATATTTTCACTAAAAGATCACGAATGGCTTTTGTCTCGAATGTCCAACAGGCGTATAGTGCGATGCGCCAAATAATTACTTCACCAACAAACACCGAAGCGGCATATATGAGTATGATGCCGAGGCTATTATCGAACGATACGGTACCGCTTTGCAATCGATTGAGAAACATCGACAAGATAAACGGCGATAGTAGGTTATTTATTGCTACAGCAATCGAAGGCATAGCTATTGAAACAGTTCGTAGGCGCCAGTATGGTTTGGTTGCGCGCCAAAACAGCTTAAAAATGGGTCGATTGTTGGGTCTTTTTTGCATATGTCCTTTTGGTTATTATAGCATCACGAGAGTACTCTTACCATTATAGCAAATTTTGACGATAAAGTCAAATTAGACTATAATTTGGTATATTATGCAAAAAATCCTACTCTATTATAAGTTCACGCCTATCCCTGACCCGGAAGCGATAAAACTCTGGCAAAAAACACTCTGTGACAGCTTGAACTTGCGCGGGCGGATACTTGTGAGCCGACACGGTCTCAATGGTACTGTTGGTGGCGACATGGAAGACTTGAAACGCTATATTAAGGAAACGAAAAAGTTTCCTGGTTTTAAAGATACGGTATTTAAGTGGTCAGATGGTGCTCGAGAAGACTTTCCGCGGATGAGCGTAAAAGCCCGCCGAGAGCTAGTAGGTTTTAAGAATAGCGATGATGAGTTTGAGGTAGATGAGCATGGTGTTATTGGTGGCGGTACGCACCTAAAACCTCATGAGGTTGATGCTATGGTAGAGAAATATGGCGATGAAGTAGTGTTTTTCGATGGTCGCAACGCGCACGAAGCGCTGGTTGGTAAATTTAAAAATGCGATCGTGCCAAACACCAATACTTCACGCGACTTTATCGCCGAACTGGAAAGTGATAAATATGACGCTGTTAAAGATAAAAAAGTTATCACCTACTGCACCGGTGGTATTCGCTGCGAAGTTATTAGCGCTATGATGAAGAAGCGCGGCTTTAAAGATGTGTACCAAATAGATGGCGGTATAGTAAAATACGGCGAAGCATACGGTGACGATAGTCTCTGGGAAGGAGCGCTTCGGGTATTTGATAGCCGAATGGTAATGTCGTTCTCGGATAATGCGAAAACAATAGGCGAATGCACACATTGTAAGAGCAAAACAAGCAATTTTGAGAATTGTGCGCATGCGGAATGTAACAGCCTCGTGCTTATTTGTGAGGAATGCAAGCAAGATCCGAATTTACTATTCCATACTGGTGAGTGTAGAAATAAGCACGAAAGAAAAGCTCAGACTCCTCGTGTTATACTGAAAGTATGAAATCACTTACTCGTATTGTCATCGGGCTACTAGTTGTGGCAGTCGGCGCGTCGTTCTTGTTAACTAATTTGAATATTTTGCCTTTTTCTGTAGGTATTGCCGAGTGGTGGCCGATGTTTATCGTGGTTGGCGGTATTGTTATCTTGCTAAGTGATGTTAAAAATTACCTCTGGGCACTATTGGTTATCGCATTGGGCATCATTTTTCAATTAAAGCAATTAGGGGTGGTGAGTGTTAATCCGTGGCAATTGTTTTGGCCAGCGGTCATTATCGTGATTGGGATATCTATTATGATGAGCCGAGCAACACCAAAGCAGCGCATTGCATCACATGAGCGAGAAGATATAACGGCAGTGTTGAGTGGTAGTGAAACACGAGTACAATCGAAAGACTATAGAGGAAGTCGAGTTATTGCGGTATGTGGTGGTGCCATGATCGATTTGCGTGAGGTGACTATTAAGAAAGAGGCAACGCTTGATTTGTTTGCATTTTGGGGCGGTATTGAGATCTATGTACCGAAAGAGGTTATTGTGAGGAATAGTACTTCGGTTATTTTGGGCGGTGTAGAAAATGCTACGACCGACACTAGTATAGAAGATGATGCGCCTATTTTGCGTATTATCGGAGATGTAGTGATGTCTGGGGTTGAAATCAAACGCTAGATAAAAGTAAGTACTTTATGCCGCTTTAGTTTATTTAGCGTAAAATACTTGTATTTTCAGTCGCTACTAGTATAATAACAATATAGGTAAAATTCAACAGGGGAAAATACAACATGCCTACTATAGGACCTATGGAATTAGTCGTAATTTTGGTCATTCTGCTTTTGCTGTTTGGTGCCAAGAAGCTGCCAGAGCTTGCTAAAGGTGTCGGTACTTCTGCCAAAGAACTAAAGAAGGCAATGAGAGATGAGCCGGAAAGCACTGAAAAAAAGAGCGAAACAAAGTCATAATCGCTCTTCAGAAGACGCCCCTGTAACTATCCTCGAACATCTGAAGGAACTACAGGGGCGGTTCTTTGTGGTGGGGTTGGTGTTTTTGCTGGCGAGTGCCGCCGCATATCCTTTTTTTGATCAAATTGTAGCTATTATATTAGCACCACTACAGTCCGAGCATGATCTCGTATACCTTACGCCTGCAGGGGCGTTTAGCTTTATGATAACAGCTCTACTAGCGGCGGGCTTGGTTTGTTCGTTGCCGGTGTTCATCTATCACTTGTATCGTTTTCTTATGCCTGCTATGAAGCCGATGCATTTACGAATAGCGGTTGGTTACACCATCGCTTCATCGTTTCTTGCTGTCGCTGGCATACTGTTTGTGTACTTTATTACTCTTCCAGCTGCGCTACAGTTCTTGACGGGCTTTGATCTCAAGGGTATATCTTCCATGCTTACGATCGATTCGTATATGTCGTTCGTTTTAGTGTACTTACTTGCGGGTGCAATATTGTTCCAATTACCGCTTGTTATGCTTATCATCAACGGCGTGACACCACTTAAACCAGGTGGACTCATGAAACATCAAGGAAAAATTATTCTCGGGTCATTTATTGTTGCCGCCATTGTTTCACCAACTCCGGATGCTATCAACCAGACATTGCTTGCTGCACCTATCGTCGTGATGTATCAGGTGGGCATTGTTGTCATCTGGATACGCAATCGCCGCAAGAGGACTGCTATTGCAAGAGAAGCCCAAATGGCAGAACTACACGAGGAAATTACTTCAGCCCAGGCTGATCCGACTGTTTCACCCCATTTTTCCATCGACTCAGTTGTTAAGACAAACGGCCTAGTGGCAAGGGAAACGACTGCTCCACGGCGTAAGAGAGTGGTTTCTCGTTCACCAGTTGTAAAGAAGAATCCCTCACCTACTCCAAGGGTATCTGTAGTCCGCCCGCCTGTTGTTTCAATGAGTGGACATCGCTCGCTTGAGGGTATGCGGCAAGCACGGCCAACCGATTCGGCGATGCGGCTGAATCATCAAATCGCCAGGAAAGGCCCCACTCGTACTACTCAGATGGATGCTGTTCGTCCATCGGGGACTACGGCACGAGGTATGTATATCGATACCATTGTGCCACTTGCAGGATAACCAACCAGGGGTGAGAGGGCTTGTTTATTTATTGTAAATAATTTACAATAAGGTTATGGCAATAGCTACAAGACGAGATAGTAAATATCTTGCCCTGGTTCGACAATATCTCAAGCGGGCAAATCATGTCACAAATAATGACATCCTAGAGTATTGCAGGCAATACCATTCACAGCTGAGTGCTACGACTATCCATCGCATCACGACACGCATGATGTACGATGGTGAAATTTCTATTGCTCCACCGACAAAAGATGGCTGTATGCGATTTGACAATAACTTATTGCCTCATAGCCATCTGGAATGCAATGATTGCGGGCAATTGTGCGATGCGACGATTTCTCTTGAAGTGTTGAGCGCCATGAGGAAAAAGTATAATAATTTTCGTTTTGATGGACCAGTGCTAGTAAAGGGGCGCTGCAAAGAGTGCCAAGTATGATACAATAACAAGTAACCGAGCTATAAATCTAAGGAGGGATATGGGTTTACTAAACACGACAACTAAATCAGAATTTGAAGCAAAAGTCATCAATAGCCAGAAGGTTGTTTTGGTCGATTTTTGGGCGCAGTGGTGCCCGCCATGTCGCGCTATGGCACCTATTTTACAGCAAGTGGGTGACCAGATGGACGATAAAGTCGATGTGGTGAAAATTGATATTGAGGCGTCTCCTGAGAATGGCCAATTAGCCCAGGAACATGGTGTACAAGGTATTCCGAACATGCAGGTGTATAAAGACGGTAAAGTCGTTGACCAGCTTGTCGGCATGGTTCCTGCTGGAGTGTTGCAAGATACGCTACTAAAGCACGCATAAATAAGCTTATAGTATAGAAGTGAATACGCAACTCGAAGAAAAGTTGAAATCGTTGCCGCTATCACCAGGGGTATATTTCCATAAATCTGCTACTGGTGAAGTGATTTATGTTGGCAAAGCGGCAATATTGAAGAATCGAGTGCGCCAGTATTTCCAGGTGAGTCGACCACACGACAATAAAACGATGGCGCTTGTGGCAGAAATAGTCGATACTGAATGGATAGAAACAGAGAGCGAAGTGGATGCTTTATTTCTCGAGAGTGAGATGGTAAAGCGCTATATGCCTCGCTATAATGTATTGCTAAGAGACGATAAGAGTCAGTCATTTGTGCGCATCGATATGAAGAGCGAATGGCCAATTGTGTCGTTTACGAGAAATCCAGCTGATGATGGCGCCGAATATTACGGCCCGTTTTATAACGGTTTTGCGCTGAAGCGAGCGCTTCGCTATTTGCGCCGTATCTTTCCGTACCTTACGAAAGAAATTCGTCCCGGGCAGTCCAAGCTCGATGAAGATATTGGACTTTCTCCCCGTTTGAGTGATGGACCTATGAGCTACAAAGCAGATCTGCGACAGCTCATAAGCTATATAAAGGGCAATCGTAAAAAGATCGTCAGGGAACTTGAGCAGACTATGAAACTGGCGGCAGCTGAGCAGGATTTTGAAAAGGCCGCTAAGCTTCGCAATCGGTTGCTGGCTATGCAAGAGTTGCAGAGACGAGTGTCTTTTGGCGACAAGGAACATCTTGACATCTCGAAAGACCAGGCGTTGTCTGATATTACGGATATATTGGGATTACCAACCATACCTGCAAGAATAGAAGGGTTCGATATTTCGCATACTGGTGGTCGAGGCGTGGTTGCTAGTATGGTGGTGTTTACGAATGGTGTAAGCAATAGGGCGGAGTACCGTAAATTTAAAGTGTCTGAGAAAAATGATGACACGGGGAACATATACGAAGCACTATCTCGTAGGTTGAGCGAGCGAAATATAAAAAGCTGGGGCACGCCAGATCTACTATTGATCGATGGAGGTAAAGGGCAGCTTATGGCGGCCATTCGGGCGAGAGATGAAAAAGGGCTCGATATTCCCATTATTAGTGTAGCGAAACGCCAAGAAGAATTGATGATTCACCGAAATTCCAAAGTAATAGTGCATGAGTCTATACTCACCCCCGAGCTCGGAGCCTCAGCTATACCAGAGGGCGATTTTATTGTAATCAATTTACAATTAGGTCGCTTTAAGGTAACGGGCCACGCGAAAAACTTTCAGGCAGACGATAAAACCTTTCGCTACAGTGACATCACGAAGCTTATTCAGCGAATTCGCGACGAAAGTCATCGTTTTGCGATAAGCTATCATGAAACCATCAGTCGTACACGACAAAAAAAGAGTGCGTTTGACGATATAGCAGGCGTAGGACCAGTAACAAAACGACGGCTCATGAGAGCGTTCGGTAGTATTGCGGCTATACAGAAAGCCACGGAAGCCGATATTGCGAAAGCAGTGGGTCCGGCTAAAGCAAAGATAATACACCACGCATTTACAGGGGAGACTACATGAATATAACGGCACGAAATAGACAAAAAGATATCTTTACTGCTGAGTTCTTTCGTTGGAATCGACAACGACTTGCCGAAAAAACTCAGGGTGGGCTGATAGTATTATCGGCGTATGATCTGATGCAGAAAACCAGCGATATGGCGTCACCTTTTTTGCAAGAAGCCAACTTCTGGTATCTTACTGGCATAGAAGAGCCTGGCTGGCATCTTGTGTATGACGGTACGAACGATACCGCACTGCTGGTGCAGCCCAAGCTATCTGAGGTAGAACGAATATTCGGCGGTGAACCCGACACGGCAGCTATATTGGCACGGAGCGGTGCGAAAGAGGTGATACCCGAGGAAAATTTTGAACCATTTCTTCGAAGCCTTGCAAAGAAGCACAGTACTGTGTATGGTCTTAAGCTTGAAAAGCAAGAGTTTGTACTAAATCCTGCACCGAAAGCACAATGGGGCAGGCTCGAGAGATTATTTTCGAAAGTACTCGATTGTTCGTCGGAACTCACGAAGTTGCGAGCTATCAAGCAGTCACTGGAGCTTGAAGCGATTCAGCAAGCAGTTGATTTGACAGTTTCGGCATTTGAACATGCTCGGACGAAGCTCGCACATTGTCAGTATGAATTTCAGCTAGAAGCAGAGTTTGGTTATATGTTCAGGATGCACAATGCCGATCATGCGTATGACCCCATAGTGGCAGCTGGAGCAAATGCATGTACGCTTCACTACGGTAAAAATACCGATAAAATATATAAAAATCAACCCATTCTTTGTGACATTGGGGCAAGAAAGCAGTATTATACCGCAGATATTACTCGAGTATTTGTAAAAGGAACATTGAACCACGAGCAACAAGCTATCTATGATGCTCTAGCAAAAGCGCAGCAACAAATCATTGCGCTCATCAAGCCAGGTTTACCTTTGACTGAGTATGCCAAGTCGGTCGATGCACTACTTCTCGAGGCATTACACGAGTGTCAGCTTGTAGGGTCCGCTGCCACAAGAGATGACCTCTATAAGTATATGCCGCATGCCATCAGCCATGGTCTTGGGATCGATGTCCATGATCATTTAGGGAGGCCGCGTTATTTTGAACCAGGCATGGTAGTTACCGTAGAACCTGGGTTTTATATGAACGAGAAGGGGTACGGCTTTAGGATTGAAGATGATATAGCAGTGACGGAGACTGGTAGTCGTAATTTGAGCGTCAAGCTGTCGACAGAAGTGCTGTCGGTTTGATAGAATAGAACAGTATATGAAATCACAATTACAACAGTTTGCCTTTCGATGGCTACTAAATTCGTTGGGCTTATGGCTGGCGGTTCGGCTATTCGGTACAGGATACGCTGAAACTCCAGAAAGTTTGCTCACATTCCTACTTGTCGGTTTAGTGTTATCGATCGTCAACTCACTATTGAAGCCGCTCATTATCATTTTGGCGTTGCCAGCTTTGCTATTGACGCTCGGAGTATTCATGCTCATTATCAATGGTTTTTTGGTGTATATCACATTCAAAATAGCGCCAGGTGTAGAAATGACCTTCTGGCATTCGGTTATTGCTGGAGTGGTCATCAGTTTAGTCAACTATACCGTGAGTAGTTTTGTTGAATCTCAGTCAAATAATAAGGAGGACATATGACGATAGGGGAAACGATACAAATAGTAATGCTTGGCTCAGCGATTTTGATGATCTTGGCTATTTTGTTGCAGCAAAGGGGTGCTAGCCTTGGCGCAGGGTTTGGCGGTTCAAGTGAGCTGTACACTACTCGGCGTGGTTTCGACAAAAATCTTTTTGAAGTTACTATCATTTTTGCGGTTATCTTCGTATTATCTATTTTGGCCGGTCTCTTATTGCCGCTATAGGCTATAGGTTTAAGCAAGAATAGGTATGGATAAGTCTGCGAGTACACATAAGGAATCGAAAAACGGTGGAAAATCGGTAAAATTGTTGAGTTTGGATAAAAAAAATCTCAAAAAACACATCAAAAAGGTCGAAACCACCACTACGAAACATGCTCGTAAATTTATCGTGAAGCGGATTGGTAATGTCAAAGAATCTAGGCGGTATATTGTTGCGTGGTTGTTGGTTGCTTCTCTGTTGATCGCCGGTATTGGCGTTCACTTTTTCGTTATCGATAAACAATATACCGAGAGGGCAAGTACCGCAGGAGGCACCTACGCAGAGGGTGTCGTCGGGAAGCTCGAAACGCTGAATCCGTTGTATATCTCTTCCAGCGCAGAAGGTGCGGCATCAAAGCTTCTCTTTTCATCACTCTATGGCTACGATTCTTCAGGCGCACTTCATCCCGACCTTGCTGAATCGATGAAAATGGAAGACGGAGGCAGACGATATACGGTGCGCATGAGACAAGGCGTAAAGTGGCATGACGGCACACCATTGACGGCAAAAGATGTCGATTTTACCGTCAAGCTTATTAAAAATCCTGATATCCGCGCCAGAACCTCGTTGCAAGCAAGTTGGCAAGATGTAGCAGTTCAAGTCATCGATAACTATACAATAGAATTTCGTCTGTCGCCTTACGCGGCATTTCCGCATGCTCTCACTTTTGCCATTTTACCGCAGCATATTGTGTCGCAGATTCCGGTTTCGAGCCTTCGGGAAAGTAGCTATTCAAAATCACCAGTTGGCAGTGGCCCATTCACCTATAGATTATTGCAGTCAAGTCAGAGTGGGGATATGCATCGCACGCTCCACTTGGTGGCAAACAAGAACTATTATGAGAAGACTCCGTTTGTTGATCGAATGGAGCTGCATGTCTATCAAAAAACAGATCAACTTGTTCAGGCGATTCGTTCAAACGAAGTAACTGGCGCAATTGGTTTAGACGAAGTGCAGGCTTCAGCGGTGAAAATGAGTGGCTACAATCGCTTCGATATTCCATTGAACTCTGGTATTTACACTCTCATGAATACCGACCAGGCAATCTTGAAGGATCGTATCGTCCGGCAGGCTATTCAGCGAACTATTGATACTGAGGCGATTCGTAAAGAAGTTTCGCCAAATGCACCAGTTCTCAATCTGCCATTTCTGCCAAGCCAAGTACGAGGGAGCGAACGAATCAAAGTTCCGAAGGTAGATATCGCTGAGGCGAATAAACTACTTGATACAACGAAATGGAAGCTGCAGGGTGAATATCGTAAGCAGAAAGACACTGAGCTACGATTACAGATAACGGTTCTCAAAAATGAACAATATGAAAAAATTGCCCATATGATGGTTGAGCAATTGAAGACTATAGGCGTTCGAGCTTCGGTGCAGGTCATCGATACCGAAGCGGTAGCCTCTGGTTTTGTGCAAGATGTATTGCAGCCGAGAAATTATGACATACTGCTCTATGAACTACCGATAGGTGGTGATCCCGATGTCTTTGCGTATTGGCACTCATCGCAAACTGGGCTAAATGGGTATAATTTTACGAACTATGCCAACGATACAGCAGATGTGGCACTGGTGAGCGCCCGTGACCAGACGAGCTCAGACAGGCGAGACAGTAAATATATTGCCTTTGCTGAACAGTGGCTTGTAGATGCGCCAGCAATCGCACTGTACCAGCAAGTTGCGCCGTATTTTGTGAACAAAAATGCTCAGTCCGTCGATAGTTCTATGCGGTTTGTCTCGATCGTCGACCGTTATTTTAGCGTCAATAACTGGACAGTCTCCAAGGCACAATTCTTAAAGACACCGTAACCCCTTACTGGTACTATAGCTAGTTCGTAGTATATATTACAACAAAACGCTCTTTATTTTGCTGGGGGGGTGCTACTATATAACTAACCAACACATAACATAAAAAAGGTGGTGAGATGAAAACACATAAAAATATAAAAGGCTTGTTTCCGGCAGGCTTGCTAACTGTATCGTCGGCTTTGGGTGGAGCTACGGTACTCATGACTCCAAACGCATATGCGGCGGGGACTTATACATGGTCTGGTGGTGGTTCAGACAGCAAGTTCAGCACTGCCGCCAACTGGCAAGGCGGACAGGTTCCTACCGATGGAGCGACACTGGTGTTTCCTTGCCAGCCAAGTGAGGCTGGGGCTGATCCTCACGATCTCACGAACGACCTCTCGGGCGTGAAAATAGCTGCCATCAATGCACCAGGCCATACTTGGGTAGAATCGTGTAGTCGTTTCGTTATTGATACTGTTGCGTTTCAGCCAACAGTACTGTTTGATGGCGGACAATATCTATATGAAACAACGAACAGAGCTAATGTTTATATCACCGATTGGTCTGGTATTAAAAACCTAACAGTCGATAAGATGGGCGTTGATCTAGGTTTAGGTGGGCAAGGTGGGAAAAAGCTCAGCCTCGATACTTACAGCATTCGCAATATGCTCTGTGGATACAGCGGAGACATTACTTCGAAATCAACAACAGTTGGTACTGATGTAGGGCTCTCTCCATGGGGCATGGGTAATATGACTTTTACAAACGGTGGCCGCATGGGAATTGGCATATGGGGATCTTCTACGCCACTCTCAAGCACATATACCTTTGAAGATGGAAGCAGTATCGGTTATCCATCTGGGTGTATGGGCGGCGGTGGATCTGAAGCCAGTACAGTAACCATTAGTGGTACAGTGGTATTAAATGGGACGATTCCATATACACTCGGTAGCAATACGACAGTGATCATCACCGGAACGCTAAAGGGTAAAGGCAAGCTAGTACCGAGTGCCGACAACAAGGGGACGCTCATTAACAAAGCAAAAAGCAATACAACTGGCACTGCTGGCGGCACTCTCAGCAAAGTGACTGCGAAAACCACCAAGCTCGATGGTTCGAAACCAAAAGAATCTGTAGAAGGCTCAAATAAGGAAACGCTTATCTTGAACGGAACACGAGACTCTGTGATTGTTTCTGCAAATTCCACACTAAAGGGTAACGGTAAAGCAAGCTCAATCTTTGTCGCAAAAGATGGCGTTATTGCGCCAGGTATGAGCCCAGGCTGCCTGACGACGGGAAGTCTCTATCTCGATGGTATATACGAATTTGAACTCGGTGGTCTCAAGGCGTGTTCTGAGTACGACCAAATTAAAGTAACTGGTACGGTCAGTATTTCTGCTAGTGCACAGTTGAAAGTCTTTGGCTACGGTAACTTCATACAGAAAAAGGGTGGTTCATCTACTATCATCGATAACCAAGGCAAAGACCCAGTATCTGGCACTTTCAAGGGTCTCCCTGAGGGCACGACGGTAAAAATAGGAAAAGCCGAATTTACCATTTCGTACAAGGGTGGTACTGGCAACGATGTAGTATTGACCGCGAAGAATAGCGTAAAACTTCCGGGCGTGCCAAATACCGGTATCGCACAATTAGTGAGTGCAAATCCATTTATGGTGATAGCTGCAACAGTTGTGGCTGCAGGCGCTCTACTGGTTGCTATGCGAAAGGCTCGACAATAATCCAGCTACTGAGTACCAGGGTGCTCTAGAATGATACAATAGATGGGCGAGCAACAATAGTTCGCCCATCTGGCGTGGTGCAGGGAATAAGAAGATATGATTACAGATATTAAACCACGACGAACTCACATACCAGTTCGACCTCTCACGCCACCAGTGAGAAGTCGGCCGGATATTTATAGGGTGCGTCGAAGAGTAGTGCCTGAGCCGGTAGCCGTTTCTGCACCTGTTCCCGTGGCCAAGCCTGTCGTACGCCCTCAGGTGCCCAAGGTGGAAATAACTCCTGCTGCACCTGTACGAAACCCTGCTACGGCGCCTTTGAAATCTGCAAAAGGTACACCGAGAGCTTCTCGCAAGGAGAAACCGAAAAGACTTGCGCGAAATATAGCTGGTGGCTTGGTAGTGCTGGCACTTGTGGCGGTTGCTGGATATGTGAGCGTTGATACTTGGTTTACCAATCAGCAGCTAAAGGAGCGCGTAGCGGCTATGCCAGCGGTAGCTTCGAGTGAAATAGTCACTCCTGAGGCTCGACAAGCGGCTGAAGGCACCGATGAGAAGGAGCCGCCAAAGGCAGCGGTTGCGAAATATACCGTGGCAGATGATATGCCGAGAATGATCCACATCAGTAAAATGGGTGTTTCGGGAAGAGTATTGCAAATGGGGATTAACCCCGACGGCAGTATGCAGGCACCACTAAATATTTATGATGCCGGTTGGTATAACGGTAGCGCAAAACCTGGAGCTGAAGGCGCGGCAGTGATAGATGCGCATTCGAGCGGTCCCACTCGTGGAGGATTATTCGGTACCTTGAACACTTTGGAAAAAGGTGACAAGGTGGAGCTAGAGATGGGCAATGGCGAGAAGCTTCTCTATAAGGTAGTACACAAAGAAACCAAGCCGCGAGAAAAAGTAGATATGCGCCAAGTAATGTCGGTATATGGTGGCGCAAAAGAGGGCCTGAATCTCATAACCTGCGACGGCAAATGGGTGAATGACCAACAAACTATGGCCGACAGAGTAGTTGTCTACACCGAAAGAGTATAGTTTTCATTTACAAACCGGGGTAGTCTGGGTATAATGAAAAAGCGTCCGAGAATGACGATAAACTTCGATGGTACATTTTTATATTCAATGATATGCGGCGGTGGCGGAATTGGTAGACGCGCTAGCTTGAGGGGCTAGTGAGCATTGCGCTCGTGGAGGTTCAAGTCCTCTTCGCCGCACCATTTGAATATATAGAGTTAAGGCGCGTTGGCCGAGAAGTTAGGCACAGCTCTGCAAAAGCTGCTAGACGGGAGCGTTACCCGTACGTGCCTCCATATTTTTATACCAGCCTTGCTGGAACGCTGTGTGTTTTTTGTGGCAATTCGCGCAAAGTATACGGCATTTTTGGCTTAATATTCAAATACCGTTGCTCCCCTCATCTGTTCCATCAGAGAAGAAAC
>CALLZM010000001.1 GCA_937858705.1 uncultured Candidatus Saccharibacteria bacterium | reverse complement strand
GTTGATCGTCCAGAATAGTTCTCACCCAGTCGTATACCTCCTGGCGCTCTAGACGAAACTCCGCCTTCTCCCCTAGCTTTCCGTCGATCTCCTGTCCTGGCATCAGATAGTCAAAATATCTTTCTCTTTAGTCTTAAATATCTCGTCTATCTCACCTTGGGTCTTGGCAAGTAGGCCATCGATTTCTTTCTCGACGCGCTTATAATCATCTTCACCCATCTCTTTAGATTCTTTCATTCGCTTGGCATCTTTCAAAGCATCCTGGCGAATAGTACGAAGTGCAATGCGTACCTCCTCCACTTTTTCACTCGCCTGCTTTACCAGCTGCCGACGGCGTTCTTCCGTCAGCGGCGGCACTGGTACACGAACCACTCGACCATCGTCGGACGGGTTAAAGCCAAGGCTTTGGTCTTTGCGAATCGCAGCTGAAATAGCCTGTATGTTACCTGGGTCAAATGGTGTTATTTGCAGCATCGACGCTTCGGGCGCCGTGATAGTCGCAGCCTGGTTGAGCGGCATATTCACCCCATACACTTCCACCAAAATACCATCCAGCATACCCGAATGCGCACGACCAGTTCGTACTTTTCGTAGTTCATCGTGAAAATGACCCAATGCTAAGTCGATTTTCTGCTCATATTTTTTCGTATCAAACATCGTAACTTCACCTCTTTCTGATAAATAGTATACACTAGAAACAAGATGATTGTGAGAGAAATCCGCCTAAATACTATTCGATCATACGATCTTTACTCCGCCGAGCTCCACCCGGAGGTCACTTTAATTTTAGGTAAAAATGGTACTGGCAAGACCACTCTCCTCGAAAGCCTGTATTACCTCGCCCATGGCAGCAGTTTTCGAGGTCGCGACCGCGAGATGATTTCACACAGTAGCACTAGAGGTGAGTTGATGCTTATCGAACAAAATGGTGCAAAACGCTATGCCACACTGCAGCTCACCAGTGACGATACAATAAAAAAATCGTTCACTATTCAAGACAAAAAGAGCTTGCGCATGCCCGCGAAATATCGCCAGCCAGTCATCTTATTCGAACCAGATGAATTGCGGCTTCTGTCCAGCTCGCCCGACCGCCGCCGCCGCTTCTTCGACGGTATGCTATCACGGCTCTATCCACAGTACAATACTCTATTAAATCGCTACCAACGAACCGTCATGCAACGAAATGAGCTACTGAAACGCCGTGAGGATATGTCTGCCAAAGCCTGGGAAGATCAACTATTCGTGTGGGATATGAAATTCGCTGAGCTCGCACTAAATATCACTAGAGCCCGGCGAGAATTTATCGTGCTCGCCAACACTCGTCTTAGCTCACTCTATTCTTCCATCGCTGGCGCGTCACATAGTATCACCGCCTCATACCATTCGCGAACTGCTGCTGATACCTACCAGCAAACCCTTCTGCACCAATTGCAATCAAACTATATGGCCGACAGTTATCGGGGCTACACTTCGTACGGGCCGCACCGAGACGACTTTTTAGTACTCATCGACGGCCATACCGCGAATGAAACTGCCTCCAGAGGTGAGATGCGCACCATCATGCTCGCCTTCAAGCTTCTCGAAATCGAACTACAGCAAGAAGCCTTTGGTAGCGCACCGCTCATCTTACTCGATGATGTCTTTTCCGAGCTCGACACCAGCCGCGAGCAACAACTCATGCAAGCATTATCGAGCTACCAAACTATCATCACCGCCACCGATCTTCGTGATGAATTGAAGGTGAATGCGCACATTATTTCGATATAAGTAAGGCGCCAAAAGAGAACCCTTTTCGTCTTTCGTCATAGGGGGTCAAGCGTAGTGCAACCCTATAAGACCCCGTAGGGCGGCGTTAGGCGTGTAACGCACCCTATGACGAAAGACGAAAAGGGTGACCTAAACATGTTTATGGTATGATATACATACTATGAAACACATCTTCCGCACCTTCGCCACAAAAGCCTCAAACATGGCTGGTTCCGCCATTATTTTCCTCGCAGCACTCACGCTAGTCATCACCTGGGCCGTCACAGGACCACTGTTTAACTATTCAAATACCTGGCAATTATTCATAAACACCTGCACCACCATTGTCACCTTCCTCATGGTATTCCTCATTCAAAACACCCAAAACCGCGACTCCAAAGCACTTCACCTAAAGCTCGATGAGCTCATTCGCACCACCAAAGGCGCTCGAACCTACTATATGGGGCTTGAAGACCTGAGTGATGATGAGATAGCCGAGCTTGATCGACAGTTCAGAGAACTCTCAAGCAACCCAAATACTACTCGCGCTATTCAAAAACTCCACCAAAAAATCGAAGCAGAACGAGCCAAGCGACGCAAACTATTTGACTTTCACCTCAAAAAACGATAAAATGGTTCGGTATGAAAAGCAGTATTCACCCACAAAACTATCGCCCGGTCGTATTTAGCGACGA